>JAKPII010000384.1 GCA_029549885.1 Planctomycetota bacterium
ACCCACTAAAAACCAGAAAATAGTCCTCGTTCGCTCCGACCTGCCAATCCCATCGGCCGTTCGTAGTTGCGGTCATCTCGCCAGACAACAGTCGGCCTTGGGCGCTATACACAAAGACTTGCCCACCTGCTGCCTCAGGAGATGACGCCAGTAACAGCGACACAATTCCCTCATGTCGCGTGGAAAAACGATAGAGTGATTGTGGCTGCCCGCCAATTTGTACAATTATATCAGTGACATAGCCCAGATTGATAATCGATGAGGCAGATGGACTTGCAAAATTGACGCCGGTGACCGTTTGGTTGCGGGCCACGCTCACCGTTCGGCCGGTATTGGCAAACGGCGGCAACGATTCCTGAGATGGAAGTTCGTAACACACCGTGTATGTTCCCGCGGGCAGACCAGAAAAGACGTAGCTACCGTCCGCCTGGGTCACGACATAAGGTTCGTCGTACACAAACGTTAGTGACCAATCATTGAGGACGCCAGTGTCCCAGTACATTGTGTCTCGGACCTCAAGGGTCCAGACACCGTCGGCGTCTTCGCCGGTGAACAGGGACAAGGGTTCTTCAGGCCGGAAGGACCCCGTAAACGGTGCGACTCCTTGCCCGATGAGCTGGGGAGCGGAATCATCGAAGACTGTGCCGACAAAATTATCCCCTGACCCACCGACATTCGAGGCAAGCCTGACACGGCGTCCGGAGGGGCTGATGAGGGTCAACAACAGGTCGGCATCGTAGGTGTGGGTAATATTAACCGAAACAAGCAGTGTGTGAACTTTACCCACCCCAGAAACCGTTAACCTGGAGAGTGTTGTTCCGTAGTCCACCAGGGTTTGGGGCGTCGATTGTGTGAATGTCGTTGCTCCCTGATCGCGTCGGCCATCCTGGTCAAGGTCAAGATAAACAATGGCGCCCGCCACCCCGGGCTCTCCGATATCGAACGATCCATTGGCGTTAAGGTCTTGGTAAACGTAACCGGCAATCTGTGAGTTACCTGGCGGTTGCCAGTCATGGGTCTGGATAACCAGTTCGGGATCACCGAAGAGCGTGCAACTGAGGTGAATCCAGCGATAGGCACCACCAGCGGTCAGGCGGAAAAGATTATCAATCTTCGATTCGATAAAGGCTTCACCCAAGCGGGTTTTATGTTCATTGAAGATGGCCTTAAAGAATGCCAAGGCATAATCGTGACTCCCACCGGGGCTGGCTCCCGGCACATACCAACCGTACCGAGTGTTCATAATAACGGCGACCGCACCTGCCGGGGCAATGACGTGTTGCTCGGCCACCGCAATATCGCGAGTGTCAAAGGAACCGGCGTCACAGCCCTGCGAATACATAATGTAAGGAAACGCGTTCTGCAGCAGGGCAACTTGCGAGGTCGTCATCCTCGCGACGTAACCCGAATTAGCATGTCCCAAATGATGCACAATATTCGGTGAAGCATTAAGGCTCGCTATAACCTGCGACGTCGTCCAGGCCGAAGTGGCCCCATCATAAAGTGTCGTGATGTTCCAGTTCGAGGGGATCGCCTGTTGCCGGATGATTTCGTTAGAAGTGCTTCCCTGAGTGATGCTGTCGAGTTTTTCGCCTAGGAGCAAGGCACTTTCTAGATTCGGATGAGCCACATTGGTATAGGTGAGGGTCTTGGTCACGAAGTTGCGTGCCTCAACAACTGAACTCACCGGCGCACGCCCCACAAAGACTTCGGGGACTAGGTCAATGTCGGCCCCGCCCAGACCATCTGTAGGTTCTCCCCAAAGGTTGTCACCGTCTGCATTCCATGGGCCATCCAAGCAGGCATAATACATATCTGTGGCAAGGTTGCTGTCGCTTATGTTGCCTACAGTGACATGCACACCGCGGGCAGGGATGATCTCGGAATCACCGGCCAAAAGGACCCAACGGGTCCCATGCCGCAAATAGGAATCACGAATGAAATCCCGAATGCGATCGGCCAAGTCGCCGGTTTCCGTGCCAGTGTAGTTTTGGGCGATCCATTCGGTGGTTACCAGTCGGGCTGTAATTCCCCGTCTTACCTTGTCCTGAACAAGGGGCAAGAACTCCGAACTCAAACTAGCGTTTGTAATGACAACGTATTCATATAAATCCGTCGATGTCGGGGTGAGGATCTGGTAGGTTTGAAGCACTTCAGGATTTGCCACCAGCCCGGCCAATTGGCTAGCTAGTTGCTGATCCACAACCGGGAGCGTTTCTCCCGCGATGTTGTTTTGTAAGCTCAGCTCAAACTCGATCTCTTCGTAGTAAGACAGGGTCGAGGTGGCTTGGTCATACACCACCGGGGTAACTGCCACACTCGCCAGGGAGTAACCGCCCCAGGAAAAGGTCTTGAAATGCACAGTGTTTTCGAGTGTGAGTGATCGATCGAGAACCTCTGTCCACAACGCTCCCGGCAACTCATCAGAATCAAACGGCACAGGATTTGGCGCAACGACGAGTTCGGCACCGGAGGCAAGGACAACCTGGTTACCCGTCGCAGCGATCCGTACGTTGGCAATTTGTGTCCCTTTCGGCAAGACAAGTAGGGACGAGGAAACGGGGACGACCGGGTCACCCGTAGATAACCACAAATCCGACCCATCCAACACCACAATGTTACCGGCGCCAACGGCTTGTACCTGTGGAATGCCGGAGACCGCGACGCGGCCGTAAGCTCGCCAATAACCGGTCTCAGTTTGGGAAAACGTCGTCCAATCAATATGGATTGGCGAGACTGTCGAGGAGGGGGTAGTGGGGCCCGTTTCAGCAAGTCCCATCGATAAGAGAGGATCAAGGGGTGTAACCGATAGGAGCTCACGCGATTCGAGCTGTTCGACAGCTATGCGGAGGTTATTCGATTTCCGCGAACAGCCTTTTCGCACGCAACGTCCAGGGGCGGAAGGATGGTTATGAGATTTTGTCCTCAGAGTGGTACGTCCGCCCGTCCCACTTGCGCAGCCATCCCCCCTGACAAGTGCAAACCGACTCATGGAATACCTCACCAAAGTTGCTACTCATCGGTGTTTGTTTGCGCATCGCGCTGTGCAGGCAATTAGGTTGCGCCATACACGGGACAAGAGTATCAATCACCTGCGACGATAAGCCGACCAGACGAGTCTCTTTCGTCTCACCCACGAGCGATAAGTCGTGACCGCGGCTCGTCACTCAAACTATAGGTTGCAAGTTTTGCGGTCAGGGGAAAACTTGAGGACTTAACGGACGCGGAAAAGGATGGTTCTCCCCCGAATAGGGGTACGGCCTGACAATTTTTCCGACGGTATAAGTTATGCCGGTCGGCAGATCGAAGGGTATATTCGGCCAAACACGATCCGGCCCGCCATTCATCCCCAGAAGAACGCTCTGAGCGATGGGGCGTTTATCGCGGTGGAAGCCGACTAATTAGCGTTGGGGAGCACCTATCCCGTTTTTTGCTGTCTGAGCCTGTCGATCACGACAGCCGCAATGATGATCACACCGATGACCGCTTCTTGCACCCACTTGGGCCAACCCATCTGTTGGCCGCCCATATAAAGAATTGTTATGATGAGGGCACCGATGACGCTTCCCAAGATGGAGCCCTGACCGCCCATGAGGCTCCCCCCGCCGATCACAACCGCAGCGATGACGAAAAGCTCGTAGGCCACAGCCGAAGTTGGCTGGCCGATGCCGCCGATGAAGGAAAACTGCATAAGCCCTGCCAGCCCACCAAAAAAACCCGCCAGCGTGTAGGTCACCACCTTGACTCGGCCGACGGGGACCCCGCAAAGCCGTGCCGTTTCCTCGTTTGAGCCAATGGCGTACATGTATCGCCCCAATCGCGTGTACCGAAGGAGGACCGCCGCAAATATCGCTGCGGCAATAAGGATCCACACCCCCGGAGGGAGAATCCACATCCGCCAGTGAACATCCTGGGACGTGAGCGTCGGATCCATAAGCTGCGTAAGCCAGGTGTCTTCATGAGGATAGATGTCTTTCTCCTCGGCAAGCCCCTTTGCCAGACCGCGAAAGATGCCCATTGTGCCCAGGGTCACAATAAATGGAACGAGCCTCAGCCTAACAATGGTCACGCCGTTCACAAATCCCGCCAAGGTCCCTACGCCAATACCGGCGAGCAGGGCAATCCACGGCAAAACGACAGGATAGACGCGAATGAGATAGACGGTCTCCATTCCCCCATCGGCTGTCGGGACCAAATAGTGGTAATCCAGAATCCATGCAACAGTCACGAGACTAAGAGCGATGATCGATCCAATAGAAAGATCGATCCCGGCAGCAATGATCACCATCGTCATACCAAGGGAGGCCGTGGCATAGACGGCACTCTGCCGAAGGATGTTTTCGAGGTTGCGGGGCGAATAAAATTTTCCCCCTTCCACCAAAATGGCAAAAAATAGGAAGACCACTATAAGTGCCGTAAATCGGCCCAGAGTGCTCAAAAAGGAAGCATTCCACCTTTCACTTTGCCGCAGACTCGTCGCACGCTTTTTCGGTGTCTCGCTCATTGGTGTTCGGCAAGTTCGGAAGTTTGACCAGTTGCTGCAAGCATCAGTTTATGTTCTGTCCAATCACCTACGGGGGCACAGGCCACAAGTTGTCCCCGATACATGACGGCAATCCGATCGCACAATCCGAGAAGCTCCGGTAAGTAACTGGATACCATTAGGACCGCCCTCGGACGTGTACCGTATTCCGGTGATCCCTCCGCAGCCTGAGCAATTAGACGATAGATTTGGGCCTTGGACCCTACATCGATACCTCGTGTTGGCTCGTCCAGAATCAAGACATCCACATTTGCGTAGAGTAGTCTCGACAAGGCCACCTTCTGCTGCGTGCCCCCAGAGAGTGCCCAGACCGGCTGACCCGGTCCTTGACACTTGATGGCCAAACTTTGAATCCATCGTTCCGCCATCTGCCTCTCCCGGGAAGGGAGAATCAATCCCCATGGTCCTAAATAATCCAAGCGGGGTAATGTCATATTAGCCGAAATTGACAGCCCCATCGCCAATCCTTCCCGCTTGCGGTCTTCGCTCACGAATCCCACCCCTTGGCGCCAACGTTTTCCCGGGTCGGCCCAACCAGAAAGGACTCCCACCCGAACCAATCCTTGCGTGATGGGTTGTAAACCGAAAATTGCCCGCAATAGTTCCGTTCGGCCGGATCCAATCAGTCCTGCAATTCCAACGATTTCACCTCGGTGGAGTGTTAAACTGACATCTCTTGGCTTATCAATCCCAGTTAGACCCCTGATTTCCAAAACCACCTCTCCGCGCGTTCGCGTCCGCCGCGGATACAACTCGGTGATCTCGCGGCCCACCATCATACGGACTATCTGGTCGACGGGCGTGCTTGCGGTCGAGCCGGTACCAACAGAATGCCCATCCCGCAATACCGTGAACCGATCACTGATCTGTTTCACCTCCTCAAGGAAGTGAGAAATATAAATGACAGACAGCCCACGTTCTCGCAGACGTTTTACCAGGTCGAAGAGCCGAACAACATCATCCTGGGTCAGGCTGCTTGTCGGTTCATCGAGGACAACGACCCTGGCCTGAGTAACCAGTGCGCGGGCAATTTCAACCATCTGCTGAAGACCCGGCGGCAACGCCCGCACGGGTACCGAAAGTGGTAAATCACTTAAACCTAGTTGGGAAAGCGCCTCTTCAGCACGGCGTTTCATTTGCCCCCAGCGGATAAACCCACCGCGATGAGGTTCCATGCCGAGGAGGATATTCTCCATGACCGAAAGATGTGGGGCCAGGGACAATTCCTGATAGATCATCGCAATCCCATGCCGCCGTGCATCCAGCGGATGAAGCGGGGCAAAGGGTTCACCGTCCAGCCACATAGTTCCCCGATCTGGCGGTATCGCCCCGGAGAGGATTTTCATCAGGGTGCTCTTGCCCGCCCCATTCTCACCCACCAAGGCATGGACCTCTCCCGGTAGGACCTCAAGGCTCACATTCTCAAGGGCGATTGTGGCACCAAACCGCTTGCAGATGCCATCCATGCGAAGACGTGGCACCTCCACAGAGGGAGTGAGGGAAGCTGCTATCGGAGTTATCTTGGGTCGCACCATAGCGTTTTGCCGGCCGCAGGTTGTGTCATTGCGACCAGTGCTATTTCGTCTGAATTGTCCTGGCTCGATCAAATGTCACATACGCTCATCTTGCAACGACGCAGGATGACCTGTCACTGACCGCTTGGATCATTTGTCCTTAAGACCCACCAATTGCCTTATCGCAGGATCACTTTCCAGGCGACTGCGAGTGACCACCTCAACACCCGTGTCGATGTACTTAGGAACTTGCTGCCCCCGCAAGTATGAGACAAGTGTCTCTACCGCCAATCGCCCCATCTTTCGCGGATTCTGCGCGATTAAGGCATCAATGTCACCTTGTTGGATGGCCTCTACAAGGCGAGGGGTAAAATCAAAGCCGATGAACTTGGCATTGACTTTTACGCCACTTTTTCGAAGGTCATCCAAAGCGGCCAGCATTCCCAACGTGGAACGGTCGTTGCAAGCAAAGATCCCGTCCAGTTGAAGTTCGTTATTCTTAACGAAGCCTTCCAAGGTGTTAGCCGCCGTTTTCTTGCACCCAGCTACGGTGGCGTCCTCGGGATAGGGGTCGGCAACAATCTCGAACCCCGCCGCTTTTGCCGTTTCGATGAAGCCTTCTGCCCGCGCCTCGGTGCTTCCGGTCCCTTGAACAAAGCGCAAAACCATCACCCGCCCTTTTTTCTCCCCCAAAAGCTCTGCCAGGTGCTGAGCCGCCAAAACTCCCCCTTGTTTGTTATTGGTTGCCACAAAACTGACGTGGGCATCACCGTCGATTTCAGAGTCAAAGATCACCACCGGAATCCCAGCCTGAACTGCCCGTTCGACAGTGCGACGCTGGGCCGTGCGATTCAACGGCGCCAAGGCAATACCATCGACCTGCAAGCTAATCATGTTCTCGATAATCTTGTTTTGCTCGGCGAGTTCTGTCTCTGTCAACGGTCCTTCCCATTTCATCTGAACGTTTAATCTCTCGGCGGCCTCCCGTGCCCCTTCTTCAACGGTTTCCCAAAACTCAGCCCCAGTACTCTTGGGAATGACGGCTATCGTTAACTTTTTCTCGCGAGCTATCCCCTCACCAGTCTGCGAGCGGCAACTGAGCGACAGAGACGTGAGAATCAGAAAACTGACCAGCATCCCATGCGTGTACGTCCGTAGTTGCATAAGGTAATGACCTCCTCGAATCCACTTGCCGTCGTGTTTCAGCGAAACCCTTGACTGTCCAGTTTATCCTGACCTATTGTCACCTGAAAGCGATTTGTTATTGAAGATGGTCCTCGCCCGTGCCAATCCAAAGTTCCTTTCACGCTCGATTTGATCCCAAGTGGATCGCACTTGAAAATCATCTCACCCACAATCTTTGTAAGAATCCCTTGCCCCCTTATGCGGTTATCTTTTGGTGGAGGGACACTGTGAGCGGTTATCCCAACCGATAACCACCTATCATTCGTTGTAAAGTCGGCAGAAGACAGTAGTGGGTTTGTCGCATTCCACAACGAACTCCGTTGCATTCTCAGCTAACGTCTTTGCCGAAAAGAGTTCTTCGATCCTCGTACATCGCTGGGGCAAACGGATGGGATACCGCCCGGGGATTAGCAGCGAGAATCTCCTGTAATTGCCTGTCTAACAAGGCAAAATCATACATGTTCGGCCCAAGCCAAATCGGTGGATAGGGACTATATGGGACACCCACGGACGACAAGGTGTTTGCCGGAAAACAAGTCACGGTATGAATTCCTAATTCACCAAATCGTTTGACCGTCGCGAGGTCTCGCAGGTATGAATGAAATGCCATCCAGCGAACCGGCGGGTGCTGTGTCCGCTGCGTTGGCTCGTCACTACATAGCGGGGTAGCGCAAACCAGAAACCAGAAGATCGTCCACCGTGCCCTGCACCGAGATGTTACCATTGGCTGTGCTCCATTAGCTTCGGACGTCTTTTCTGTTGACCACTTAAACCCATGAAAAACAGTGGAGTAATGGTCCAAATTCTTTACCACAAGTCGTCATGTTCGACACGTTACTTAGCTACGGTTGAGCTGAAGCGCGGTTGGCGTCTTTTTGGAGCTTGTTGCCAGCGGGCCGGGCACGGCGAGGGCCTTCAAAAATGGGAGCAATGTTCTTCTGGTTCCATGTCTCGTATTGACGGCGAATTTCCAGAACAATTTCGGGATGCTGGTGACTGACATTCTTTGTTTCTGAAATATCCTCTCCGATGTTGTAAAGTTCTTCGGCCTGCTGCCCAACCTTCACAAGTTTCCAATCGCCGCTGCGGACCGCCCAATTGATGCCTCCCCCTGTTCGCCAGAAGAGCGACTTGTGTGGCGGATCGTGACGCTGCCCTTGCAAGTACGGCAAGAGATTTACTCCATCGACCGCCGATTCCGTAGGAAATGCCGTGTCGGCCACCGCAACGATTGTGGCAGGAATGTCCAAGGAAATCACGGGCTGCTCATAGGTGGTTCTCGGGGGAAGAGTCCCCGTCCAGCGAATGATAAACGGTACACGAATGCCGCCTTCATAGACAGAACCTTTTGCACCACGTAATGGGGCATTGCTGGCGTGTGTGACCTCTACCGGGCCGCCATTGTCGCTCAAAAAGAAGACAAGCGTTCGTTCCTCCAGTCCCAGTTCTTTTAGCGCGGCACAGACCCGGCCCACTCCTTCATCCAGGGCAGCCACCATGGCGGCGTAACTTCGGCGTGTAGGGTCTTCGATATGGCTAACACGTTGCAGCCAGCTTTCCGGCGCCTGCAACGGCGTATGAGGGGCGTTATAGGCTAAGTATAGAAAGAACGGCACTTGGTGATGTCTGCGGATAAATGCCACGCCCTCCGCTGTAAGGACGTCTGTCAAGTATCCCTGGAATGCCTCAGGCTCGGTATTTCGCTGAAGGGGAATGAAATACTCGCGGCTTTCGCCCGGCGGTCCTACACGGAAGTAATCATGTCCTCCGCCAATCAATCCGAAATACTCTTGAAATCCGCGCCGTAAGGGATGAAAGTGAGGTGCTGCCCCCAAATGCCATTTCCCAACGGCTCCCGTCACATAACCGGCCCGGCTTAATACGTCCGCCACCGTGACTTGAGATACTGGCAAGCCCGCCACCGGATCATTGGGATCATACTTGGGATTATTCTCGTGTCCAAACCGCTGCTGGTACCGTGCCGTCATCAGTCCTGCGCGTGTCGGACTACAAAAAGGATGCGAAACATAACCCTGGGTACAACGAATTCCCTCCCGGGCCAAAGTGTCAAGATTAGGTGTGGGAATATCTTGACACCCTTGAAAACCAACATCGGCATAACCCAGATCATCAGCAAGGATGATAACAAAGTTAGGCAGTTTGGAACGGGCGTTTTCTGAGGACTCGGCTGTTTGAGCAAAGAGCGACAATCCCCCCGCCCAAAAAAGTAACAAGACTTTCAGCGCTAAATATTGATGACCCATTATTGGACCTCCATCTTGCTCGCAATAGTTGAGGATATGTAGCTCGGCGTCAGTCCAAGCCCCGCCGACGCCATCCCGTCCGACAAACACGCTAGGGATTCCTCGCCTTCAGGGCTAACATGCCCCAGTTATTGAAAGGGCGTTAAGAGAAGTCAAGCCCACGCCGGTGTCTCGAATTATGTAGCCAGAAAATCCCGAGACTTGAGAAACGGGTGACCCCACACCAGGATAGAAGATAGGATGAGACGAAGCTTGCACGTAATGCGTTTTCCGAAAGAACCATCGGGGTAACTCGCGCCATTGATAGGGTCTTCAGCTTATCCCGATTTGACAGGTACCCGGCATGAAACTATCACTCTGGCATCATCTTTGGCGGCCCATCACGCGGCAGATTTTGGGCTCCATGATTCTTATCTCGGTCTTGAGCAGCCTCATCGCAAGCCTGGGCATGGGGCTCATTTGGAGTGCGCAAATCAAGAACCGTTACCGGGAAGAGCTTCGCCGTGTCTGTGAGATCATCAAGCACGGGGCATTTCCTCTCCATCGCACGGTGCTGGCACAACTCAGTGGCCTTTCTGGGATGGAGTTTATTTCCCTATCCACGAGAGGCGCGGTTATCGACAGTACGCTCAAGCTCAGTAACGAGGATGAAGGGTTGTTGGCGGCGTTGGTCGCCAAGCACGGTAATGCGGACTCATCCTCTCATCCGAGGTCTCTTAACCTTGGAGGAACGCATTATCAAATAGTCATCGTCTCCGTTCTGGCTGCCAGAGGCGGGGCTGCCCCCATTGATCGCGTGATCGTTCTTCAGGAGGAAACAGCGTTGCTTAGGGAACTTCAACAGGTTGTTCTCCCTACCTTGTTAGCAACTGTTGCAGCAGTTGTGATTGGCTTCCTTTTATCGATTGGAATTGCGCGGCATATCAGCCAACCTCTGGTTAGTTTGACTGAGCAAACGATCAAAGCAGCCCACGACTTGCAAAGTGACATCGCGCTACCCAAGACCGACGATGAAACACACGCGTTGGCAGAGGCTATCCAACGACTGATTACCGAGCGTCGCGGCTACGAACAAAGTGTTCGGCAAGAGGCCCGTTTACAGGCCGCGCATCAGTTCGCGCTGGGACTCGGACATCAGTTGCGGAATCTCTTAACGGCCCTAAGGATGGCCATCGAGCTGCATGGTGAGCGGTGCCATCCCAATCAAAATGATAAGGATCTTCTCGTCGCATTGCGGCAGGTAAGATTGATTGATTCTGTTTTGCGGCAATTCCTTTCATTGCGTGCGTTCGCCGAATTGGAGAAAGAACCTCTCGACTATGCGCAGGTGCTCGAAAGTGTGCTCGACCTGCTTCGGCCAGCCTTTCAGCACGCCGGCGTGCAGCTCCGCGTTGAAATGCCCCAAAAACCATGTGTGGTCACGGGGCATCGTGCCTCGCTTGAACAATTGACGACAAACCTTGTCATGAATGCTCTTGAGGCGGTCCAAGGGGTACGTGATGAGCCTGTGGTTACTGTGGCCCTGCGGCGTTCGGAGGAAGGTGTCATCCAACTTGTGGTCGAAGACAATGGCCCGGGACCGCCTGCAAATGTGGCAAAGGACCTGCTTAAGAAGCCCGTGACCTCGAAATCAGACGGGATTGGGCTGGGACTATTCGTCGCACAGCTTATCGCCGAACAACATAATGGAAGAATCATTTGGAGAAGAGAAAACGGTCGAACGCAATTCGTGTTCGAGCTTCCGAATCATTCTTAACACGCCAAAAGATGGGGCTTGGAGCGCCACGGAGTTCGCCAGATATGGGTCATATTCTCATTGTGGATGATCAACCAGATATTTGCTGGGGACTGAAAAGGATCGCCGAACAGCTCGGCCATACGGCTGAATCGGTTGCCACAGCAGAGGAGGCCCTTAGCCGTGTCTTATCAACGAACCCCGACGTCGTTGTGATGGATGTCCGGCTGCCGGGAATGACGGGCCTCGACGCCATGCAAGAGCTAAAGAAAAAAGGTTGGGAAGGCCCGGTTGTCGTAATTACCGCCTATGGAGATGTTGAAGTCGCCGTCGAGGCGGTCCGCCAGGGCGCCTTTGAGTACCTGACGAAGCCGTTTGACCTAAAGGTTGTTGCGCGAGCCATCGAACGGGCTGTGGCATCTCGTTTGTCTACACCGACAGACGAAAAGACCGGCGAGTTGGAGGAAAGAAGTTGGCCGCAAATCGTAGGGGTCTCGCCGGCGATGCAACAAGTCTTTAAGCAAATTGCCATGGTTGCCCCGACCGATGCCGCCGTTCATATCGTAGGTGAAAGTGGAACGGGAAAGGAATTGGTGGCGCGGTCCATCCACGGTTTTAGCCACCGGCGGAAGGGTCCACTCGTTGCCGCCCACATTGCGGCCCTGAGCCCATCGCTTGCGGAAAGCGAGTTGTTCGGACACGTTCGTGGTGCGTTCACGGGTGCGGACTACGACCATGTCGGGCTTTTACAAAGGGCCCACGGGGGAACGCTGTTTATCGATGAGGTTGCCGAGATTCCCCTTAATTTGCAGGTAAAACTGTTACGTGCCATTGAATATCAGGAGGTGACACCTGTCGGGGCTGTCCGTCCGATTCCTTGCGATTTTCGCATCATTTCGGCAACGCACCGAGATCTCAGAAAACTCGTGGCGGAGGGGAAGTTTCGCCACGACTTGTATTATCGGTTGATCACCTTTGAGATCCGCGTACCACCTTTACGGGAACGACCGGAAGACATAGAACCACTAACGAAATTCTTCCTCAAGGAATTGTGTCGAAGGATGGAGAAACCGGTCCCCCATTGGACCCCAGAGTTCATGGCTGCACTTTTGAGTCGTCCCTGGTGGGGTAATGTCAGAGAACTCCGAAGTGCTCTGGAACACGCCTTGATCCTTTGTCGAGGAGGACTACTCCACCCCGACCTGCTACCACCTCCCCTTCCGCAGGCATCCTCGCAAGTTACCGCTGTTGCGAGTAATTTGCAGGATTGCGTGCGACAATGGACACAAGATGTCCTTAAGACGGGCCAAGCGGTAGGTCACATTCACCAGGAGTTTCTTGATATCGTGGAGCCCGTGTTGTTCGAGACCGTCCTTCAGCACTACGGCGGCCAGTATGTGAATGCCGCCCGCGCCCTGGGAATTCATCGAGTGACACTGCGCCGCAAGATGGACCGTGTCAAGAGATCCGAATCAGGCCAACAATGGTTTCGCTGACCCCATTCCTAACTCTCCAACCGCCCCACTCACCCGAGAAGACCACGGCGTTTACACAAAAAGGATTCCCCGCCATAATGGTGGGTTTGAATCACAAAGTTGAGAATGACGCATGGGTATAGCCAGGAGTATTAGGAGCCACGTTAATGAGTTCTGCCGCTGAGATCGAGCTGAAACCATTTATCCGCAGCATTCCCGATTTTCCAAAGCCAGGGATCCTGTTTCGGGACATCACACCGCTTTTGGCTTCGCCTCAAGCGATGAAGGCGACCATTCGCTATCTTTCCGAGGCGGTCCGCAATCGAGATGTCCAAATGATCGCCGCGGCAGAGGCGAGGGGGTTTTTGTTTGCGGCACCTTTGGCGATCGAGCTTAATGTGGGATTGGTACCCATTCGCAAGCCGGGCAAATTGCCCTCTGATACTATTTCCCACAGTTACACCCTTGAATACGGCACCGATACCTTGGAGATGCATAAGGACGCCATCGCACCGGGTACCCGGGTGCTCGTTGTTGATGACCTGCTAGCCACCGGGGGAACAGTTGAAGCATGTTGCCGATTGATCGAAAAGGCGGGAGGCATCGTGGTGGGGTGTGCCTTTGTCATTGAGTTGACGGACCTCAAGGGTGCCGAACGTCTGGCTCGCTATCATCCGGTCAGTCTCATCAAGTTTAGTGGAAAGTAATGGATGATCAGGGATTGGGAAGGAGCCGTGACTCAGGTTTGGCAGCGAAGAAACTCGCCAAAAGATCGGGGTGCGTCCCAAAGTCCAAATGAATGACGGAGGCGACGACTCTGTCATTTCCGATGATGTCGTACTCAAATCCAGGTTCGGCTATCGCGGGTGCCAAAAGCGGCTCCGGCTCGAACCACCATTTGGGGCTTCGATAACCCCGCAAAACGGTCCCCCTGCTGGCCAACCACATTGGCCGAGCTACGGTCACCGTGACTGGTAGCGGCTCACCAAATCGCGGCAATTGGCGCCCGGCAGCCGGAAAGAGACCAACACCACGGACAAACTGCCCCGGCTGGATTTCCATCCACTGGCACAAATAAGCAGCTCCGGCTCCTTCGGCGTAAATCCTTCCCCCACGACGAACATGGTTCCGAATCGCGGCCTTCAAGCAGTGATTGTTCGCCAAATCTTCGGCATAAGGTTCCGGTTGTCCACACCCGAGATAGATAACGTCGGTATCTTCCGGGATGCGTTCGTCCTTGACCGGAGAAAAATCCACGATCCGTGCCCCGCAGCGTTCCAGCGATTCCAAGGTCTCCGGAAAATAACACCCAAAAACAGCATCCCTGGCAAGGGCAACGGTAATGCGGCCCCGATAATCCAAGACCGGCCACTCCTCGATGGTAAATGGCCGTTGAGCACTCCGAAAAAGAATCCTCTGAAACTGGTGGTCATTCCACCAAAGCTGCGCTGGTTCATCTGCCCAAACCGAAAATCCCTTAATCGGGTCACATTTTTCCGGAGGCCTCGGATAGAGAATTCCGACCAAAGGTAAGCCACAGTAAACTTCAAAGTCGAGCAAATATTGGAGCGGTGCTATCTCTGGATCGGCATCCACAACCACCACGCCATCCATCGCCTTCTCACTAAGGGGACCTTCGCCAAGGAACTCATGATAACCTTGCCCGCGAAAGACTACCAACTTGGAAAGGCTTAGCCAATCACAAAGGGTGTCGAGGTGGCCAAAAAATGAGGTGGCGTCGGGCGCGCCGCATACGGAACGAGACCGACCTTGTGATATTACCTTGGCGGAACCTTTCTCTGCTTGGAAACGGCACGGACCTCTCACATTTCGAAACGAGGCCCTTTCATCCGTCGTGTGCTGCCCAGTACCAAAGTGACACCCACCGCCCCGCTCGTATTCCCCCACCACCACAGCCAAGTCCGCGCCAACCACACCGCGAATGAACGACTCACAACAGCGCGCCGGTGACATGAGCCAGCTATCGAGCCGCCGCGGTGTCGCCCCCGACCACCGCTTAAGGTTTTGAAATCCGAAGAAACTCGCTTGAGACAGAAAAGTCTGCACATGCAGTCCTTGTGAAGTGAGCTCCTGGAGGAAAATCCGCAAGAATGACCATGGGTCTGTTTCCTCGTCAATCGTTCCGATCGCCAAACGTGGTGTTTTAATAGGCGTCATTAGCTACGGCCACACTCGTAAAAGTTGCTTAAATAATCTAAACTTAATAGGATCTCTCCCTGCTGGCATTTTTCGGGGACAACCCAACACAGTCAAGGCAATACGACAAAGCGAATGCGACTTTTCGCCCGCTCCTCTCCCCGTCGGGTGAGAAAAATGGGGTTTTCTTGGGAGGCACGAAAGGTGGGTTAAACCTCTTTCAGGCGAAGAATCGCTTGCCGTGCGCGTTCAAGGAACAAATGCTTTGGCTCGCCCGATTCAAGCCACATTGGTGGTCCGAATATGACGCGCGTGAGCAGCGGAACAGGAAGAAACTCCCCTCGCGGAAGAATCCGATTCATGTTATCGAGGAAAACCGGCACGAGTTCGAGGTCGGGCCGGCGCTTGGCGAGATAATAGAGGCCACTCTTAAAAGGCCCAACTTCAGGGCCAGACGACCTGCCACCTTCAGGGAAGATAATAATCGAATACTTGTCGCCCATCGCCGAAACGATATCGCTTACCGGCGAATGATGTACCTTAATTTCCTGGCGGTCAATGAGAAGGGCATTGAATACCTCTACAGAGAGATATCTCCGCACTGGATTTGCAGTCCAGTAGTCTTTGGCAGCGATCGGACGCGTCACAGCCCTGACCTGCGGAGGAAGCGCCGCCCAAATGACGACAGCATCGAGATGGCTTGTGTGGTTTGCAAAATACACCCGCTGGCAGGTGTCTGGCTGACAATCGACCCACCGGACACTTGCACCGCTCAAAACACGTGCCGTTAGTGCAAGGATAACTCGTAACGTTGCCGCAACCATATTGCCTTGCCAAGCGAAATTATTCGAACCCAATTGGGGTGATTTCTGATATCCGACTTACAATCGAGGCCGCCATAAGAAATCGCTAAGACTCACTTTATTTTAGCTTGATCTGGGCCGTCGCCCGACTCTGGGCCCTACCGGTGAAAACGTATCCCGCTAATCGACTCCCATTTGCTGAGCCAGGAAAGGCGGTTTAGATTAAATGTTTTCGCTGTTGTCGTATTTTGGCTAAGAGTCGATCCCCAAAAGTCCTCCTCTCCCTCGGGGAGAGGGTTAGGGCGAGGGCAATCGATCGCCAGAGTCGATCGAGAAAACCGGCAGCGATTCAAGCCACCCTCACCCCCGACCCCTCTCCCGCCGACCGGGCGAGGGGAGATTACGGGATAGGCTCAAAGGGCGATTTGACTCTTTTCGCTAAGCGACCGTCGCAAATCAACAGCAAGAAAACACCACGCGGAAAGGAACCCGAAAAGGAAAACACCCAAAATAGATCTCCGGGAGATTACTTATGCAGGTCCTCGTTGTTGGCGGTGCTGGGTATATTGGTTCCCATGCTGTAAAAATGCTGCGTGAGCAGGGGCACACCCCGATTGTCGTTGATAATCTTACTCGCGGCCATCGGAAGGCCGTACCGAGCGATATTCCCTTTTACCAGATTTCCGCCTGTGAGATCGAACGTCTTTGCGAAATTCTGAAGAAGCACTCGATTGAATGTGTGATGCATTTTGCCGCACTTGCCTATGTTGGCGAATCAGTGGAAAAACCGCTGATGTATTACGAGAACAATGTTTCCGCGACGATTCGGCTCTTGCAAGCGATGGAGACTGTGGGCGTTCAGAAATTTGTTTTCAGTTCCACCTGCGCCACCTATGGCGAGCCAAGCACCATCCCCATCACCGAGGCTTGCCCCCAAAAACCCATTAATCCGTATGGTCGGTCCAAGCTCATGGTGGAACAGATTCTGGCCGACTACGCCGCGAGCCATCCAACGTTTGCTTATGCCGCGCTTCGATACTTCAATGTAGCGGGGGCTTCACGTGACGGCACTTTGGGCGAAGATCATCGCCCGGAAACGCACCTCATCCCTTCGATTCTTTTGACGTTGCTGGGTCGTCGTGACAAGTTCGTTGTCTTTGGGACTGATTACCCCACGCCGGATGGAACGTGCATCCGGGATTACATTCACGTTGAAGACTTGTGCGCCGCCCATATCCTGGTGATGGAGAAGCTTTGTCCCGGGCAACCTCGCATTTACAATCTTGGTATCGGGCGAGGGTACTCCGTCAAGGAGGTGATTGACGCTGTGGAACGAGTGACGGGCAAGAGAGTTCCCGTCGAGCACGGCCCGCGGCGGGCAGGGGATCCGGCGATCCTTTACGCGGACGCAACGAGAATTCGAAAAGAATTGAACTGGAAGCCCCAAATCACAACGATTGAAGAAATGGTCGAAACCGCTTGGAGATGGCATTCGGCGCATCCGGAAGGATATGTGAGTTAGTTTTTTTGCGTCGAGGCCCCATATACTGCCGAGACGTATTCGCAACTGTGGAGGTGTCATATGAAGGCGACTATTGCGTTGGTTTTCGCGGTCCTGGGCTCGGTCATCGTTTATCCGGTCTTGGTTTACGGTGACGAGCCCCCCAAGTCCATCGAAGAGATTGTGGCGCCCGGAACAGAACCTCAGGTTATCGGCTCTGGTTACGGGTTCTCCGAAGGGCCGGCAGCCGACGGTGAAGGTAATGTTTACTTTTCTGATGGCAAAAATGATTCCATCTACGTGTATCGTGTGGGGCAAGGTGTGGAACTATTCGTTAACGATAGCACCGACGCCAATGGCATGATGTTCAATAGCAAAGGCGAGCTGTACGTCTGCGAGGGAGCAGCACGTCGCATCGTGGCCTTCGACGTCAAAACCAAGAAAAAACGCGTCTTGGCAAGCGAGTTCCAGGGTACGGCGTTCAACGAGCCGAACGATCTGACGATCGACCAACAGGATGGATTCTACTTTACGGATCCGAATTATCGTCACCGAGGTCAGCCCTCCCTGATGAAGGAGGATGTGTATTACGTCCGTGCAGACGGGACGGTATCGCGTGTCTCGCAGGTGTGTATCAAACCCAATGGAATCCTGCTGACGCCGGACAACAAGGTCCTGTATCTCGCTGACAATGCTGCTGGGATCATTTATCGATATGATGTTGTTGGTCCGGGGCAATTAGCTCACGAAACAAAGTGGATTGAGCTGGGTGCCCATCCTGACGGGATGACGCTCGATGAGTTTGGCAATCTGTATGTCGCCTGCGGTCGTGCCGGAATCAAAGTCTATACCAAGAACGGTGAATACCTGGGCACGATATCCGTTCCGTATGCCTCCAACTGTGTCTTTGGTGGTAAGGACTTCCGCACCCTTTTTGTGACTTCGGCGGATAAAGTCTATGCTATTCCCACGAAGGTGAGGGGAATCCTTCCGCTTGTCCTGCGCAAACAAGAGTAACTGTTGTGTGACGATCGTAGGCTATGTCGGAGGACGATTGGTCAGGTCGGTCTCTGGACTTTTTTGGTAATATTCAAGAAGGCGACGAAACTTTTGCGACGGGCGTTTTCGTCTCCCACGCCACTCGGTGGGGATGCTTTTTCCCTTGATTGAGGCTAGGTCCTACAAATATGCCATGGTTGTCGTTTTTTTCACACATCAGGCAATGGTTTCAATCGGCCTGCTACTTTTTTCGCAAGCGGGTGTTGCTGGAGGACGCCCTGAAAATCCTTTTTGAGCAAGAAGAGGCAGGCAGTCAGGTCTGCCCGAGAGACCTAGCCCAAACGTTGAACGTCCCGGAGCGGTGCGTTGACCGCATTGTCGAGGCGCTTGTCGAAAGAGACCTTGCTCGGCGTTCCGGTGACCGTATTGTGCTCACTGAAGAGGGTCGTCGAGAAGCACTGCGGGTGGTGCGGTTACACCGACTGTGGGAAAAGTATCTCGCCGAAAGGACGAGCCTCGATCCGAGCGAGTGGCATGCCCGGGCACATGTCCTTGAACACACGACCAGACAAGACGTCGTCGAGGGGTTGGTTGCCCAGCTGGGGGATCCTCGATTTGATCCCCACGGTGATCCCATTCCTACGGACAGCGGTGAGACTCAGGGACGCCTGGGGAAACCATTAACTTCAATGTCCCCAGGAGAGTTCGTCGAAGTCACCCATATGGAAGACGAACCGGCATCTGCGTACCGGGAGCTTATTGATCGAGGATTACACCTCGGTGCTCGGCTACAAGTTGAAACGCTTGCCCCTACGGAAATTCAGGTTCGTCATCATGGGGAAACAGTGGTTTTGTCACCTCAGGCCGCGGCCAACTTGAATGTTAAGGCTATTCCCAGATACGAGTTTGCCCAGTGGGAGAAAAAACCTTCGACACTTGCGGATTTGAGGCTAGGGGAGGAGGCCGTGGTTGTTGGCATCGCGCCCTTGTGCCGTGGATTGGTCCGCAGGCGACTCTTGGATTTGGGTTTCGTGCCCGGCACAAAGGTTCGGGCAGAACTTTCGAGCCTCGGTGGGGACCCAACGGCATTTCGGGTCAGAAGTACCTTGATCGCCTTGCGAAAAAGCCAAGCGGCCTCCATTTTGGTCAAGCGGGAAAATGAAACATCGCCAACTCCGTCAACGTGAGGTACCGATTTCCATATCATGAAGCGTGGTAATTCTTGCAACACCTGTCCGAATTGTGTCACAAAGCCCACGCTCCGGTTGCGGCGGCTTGGCGTCGAGGCAGGGTCGGCAGACTTTGTCGTCGCACTGGCCGGAAATCCCAACACGGGCAAGAGTACTGTTTTCAACGCCTTGACAGGGCTGCATCAGCACACCGGCAACTGGGCGGGTAAAACGGTGGCTTTGGCAGAGGGCTCTTTTGAGTTTGGTTCTCGACGCTTCAAGATTGTGGATCTGCCTGGCACCTATTCCCTTCTTGCCACGAGCTACGATGAAGAGGTTGCTCGCAACTTTTTACTTTTTGGACAACCCGACGTCACGATCGTTGTAGTGGACGCAACAAGATTGGAAAGGAATCTCAATCTAGCCCTGCAAGTCCTTGAAATCACACACCGCGTTATTCTCTGTGTCAATTTGATCGATGAGGCCGAGCGTCACGGACTGGTCATTGACACCGAGCTGCTTGCTGCAGAATTGGGTATTCCCGTCGTTGCCACTTCAGCACGATTTGGACGCGGCATCGATACGCTTTTGAAAGCGATTGAGGGTGTAGCCACGGGGGAGATCCAATGTCACCCGTTGCGGGTGGGGGGCAGTACACCTCAACTAAGCGAGGCCGTCCAGGATCTGACAAAAGAACTTGAGCGGGCTTTCCCCCATTTGACAAACCTCGGCTGGATCGCGATAAGGCTGCTGGATGGCGACGAGCGCATCGTCAAGGCCATTCGGACGGGAGAACTGGCCCAATTGCATCGGCAAAATCACGAAGCAGTGAGCCGAGACTCTGCCACCGAGAATCGACCACCTTCACTGGATGAAGGACCATCCGAAGACTCGCGGGAACGGATTCTTGCAAAGGCCTCAGCGTGGCGGTGGCAAATTGGTCCTAATGCTCATCAAACATTGGTTGAAGCTATTTACGCTCATGCGGGTCGGATCGCAGACCGGGCTGTCCGAAGGAAGGAAGGTGTCTCTTCGACTTGGGACGAGAAACTGGATAGCATCCTGACAAGCCCCATCTGGGGTTATCCGACGATGATTGCCCTATTTGTCGTGGTCATTTGGATCACTGTGCAGGGAGCCAATTATCCGTCTCAAGTGCTGAGCTGGTTTTTGGTGGAAACCCTCCATCCCTTACTGCGATCGGCTGCCGTCGGTGTTCATTTGCCAAACTGGCTGATTGGCCTATTCCTTGATGGGGGGTACCTGGCAACGGCATGGGTCATCAGTGTGATGCTGCCGCCAATGGCCATCTTTTTCCCTTTGTTTACGTTGCTCGAGGACCTCGGGTACCTTCCCCGGGTGGCATTCAACTTGGATCGTCTCTTCCGCTGGGCGGGCGGTCATGGCAAGCAGGCTTTAACAATGTCTATGGGTTTCGGCTGTAATGCGGCAGGAGTCGTTGCCTGTCGAATCATTGATAGTCCACGGGAACGCCTGGTGGCAATCCTGACGAACAACTTTTCACTGTGCAATGGTCGATGGCCAACACAGATTCTCCTTGCCACGGTTTTTTTAGGAAGCCTCGTACCGTCTTACCTAGCCGGCTTTGTGGCGGCCGGAGGTGTTATTGCCGTCGCCTTGCTGGGCGTTGTGATGGCACTTGTTACATCGCGACTTCTCACTCAAACGGTCTTGAAGGGGGAACCATCCACATTCCACTTGGAGTTACCGCCCTACCGTCCCCCGCAAATCTTACAGACTCTCTATACCTCTTTGGTCACCCGGACATTGGTCGTGCTGTGGCGAGCCGTCGTGTTCGCCTTCCCGGCAGGCCTGGTCATTTGGCTCATCGCCAATGTTCATATTGGGTCGCAGCCCCTGGCTGAGTATCTTGTTCGTTTCCTTGATCCCATCGGGTTGGCAGTGGGCCTCAATGGAATTATCTTGCTGGCCTACGTAGTTGCTATTCCTGCCAACGAGATTGTGATACCGACCGTTTTGATGTTGACGGCACTGCTTGGCGATGTAACCCTAGCGGGCGCTCAAGCCGGCGTGCTCTTTGAACCGGAGGACTTGACGGCGACCGGCGAGGTCCTTCGGCAAGCGGGGTGGACACCAATCACGGCCATCTGTCTTATGCTGTTCAGCTTGATGCACAATCCATGTTCCACCACGATTTACACCATTTATGCAGAGACAAAAAGCGTTAAATGGACAGTCGTGGCCGTAGTCATGCCGTTGATACTTGGGTTCTCGGCATGCTTTCTCGTCAATCAGATTGCGAGGTACTGCCTGGGTTTGGGATGAAGGAACCCGGATGGATATTAGCGACAACCGTGTCCGCCTATAGCGCCAACAACTAACAATCGAGCAACCGAAAACGAAAACCAGGTTGAGCGATCGCGCGACTATTCTCGGATTGCCTCGCCGATCTTTGCGAGAAACTCGTTCCAACTTTCGGCTGGAGCCCTGCCATCCAAACCGAGGCGGACGATTACCATGTCCCACTCCGGTATGACAAAGCAGCGATTGTTGTTGTGACCAGAGGCCCAAAAGGTACCCACCGGTGCGGCCGGCAGTGCTCTCTCACCATTGGCCCCCACTCCATTGACCCACCAGTTGAATCCATAGACGCCTCTTCCGTCGATCTGACTCTGGGGTTGGGCCCAAGGCAGGGTAGCGGGAACTTGAACACGGGTGGCCTCCTGAATCCACCACTCGGGGACGATCTGTTTGTCCCGCCAGCGTCCCCGATTAAGCATGAGCCAACCAAAGCGGGCCATGTCGCAGGCCGAAATCTTCACGTGCCGGTTCATGTTGCCGGCGCCGCCGTTGACAACGATTCCATCGATCTCCCCAAAATCACCCCAGTCCCAATTGCTCATGCTGATTTGCTCGGCTACCAGACGCCGAAAGACTTCCTTTAGTGGTGCCCCAGCCAACTTCGTGAGAACCAAACCGAGGAGATTCATGGCGGAATCCCAGTAGGCGTATTGTGTTCCCGGCGGGGTAAAGAGGGGCTCTGGGTTGGGAACAAAGGGTGTAACGCTCGGTCCATGTAGGTAATCGCCACGGGGCTCGTCGCCCATCGCACGGTAACCACTTGTCATAGTCAAGAGATGACGGAGTCTCACCTCGGGATAGGCCGTTTTCAACTCCGGTAGTACATCAGCAACCTTTGTATCAAGGGTGCAGCGTCCCTTGGCAATAAGCAAACCCGCCACAGTGCTGGTAAACGATTTTGTCATGGACCAGACACCCTGACGCTCATCGGCCTCAGAACCCTTCCAAACTATTCGCCCATGACGGACAATCACCAATCGCTTGGCCCCATCCCTGCCAACTTTTGTAGAGAGGATCATCGCCGCCTCGTCGAGACGTCCTTTGTCGAGGCCCACGGACGCGGGGCTTACCTCTTCCCACCGCTCTCCGGGAAAAACCACTTGTCCAAAACTCAGATTACACATCACCGCACCGGTCCCAAAAATGAGTGTCATCAAAAACAGTCTCACGGCGTTGTCCTCCGTTTTTAAGGAAATATCAATCCGCGGACATATGGATAGCTTCGGAACACCACACTGTAGCCGTCTAAAAATTAACGGAATCATTATTACTTTGTGCAGGTGGCTTTGCGAGGACCTACTCACAGGATCGCTGCCACCATCATGCCTTGCCATTTCCTCGCGGTTAACCAGCATCTTCGGCATCGTCGCTATCGGTCCATTGCCACTCACGAGGGAAAGGGCCTTGCCCCATCTCACACGATACTTTAACAAACGGGCTCGTCAAAAGAATTGACAACCGATCAAAGGTGACATACAATCTGGGGCGTGTAGGGTATTCACTCAATAAATATGGTGT
>JAKPII010000390.1 GCA_029549885.1 Planctomycetota bacterium
TCGGTCCCCAGGCGGATTTCGATGCCTCCGGGCGTTGGACGGGGGTCCTGATGGAATACCTAGGACGTGGTGTTATAGCGGAAAGGGGCGAGAAGGTTGTTATCGACGAAAGTGGAAAGCGGCAGGTCGTGGGAACTTTAGGAGATCCTAAGGAGTTACTCGACATGGTTAAACCGGAGGACTGGAACGAGTACATCCTCATTGCCGACAAGGGACACATCGTCCTGAAAATCAATGGCGTCACTATGTGCGAAGTGGAGGATCGTGATCCGAATCGGCCGGTCCATGGCTGGCTGGCGCTACAAGTCCACGTAGGACCTCCAATGACGGTTCAATTTAAGGACATCTACTTCCGTCGCCTGTGACCGGCGGCAGCGACAACGTCTCCAAAGATGACCATTAAAGGACAGATGCCCGACGAAGAGCCAATCCGGGAATTCCCTATTCCTATGGGAGAGGTTGGGGTGAGGGTAAGCCACCGCCGGACTCGATCGAAAAAACCAGCAGCGATTCGAGCCACCCTCACCCCCGGCTCCGTTCCAGGCTCTGCTCATTGGGTAGTTGACGCTGCAAAGGAACAACCGCGAAGCAAATTGATCGAAATCTTGCCCAGCGGCGCGTCTCGCGGAGCGGGGGACCTCGCAGGAACGAGAAGGACGGTGACCCCATTCCGGGGAAGAGGGAACATAGACCCCGACCACAAGAGAAGGAGACTGCGATGCCAAGTTCCCGGATCATCTGGTTCCTTTTACCGTTTGTCATGGGACTAACCGTTTTCTCCACCTTGGGGGCTGGCCTGTCCCTGGGCGACGCACCCGGATCAGAGCATTTCTTGCCGGATCATCCGGCGGCGGCGCGAAATACGGCAGGGCTTCCTGTTCGCATCGCCATCGCACCACCAAAGGATCCGCAATTCGCCCACCTTTCGTGGAACAAAGCGCTGCGCACAGTCAACGGAACTATAGTGCTGGCCTACATCGCCGGCGCATTTCACGGCGCTCACGGGGGTGGCTGTCCGGCTGTGTCGTACTCGACCGATGGCGGGCAAACCTTTTCAGCACCGAACGTGTTGCGCCAGTTCGGCCCTGGCCGAGACTACTCGTGCAGCGGTAACTTGGCTTTGGGTGTCGCTCCAGATGGCGCGGTGGTGTTGTTGGCCATGGCCTACACCGGTAACGAAAGCAACCATATTTTTGGCTGGCGAAGCGAAGACGAGGGGGTAAGTTGGACGCCCGTGGACACAGGGACTCTCGGTCCAAACAAGACAGGTTCCGTGTTCGGCAACATTCTCGCGGTTCCCGGACGCGGTCTCTTGGTGTTCGGACATTATCGCCTCGGTGCCCAGCCCTATACCAGCGGTATCTGGATGGCAGCATCGGCGGACAGTGGTCGCACGTGGGGTCTGCCCCGTCGGATCAGCGAGGTCCCAGCAGTTGAGCCGCTGGTGCTTCAAGTTGGTTCACGATTGATTGGGTTTTTCCGCGGATCCGATGCGCTTCGTGGCCGGCAGTTTGTGGCGATCTCCGATGACTTGTGCGACACCTGGAAAACCGAACTGTCGGTCTTGGGGCCCGAGGACCCCAACACATCTGGATTGGCCGCCCCATTTGCTGTGGAAAATCCTGGTCGGCCTGGGGAAATTCTGGTGCTGACGACTGAGCGGGCACTGGCCGGCAGCACGCCGGGACGCATCTGGCTATGGCGGGGCGACGCTCAACACCTTGACTGGCGACGCGATCGCGTCTTGCTCGAATTTCCGCGCATCCCCGGCGACCCCCACACCGATTTCGGGTATCCTTGGCTCGTTCCGCTAGAAAACGGCCGATGGCTGATGTTTTACTATCACGGCCGCAAAAGAGGCCACTGCCCGATTTGGGTTACAGAAGTGACAATCTGAATCTAACTTCGTGTCCGCCGATGGGAATGGGAGGGACGCGGTCCCCCGCGTCCTACGTGCAATTCGGGACGTCCGCGGTCTCCGGCAGGCACGGGGGCGTCGAGTACGTACGGGGTCCGGGCAGGCACGGGGGCCTGCCCCTACTGTTTTGATGGGGTGTGTACGGGCAACCCCCTGTGGTTGCCCGGATTGGAACAATCCTCGGGGCGGTCCTGTTCAACGTGATTCCCATGGGCAAACACGACTGGCGCCCACGGCGGTACAGGCCCTACCATCCTAGAATGCGCAACAAGAAACAACCGGATGCCGCTTCGCCAAAACGGTGCCCAAGGCGGCGCGTGTTTGATGAGGCAACAACGGTTGCGGTGAGGTGTCTTGCTTCACGCATTCCTGTCTCGGTGGCAGCAGATCCCTCTGCGATGGCCACAATCTAGCGGTGAACCTCTATAGGTAACCGTGGCCACAATTCTGGTAACCGCGCCTATGTCGCAAGTGCGGCTTCATGGTCCCATCCGCCGGGGTTGTCAATGGTGAATATCCCACGGTCGTCACGTCCATCGCTCATCGGCGAGTTATCATCAAGTGTTCCGGATTTTGTGCCAATTGGATGGGTCGAATTGACACAAGTTGTTTTTGATAATAATTTACGTCACACCAGTCGAATCCCCCATCGCTCGTCCGTTATTGCAGGGTGATGGTGTAGGATGCGAATTCTCGCCCCATGCGGGGGTGGTGCTGCCGCTGTCCGGTGTGGGCAAGAAGGCGGCCGTCAAATTCTCTTTGGAAGAAAACGATAAGATTGTTCTAGAGCGCTTCGGACGACCGAGGAAAGTTGCCGAGCGGAGAATGGCTTGCGGAGAATCTCGAACACCGCCTGCTGACGGGCCTGTTCGATCAAATTCGCATCAAGGGCCGCCGACATGAGAATGCAGGGTAACAGTCCCCGGACTTGCCTAACCAACTTGAGGGCATCCAGCCCCGTCAGCTTGGGCATGTGGAAATCGAGCAGGACAATATGCACCTCCCGGGTCGCGACGATCCGAACGGCTTCCTCCCCGTCGGCGGCGGTCACTGTGCGGTACCCCTCCTCCTCCAGGAGGTTCTGGATCGTCTCCCGGAACCGTTGATCATCATCGGCAATCAGGAGCCAGGGCTGAAACACCTGCATGCTTTTGCCTCCACGCGACATCCAATCATAGCTTGAAGCAACTCCTGTGCCAAGGCGAGAAGTATCCCCAAATGGTGGGTATGTCGCGCTTAACGCCTTCCAAAACCGTAGAATCCCTGCCTGATCCCGCCAGCGTACTGGCCGATCTGCGATTGATGGCGTTCTCTCCGCACAAAAACGGACTGCCACACTGACAGCCACCGCCAAGAAAAACTGCCTGGCTTGCCTTGCCTACCGGAACCGTGTGGGTGCCCTGGACCGCGCCCGGTCACAACCGAACCATGGAGAACCAGCGCAGGGGTGGCTCATGACCGAAGTTCGTCTTCCTCTGATGCCGCGCCGGGCGCACGCGGTCTCCATTCCGCTAAATCTTGACCACAAGTACCCGTTAGGGGCGATCTTTTCAATCGAGCCAATCTCCGTCGCGGAGTCGCTGGGGGGTATAAACCTCGGTGACGTAGCTAATGTCTTTGGAGATGAGTGCCTCAACCTCCAATTTGAAGCCATTGTCGAGAAGTTTTTGGATTTCCGCCTGCCAGGCCTTTTTCTGTTTAAACCAGGGATATTCCATGATCTGCTTTGCCCGTTTGCGGTCTGCGTCCGTCAGGGCAATTGTGACGCTATCCGAAAGGCCGCAGCGTTCGAAATCCGTGGAACGTAGGCCCAGAAAGCGGGCATCCGGGATGGCCATCCGCTGCGACTCATACGCCAGATTGATCGACCCCTGTTTGATAACGCTGTAGATGTAGTACCCCCAGGGGTCATTATCGAGGAGGCAATAGATAGGTAATCCCAATTCATAATGAAGGCGGTGTAACAGCCGCCGCACACCTCGCGGGGGCTGACCCATCCCGTGGGTCAGGATACACTTGTGCTTTTTCCAGAACTTATCTTCATTGAAGCGACGCCAAACTGTGTCCTTTTCGACGTGGAGAACGAACTTCGCATCGCATCGAACAAACTGGATCACATTCGGTTCCACAATCGATGGAATGGCGTAGCCACCCGAGCCCATCCGCGTGCAGTCGATTTCGTCTCCGCTGTCACGAATGGTGATTTCCCCGACCATAGCCCCGCGGTTGGTGGCATAGACGTGCAATTCTTCCCGAAGAGCGTTTAGCGTCACTTCAATATCTTCGATGATGGGATCGCACTCGTCCTGGTCGGCGAACGTCTCCTCCCGCGTACCCTCGATGGTGTGCTTGAGCAGATAGAACAACCCACGGATGCTGGTCGTTTTTCCCTGCTCGATGAGCCGTTTGCAACCGCTGGCCACCAGCATGGTCTGCATATAGCTTTTGGCCTGAGCGAGGTTGAAAAGATGTCGCCGGTTCTTGGCTTTACCCATCTCGATAAAACGTTTTTTCTTGTTGAAATAGACGTTAGAAAGGGTCCGGGCGGGGATGTCTAGGTAGGGATCCTTGCGGGCCCGGGCAGCCTCGATCACGTGGTCCGCCAAAGCCTGGATGCGTTCCAACGTCCGCTGATCTCGTTCGTCAAGGACGACAGGGGGAGCAGAACTTTCTGACAATTCGGCCTTTTTGCGCTTTGCCATACTCTTTCCGTGATGACTAATCGCCTTGGTTGAGGTTACCGGAAGGACAGCGAGCCCTTGGCCCTGTACCGCGGGTAATCACTGAATCATACCGCCATCGCGGCGTGGCCCTCACGCCGTCATACTCCCAATGTACGGCGACCTGAATATTTGGAAAAGGGCGTTTTCTTTCACAAAAACCAAACGCGGAGGGCTGCGTCTTTGGTAACGCCCCTCCGCTGCCGGGCGATGCTTTCGCGCTTATCCCTCAGGCGTCGGTTATGCCTCTTCGATGACGGTCCAGCCTAGTTTGTCGGCCAGGGCGAAGATCGGCTCTTTGAGGTCCCCATAGCACGTCACACGGTGCCAGCCCCAAGCGTCCCACTGGGTAAACAGCTTTTCGATGTCACCCACTGGTTCGCCACACAGCTTGGTCCGGCAAGCCCGATCTTCCAGGGAGTTGCCCACACTTTTGGCCTGATGGAAGAGAATTTGCTTGCGGTCCGGCGCCAGTTCGATTGTCGTCGTCATGTAACCCTCGGGCATGAGAGAGCGGACAGCGGCCCCCTGCCGATCCTCCGAGTGGGTGAGGATTTGGAAGGGATTTGTCGGCCCGTTCGGACCAAACACCCTATTGGACGCCACACAGTGGGC
Source organism: Planctomycetota bacterium (assembly GCA_029549885.1). GTDB lineage: Bacteria > Planctomycetota > Planctomycetia > Pirellulales > Thermoguttaceae > Thermogutta. The sequence goes on from JAKPII010000390.1 coordinate 5,254, forward strand.
ATAAATGATCTGTCGCTTGGCCGTGTCGAGAACCGGGTCCGAGATGAAGCCGGGCCGTCCCTGGGTCATGGTGGTGATAAGTTCCATGGTGATGGTCGAGCGAACATCGCATTCGCAGGCCCCGATGAGTCCCTGGTTATTCAGTTCGTGGAATCCCATGCAGGGATAGGCATGGATGTGACCGCCGTAAAAACCACCCAAGCAGTTGATCGTAATGGCATTAGCGCCGTGACGTTGCAGTAGGGCCTTTTCCGCCAGATACATAGCGGCCGATTGTTCCAATGTCTCATCCGAAACATCCATCACGGCCGCGGCGGATTTTTTCCAACCTTGTGCGATTTCCTTGGCCTGATCTTTGTCAGCCTGCTTCCACGCCTCGTTAAGTTCTTCAAACCCAATGCTGATTACGGGAACTCCCAATTCTTTTTGGATGGCTTCAAAGAAGCGAGGGCCTCCCCATCCACCGCCGACGGCTAGAATCTTCTTCTCCCGAAGTTGCCGGAGGGTTTCCTCGACCGAGAGACACTTCAGTTCATCCGGCTTGCAGGTCATGTCGCCGGGAGCAGGTGTTCTGTCTTTACGCGTCTTGCTCACGGCCGCCACAAAGTCGGCGACTGACCCGCCCGATTTGATGATCTCAAAACACTTGACGGCCGCTACGTGATCTTCCATGTTGGATGAGCCGACAAAAGCCACATTTGGCCTATTTTGCCGCAGGAAGGCCGCCGTATAGACCAGGAATCCGCCGCTGCCTGCAAATTGGAAGTCGAGGTAAAGGACGGGTTTGCCCGTGTCGGCCACAGTTTGCACAACACGGTTCCAGCAATTCATTTGATAGACAATGTAGCCGTCCGGCGGATTAGCCTTATCTTCCTCCACGATCTTAGCTGCCGCTTCGGGCCCATTGGCCATCGCGGAGACAAATTCCATATTCGGGCAGGCACCCTTAAGTGTCTTTTCGATCCGTTCCATCACCGGGCGGAAGTCGAAGCCAATGTTCGGCCAGTCAGGCACCTCCTGGACCGGACCGTGAAGGGCATAAAGGATGCGAATTCGCATCGGCTTGGCCTCACTGGCCAGAATCTTTCGCCCCATCGGTTGAGATATCGCCGCCCCGGCCGCACAGGCAGCGCAGCTCGCCAAGAAACGACGCCGTGAAAGGCAGCACCCGCAACCCGAAACTGATTCTCGAAGATTCAGCATCTTCATCTTACCACCCTCGATACTTGGAACTTGACCAACGGGAACCCAAACGGAAGCTCTACCGTAAACACATCATCACGGTATCCCATCCTGCCGGTAAACTCAAGCATTAAGATGATTGGCTTGATTGCTTTAGTCAACTATTCAACGCAACCGACTTGCTTCGGCCCTGTGAACCTGTTTCAATATCTGTGGTTTTGTGATCGGCGACAGGTTAACTGGTAGGTCAGCGGGAGGTCGAAATCATGTTTCGGTGTCATCTTCATTCCAAGGCGCTCCTGTATGTAAGCATCCTCTTTTTGGGCGGCGTAGCCACGACAGGATTGATCTTTGCTCAGCCGCGCCCGGAATGGAAACCCCTTGGTCCCTTGCCCGGCGATGCCATGTTGGCGGATTACTTTCAGGTGGAAGTCGGCAAGCTCCAGGCAGCGTGTCTGGCCGACATCAAGACCCTCGAAGACTGGCAAGCCCGCTGTGAGGAGTATCGACGCCAGTTGCGGGAAATGCTTGGCCTTGATCCCTGGCCGAAAAAGACAGATTTGAAAGCCACGATCACCGGCATGTTGGAGCGAGATGATTTCCGCGTGGAGAAGTTGCATTTTCAATCCATGCCCGGGCTTTATGTCACGGCCAATCTCTATTTGCCCAAGAATATCACCAAGCCCGTACCGGCTGTCCTTTATCTGTGTGGTCATGCCCAAGTCAAGATTGACAACGTCAGTTACGGTAATAAGGCCCATTATCACTTCCACGCCGTGTGGTTTGCCCGTCACGGATACGCTTGTCTGGTGCTAGATAGCCTGCAATTGGGCGAAATCGAGGGAATTCATCACGGAACCTATCGTTACGGGATGTGGTGGTGGAATAATCGCGGGTACACACCGGCCGGGGTGGAAGCGTGGAACTGTGTCCGGGCATTGGATTACCTGCAATCCCGCCCAGAAATTGACGGGGAACGGATCGGTGTCACGGGCCGCAGCGGTGGTGGTGCCTACAGTTGGTGGATCGCGGCGATCGATCCCCGCATTAAGGCGGCCGTCCCCGTGGCGGGCATTACAGACCTTCAAAATCACGTTATCGACGGGTGTGTGGAGGGACATTGCGACTGCATGTACATCGTCAACACCTACCGATGGGACTACCCAATGGTGGCGGCCTTGGTCGCGCCCCGACCGCTCCTTATCGACAATGGGGACCATGATCCCATTTTTCCCGAAGACGGTGTGCGACGGGTTTATGAACAGGCGCGAAAGATTTACCAGCTTTATGGCGCTGAAGATAAGATCGCCATCTTCATCACCACTGCCGGCCACGATGACATCCCGACTATCCAGGAGGCTGCCTTTCGCTGGTTGGATCGCCATTTGATGGGCAAGGAACGCGATACGTACGACCCGGTGGAGAAGGTCCTCACGCCTCAGGAACTGAAAGTTTTTGAGACATTGCCGGGAGATCAGCTCAACACAACGATCCACGAACATTTCGTTCCAGCGGCCCCGGTCGTCTTCCCGCAAAACCAGGATGAATGGAAGCGCATGCAAACGGAATGGCTGAAGGGAATTCGCGAAAAGTGCTTCCGGGGCTGGCCCGGCGATCTTCCTCCCGCCACGTTGCGTGATGCCGTGAGTGTGGTCCGGGATGGTGTTCGGTTAACGCGAGCAAAACTCGATGTCCAGGACAAGATCACCCTGCCCGTCTATCGCTTGGAACTGGCGGCCGGCTCCGTACGCCGTGCAATTGTGGAGGTCCTTGATCAGACAGATTGGCAGGAGTGGCTCAAGGGCCTCAAGGCGGTCTTTGCCGATGATCTGACCGACGACCTCGTCACGGATGAGGATAAGGCCCTTGCCGGTGACGAAAGCGCATGGAAAGAGATCAAGGCAAGGCTTGAGGCAGAACGGGGAACCGCCCTCGTCCTGCTGATGCCACGCGGCGTGGGCCCCACTCGATGGAACGCCGAAGCTAAAAAACAGACACAGATCGAACGCCGGTTCATGCTCATTGGCCAGACCAGCGATGGGATGCGGGTACTGGATATCCTTCGCGGATTGCAGGCCATTCGCTCCTCGGGCAATCTGCCAGAAAAGTCCATGAGGGTTCGCGCCAAGGGCAAGATGGGGGTTCTTGCCTGCTATGCCGCGATGTTTGAAACAGAGCTCGCCTTGGAACTAGATCAAATCCCTCTCACACACCGTGATGGCCCCTATATCCTCAACATTTCAAAAGTGTTGGAGGTGCCGCAGGCCGTATTTTTGGCGGCGCAGACCAATCCTGCCCGCCTGACAACCGACCGACCTGAAGCCTGGCAACCTGCACTGGAGGCTGCCCAGCGCTTAGGCTGGCCCGAATCGCAGTTGCGAATCATAAAGCGGGAGTGAGCCGCGCTCCGCGCCGCGTCGTATGACGCCTTGAGATCAGGGGATCGCCTTACAAGCCAGGCAACCGAGCTGCCCAATATCACCGCCCGCGACCGGTCAAAGCGGTCGCCGAGGGCTGCCACGCTGCTATTGCGGTGCTTTCTTTGCAGAGTGCCACTGCCACTCATCTGGAACTTACGCCGCGTCCTCGTCATCACAGCCCTCGCCCGCGCGCTAGGCAGACTGAGCGAAGCGATGAGGGCGGAGTGTTGTCAGCGAAAAGACCGGTTTTTGTCAAGGACCTTCGCACAGCACAGAGAAAGTCTCGCGACCTAGGTGGTTGAGTCGCCGGGTTCGTGAGCGGGGTGTCATGATATTGAGTCTCAATTAATGCTCGCATTTTTAACCATTTCTTAACCGTTTCCTAACTTGATCTTAACGCAGCATTCGTATCTTCAAGTGTGGTTCAAATGTGGAAGAGCTCTTCCAGGGACCATGCGAGCGGAACTATCGAGGGCCAACGCCGGATGCGTTGGAGCAAACTCGCAAATGACGCTCGCAACAAAAAGCAAGAGGTGCAGAAAGTATTGGGAACGGTCTTTGGTGAGTTTGGTAGCTTTCACGAAAGGAGAACACACAATGAAGGTCCGAAAACACACTCCGAACATGAGGAGCCGCTTCGGGTTCACTCTCATCGAGCTATTGGTGGTCATCGCGATCATCGGAATCCTGATCGCGTTGCTCCTCCCGGCAATTCAATCGGCCCGCGAGGCTGCGCGTCGCAGTCAGTGCTCGAACAACCTCAAGCAAATCGGCATCGCTCTCCACAACTTTCACGATGCCTACAAGAAATTTCCTACCGGTGGCGAGGGGACGAACTTCAAAGCATCGCCGCCGGAGACGACCTTCGATATGAAGGATCTCCACTCCGTGTTCACGTACATTTTGCCGTTCGTCGAACAGAAAGACATCTACGATCAGATCAACCTCGGCAAGACCTACCGCGACACAACTGCTGGCATCGAACATGCGAGTGCCTTTCGCCGGGAGCTTGCGGTGTACACCTGCCCATCAAATCCGTTTTTGGAGTACAAGGACCCTGCCGGTTATGGTCGGTTGGACTACTATGCGACGGTTTACACCGACATTGACCCTTCAACAGGTCACCGAAACTTGGCCACTCGGGTTAACGGTGCACTGGCGGTCCCGGCAACTTCAGTGGCCGCAATCGCGGACGGCACTTCCAACACGATCATGATCATCGAAGACGTTGGCCGCTGTGCTCCGGGCTCCGGCGTCCAATTCGCCTCCTACTCCAAATATCATGATCCAACACTGGATCTACAGGGCCAGCTTGCGGCGGATGACCAAGCAGTGACAGACAATGGTAACCCTCATTCGGGAAGGCCACCCTACCGTGCCGTGTGGCGATGGGCCGATCAAGATGCCGCTGGCAGCGGTGTCTCCGGACCTTCTGATGCCTGTTGGGATGGTCGCGTCATCAATAACAACAAGTCACCCTACGGCGGCAAGGCCCCCAATTGCACCTGGGACAAGAACAACATCGGTCTGAACGATGAGCCGTTCTCGTTCCATCCGGGCGGTTGCCACGCCTTGTTCTCGGACGGAAGTGTGCGGTTCCTCTCGGAGCAGATCAAGCCCCAGGTAATGCGGCTGCTGGTGAGTTGTGCTGAAGGCGTCCCGCTGCCTGAGGACTTCGGCTTCTGAGACGTGCACCCAAGATACGCCGATATGTCGATTTCCTGAAAACACTTCACGCCCGAAGTGTTCGATCTAACCGGGTTGACTGGCGACGAAGTCCTGCTCACAGAGCAAGGCGCGAAGGCCACCGACGCCTCCTCGGTGGTTTTCGCTTTTTTGGGTTTCGATCTGGAGAAGATCGAAATCTTCTCGCTGTCCGTCTATCCTACAGATACAAGGGCCTGTCTTCGGGCTAACTAATAGTCGATCCCAAAAAGTCCCCTCTCCCTCCGGGAGAGGGCTGGGGTGAGGGCAAGCGATCGTCGGAGTCGATCGAGAAAACCGGCAGCGATTCGAGCCACCCTCTCCCGCCGAACGGGAGAGGGGAGATTGTGGGACGTGCTTTAAAAGAAAAAGCGGAAAATACAACGGGAGGACCAGTATGGTGTTCGAGGGTCGCGGATTGATGTTCACGTTTCTGGCCGCGATGTACTTCCTTGGGCCAACCTGGAGGCACCATGAACGTTGTGCTCAGGCAGAAGATGGGGTGGTCATCTATGAAGGTCTAAAGGTGATCGCCATTGGTTCGACCTTCACGCCGGGCTCCCGAACCGTCCTCGCACAACCGCAATGGGATCGCGGTGGAAATACCAGCGTGCGATACACTTCCACCAAACAGCTCGTGTGGAAGGAGAATGGCTATTTTCAGCGGAATCGTGACCTCGGGCAAGTCTTCACGGCACCGCGGGATTTCGTCCTCTCGGCAATCGTGCTGAGAACTGGCCCGGCCGACGGAGCTGTGCTTCACAACGCGCCGGGCGCAGTGGTCTTTGTTGAATTCTTTGAAGTCACCGGTACGCCCCAGATCGATAACAACGGGACAGGTCCGGGAACAGCAGCCACACATGGATTTTCTAAGAACCATCGGTGTGATGATCATCTTGTCGGTGTCTCCTACAAACCCTTGATGGTGATCAAAGGGGGACCATTTCCCGATTTACCGCCTACGCGGGACGAAAACGGGCAGCCTACGGGCCAGCGGGCCGGTAACCTGGTTTATCTTCGCTGGGCTATTCCCGAGGGGATACGTCCCTCATTTCAAGCTGAGAAGAAGTATGCGTTTATGGTCGGCTTTGTCGAACCGGCGCTGGAGCGTGGTTTCACGCTGGCCAATCACAACGCTGCGCACATCCCCGATCCGCCGGCCTTAGGAGATCGGCACGATGCTTATCCGCTGGGCTGGGCGATTCGGCGAGAAGGAAATGGGCTGTTCCCCCCAACAATCGTTCCCAGCGATAGACCACCTTCCGATCCACAGCTCGTGCAAACCCTGCTTGAGCAGTCCTCTTTTCCACCGGGATTGTCGCGTTACTTGTTACAACCCGGCACGAATGGCTACCCGGATGTGGACACTTACCGCGATCTGGAGTTTTATCTGGAAGAGTAAACCGTTGGCAAGGCACGATCCATCTTCTCTTGAGATTTTCGACGTCTCGAATCATTGTTCGATCACGAATAGGTAACGGAGCACCTATTCTAGAGCGATTGCGTGCTGCCACAATGACGACACATTCCGTCAAAAGACTTCCTTTGCGGAAAGTCTTTGGATTAGGTAAACTAAATGGAAGGTCCCGCCTCTTCTGATAAGGTGAAATTTTGGGCTTGTCATCGACATTGTCATTTTAGCTGGGAACCGAGGAAGGACTTCACGACTTGGTGGTGCCGAGGCAACGCAGTCAGCGACTCAGCCTGGTTGTTAACCCTGCAAAGGCTGCCACGTCTTTTTGCCGGGGCTATGGATGGCTTGCATGGCTTGCAGGGGCCGCCCTAGTTTTTGCCTTTGTGGTGACATCCACGACGCTTTGGGCGCTGGAGCCGGCTCCGGCTGCGGTGGGGGGAAGCTACCTTCTAGAGTCTCCGATGGATCTTTCGCCTATTGGCCCGGCCGGGACATCCACTGGTAGCCAGGGAACAATCTCGGGAGAGAATACGACGCCCCCCAAGCCTCCGGCACCAAGTTCACCGGGAGGAGTGACCCCTGGAACATCCCAGCCCGCTGCTGTTCAAGAGGTCAAGCCCGAGCAGATTTATATCCGCGACGTTGACGGTAGTCTGAAACTCATGCTTGGGTGGACCATGGCCCAATTTGAGGAATTGGTGCGTTTGCGGGATGGACTAGAGCAGCGGAATCAGGCGCCCCCTTACGTTATCGAAGAGATTCACGTTCAAGGGAAGTGCTTTGAAAATTATGCCGAGTTATCGGTTCGAGTGCGGGTTCGCCTGCGCGGGGATCAGCCGTACAAAATCCCCCTCAGACTGGAGCAACTCATCCCTCGCGAGCTTCCTCGGCGGGTCAATGGCCAGCCCTTGTTGTTTTCCTACAGCCGTCAGGACGGAGGTTACACCTTATATGTTCAAGGGACGGCAGATTCGGTGGAAGAAATCATATTCCAGGGATGGGCACCCATCTCTCATGTAGGGAGCGAGGCACGACTCGTCCTCAGTGTGCCCGAGGCACCGATCTCCGATTTGGAACTCGATGTTCCGCTGGGTGACATTGAACCCAGCGTTACCCCGGGGGCGATGATCTTGGGCATCGATCCGGTGGAAGGTGGTCGCCGCCTAAAAGTGACGGGGCTTGGGCCGGGCTTTGTCCTGACCTGGACTATTCCTCCCAGTGCTGCGTGGGATACCAACACGGTGTTAGAGAGCAACGGGGCTATTTCTGTGCGAGTGACGGAGCGCATGGTGGATTTCGATGCACGCCTCAACGTGCGGAGTTATGGAATACCGTTCGACCGTTTTCGCGTAACGCTGCCGATTGGTGCCCGACC
>JAKPII010000437.1 GCA_029549885.1 Planctomycetota bacterium
ACCGGGGAACGATTCCCGCCGGACAATCGGCTCGTAGATCGTCCCGCCGACGTGCACAAGGACGATTTGTTCGCTTGCACCACGGAAAATCTCCTTAATGACCGGTATGGGCATTTCCTTTTTCCCCAACATGACTCGCAAGACAAGTCGCACATTGCGGTCAAAATCCATTTCGCCTTGTCCCGTCAGGTGAAACATCTCCCCGCGAAAAGTGATTGAGTCTAAGTAAATGTGCCGACCTGCGATGCGAAAGGATCCGGTACTTTCCGTGAAGGCCGTGGTAGCATCGGGTCGCCGAAGGTCAAACAACTTTAGTAGGGCGAGCATAATAGGAAGTTCATAGATATCGGCCTCCCGGAATTGGAAATTTCCATAGCCGCTTAGTCCCTGGACGTCGTCTCCCTTGCCCCGAATACGGACCGTCACATCCACTTTTCCCCGTGCGTTAACGCCATCGTTGTGGTGGTATTGCCGCAAAATCTGCTGGAAGTCTGCCGCGACAAGCGATCCTGCCAGGTCGAAGGAAAACTCGGGCGACATTCGGATCCAACCCCCTCCCATAATTTGGCCGCCAAAAAGCTCCGCCGTGACATAACGAGCTGCCGGTACAGAACTGCCTTGCTCCGGGCCGGGAAAGCGATTTTGGTAGTCTCCCAAGAACAGGATTTCATTGTCCAAGGAAAATGGACCATAAAACCGAAAAAGGGGTAATCCTTGGACGGTCAGCGCGTCCAGGTCGAAGTGCCCCAGGCTAAATAGGTGCCCATTTCGGTATTCGCCCCTCAAGAAGATGCGACCGTTGATATTTCGAATGGGAATGGCCGCGCCCAAGTCATTCTGGACAAGTGTAACAACAACGTTCCAAGCAGACGAGAGTGATGATAGGTTCTGAGGTTCTCCAAGAGTGGCTGTCTGTTGCTCTTGGCCGTTGTCGGATGCCCCGCAGCGCCCGATTGTGAATTCGCCGCGAATCGCCAGAGGTCCTTGGATATTCAGCCGGGCAAAACTCCTGCTCAATTTTTCCGGGAGGGCCAGCAAGAGGCTTCGGTCCGCTACCAATCGATCTACCCACAGATTTGAGAAGACCAATTGCCAACCTCCTCCGGGCAAAAGGGTGCAGGTCACATTGGCGCGGAGTTCTGTGTTGCCGTGGAAGGCCTGAAAATCGTTGACGAGGATTGTTCCGTTTTCGTAGATGAACGTTCCATCCACGCGTTCCATGCGATAAGGAAACCCGGTTGGTTCTAGCGTCACGCTTCGGTCGCTTGGCCGTGCAGAGAAGCTCAGCTTCATCGGTTCGCCAGTATGCCAACTGAGTACTCCCTCCACGTCGATGAGACCATTGGGTTGGAGGTCATTCCAAGCACTTCGCACGTGCTCTAATAAGAAAGCGTCACGAAGGGTGTTATCCAATCGGATTTGCCGACCTCGAAATCGTAGTGTCAAAACGGAACCACTGGCATCAGAAAGCAACGTCCCGTCTGCGGTGATTTGGGCCGAACCTTGGCTTCCCTTTAACTCCTCAAAGGACCAGGCTTCATCCCGCATAATGAGTCGGCCCGTGATGTTGGAGATGGGATAAGGAAATCCCTGATATTTGATGGAGCAGCGATTCAGGGTTGCCTCGAGGTGACGATGAAGTTCCTCGCCTGGTTTATCCTGCCAAAGGCTCAACCAAAAGTCCGCGGTTCCCGCCAATTGCAGGGAGCGGATAGTCCTGCGCGTCTTGGGATTTAAAATGGCATCAACCAAACGATCATCCAGGGCGATCTCTTTTCCACTGACGAAGATTTGCGACCTTGGTGATTTTAGCGGCGTTAACACCTGGCCACGAATCTCGACAGGTTGGCCATTGGCCCGCGCAACCAATTGGATTGTCAATCGCTCTGGAGTCAATTCCATGCGGCCATACGTTTGCTGCAAACGGTAAGGAAACTTGTAATAGGCAAATGAAACGTTTTGCAGATCGGCCACCACACGGAACTGCGAGCCTTCCCTTCTTGAACTGAATTGAATCGATAGGTCAACTAACCCCTGGGGGAAGTATTTTGGCCATTCCTCTTGTAAGACGCGGGGAAGCAGCTGAACAACGGCCGGGTCAAACTCCAGATGTTCACAGCGGGCCTCCAAATCAAAGGGGTCCGATAATGTCCAGCCGAACAGAGTAAAAGAGCTGACATTGAACACCGTTTGTCCCATGGTCGCCGACAGATTACGGACCTCGATCCCCGAATTGCGACAAGCGAAGCTTGCCCGAATATCCGAAATGGGGTGTGGCAGTCGAGGATCGTCGATTCGCCCTCGCACGATCTGTCCCGCAACATCGAAAGTAATCCGCGGGGGACTCTGCATGTCTATGTAAAGCTGAAACGTCAAAGCCAATTGTGCCCGCAAGTGTTGGAGGCTTTCCAAACGTTCCGTGATTTCCAGGGGAAGCGCACCCTGGAATTCTGGGCCAAATTCGATGGAGTCCACGCGACCGGCAAGACGGGTTCGCAAACTGCCGGGATCGATACTGCCTTCGACATCGATGCGTCTCAAGAAATCGCCGGTCATTGTACCCCGCAGATTCCACAAGGGAGCACCATCTTCGGTGGTTAGGGCAAAAGGGGTTAATGACAGTTGGACATCCCGTAAGGTCAATCCCGAGGTGGGACTCTTCCGCATATCCACGATCTCGATCAGCCCATTTTCGATTTCGAGCGGAACGCATTGGCCGGAACCACGCGGCAGCGGAAAAAGACGTGCAATATTCCAGCCATCTTGCTGCCGATTCACGAGATGGAGGTGGGG
>JAKPII010000440.1 GCA_029549885.1 Planctomycetota bacterium
GACGATTCCAGCCTGCCAAGTGGCGTTCGATAGGTAGACCCAGCGAGATGAGAGCCGCAACCTGGCGATGCAATGCTAAGAACTCATCCGCCGAAATCGCCGTCCGCTCATCAGCAGGGAGATGAGACACGTTTTAGCTCCGTGAGTTCGGTCACGAGAACCCCACCAGAGAATCGTAAGACCATGACGCAGTATAGACACGCAGTCGGCCGGTGTCAACGAACGCCAAACTGGTTTTTCACAATCATCCCAAGGGGAGGAGCAAATAGGATGGACGAGCACGGTACACCGTGGCCCGCGGTGGTGTGTCCTTTGCGGCTATGCCTCTTTCTCATTAAACGAATCCATGCAGAGCGGTTCGCCCGGACCAACTTATCCACAGTCACTGGGTGGCGTGATACCGAAAGAAAGTCTTATACGGAGACTTACCGAGGCTATACGGCCGGCAGACCAACGGTCTTTACGTTCCTGGAAAGAGATTCGGCCGTAGCGCGAACAGGCCAATAGACCGAGGCACTAGACAAAAACGAGATAGCCACCGTTTAGCGCTCACGGTAGGTGATTCGCCCCTTGGTAGGATCGTAAGGAGAAATTTCTACCCGCACACGATCGCCCGGCACAATACGGATAAAGTTTTTCCTCATGCGTCCGGCCACATAGGCAAGAATGGTGTGACCGGTATCAAGTTGCACTCGAAAATTGGTGTTCGCCAAAGCCTCCGTCACAACACCTGGAACTTCGATACCTTTTTCCTTTTCCTTAGCCATAACCACCTTCCACCCAAAGACAGCATCGAACAAATTTCCTACCGCCCAAACGACCACCGCTTGGGAGTGAAAACAGAGGAGGGACACGTTGCTCTCATTGTTTCATCCTACCACGTGGACAGCGTGACTCCAAGTGTCCAACGGTCCGGCCACGACAGGGTGGGCCTCCATTGAGGAATTCCTGGAGGCATGTGCACCGTGGCGTCCGGTTCATCCGTCCAATGGCAATCCCAGGTGTAACCGCGCGGCACGAAGCGTGTTTCGCATCAACATGGTAATCGTCATGGGGCCAACACCGCCGGGAACGGGCGTGATCTTTCCCGCCACCTTCACGGCCGAATCGAAATCCACATCTCCCACCAGCTTGACCTTGCCGGACTCTGTGTAACCCACTCGGTTCACACCAACGTCAATCACCGTGGCCCCAGGTCGAATCATATCGCCCGTAATCGCCTGCGGCCGTCCCGCCGCCACAATAAGGATATCAGCCCGCCGTGTGTGGAATGCCAAATCCCGCGTTTGGGTGTGGCACACCGTCACCGTGGCATTTGCCCCACGTTGCTTCTGCAGAAGCATGACTGCAACGGGCTTGCCAACGATATTACTCCGCCCCACGACGACGACCTCCGCCCCCTCAATGGGCGTTCCCGATCGAATGATTAACGCCTGGATGCCCGCCGGTGTACATGGTGGGAAAACGGGATCGCCCAGCATCAACCGCCCAACGTTGACGGGGTGAAAACCATCCACGTCCTTCCGAGGATCAATGGCCTCGATCACCCGAGATTCACAAATCCCCTTGGGCAAAGGCAACTGGACAAGGATGCCGTGAACCGAGGCATCTCGATTAAGTTGATCGATCAACGCGAGAAGCTTTTCCTCCGTAATATCCGCCGGCAGCGTATGTTGAAACGAAGCCATGCCCAATTCGGCACACGCCTTGTTCTTGGCCGTGACGTACGACACCGAAGCCGGGTTGTCACCCACCAAAACGGTGGCCAATCCGGGAACGACTCCGTGTTCCTGCCGAAGGCGTTCTACTCCCAAGCGAATCTCCTCACGGATGGCTTGAGCAATTGCTTTGCCGTCAATCAACTGGGCCGACACGATTTCCCTCCTGATGCTAAACACCAACCTAGGGTTAACCGGGGAAGGTATCCTATGAGCCAGACGACCACGCAGATAAACGCTTCCCACACACCGACGGATCCGGGCATCTTTTAGACGCCAACAGTTCCATTATCCTACTGTGGAATGGGAAGCCATGTCAGCCCTTGGCCCGAACCGCCCTCCACGCCGGTGAATGGGGCGACCGGTCCCTGAGCGGTACCACGAGAAGGGCAAGCGACAACGCTGATCCCGGACAAGTTTCGCGGATCGGCAAGGTTGACCATCGGATAACCCGGATAAACCGGCATATTCCATGTCAGAGAAGGATTGGGGATCGGTTCGTTAATGCGGGCGTTACCCAGGTTAAGGCGAAGGACCATCCCGGACGCCGGCACATTGATCTCGACCGTTCGCGCTAGCACAAGCCCCGTCACGGGTTCCCGCCGGTGATCGTAACTGACAGCACTTGCCACCAATCGCCCCTGAGGATCATACAAATATTGGGCCAGGATCAACCCGTATTGGGCATCCACCACCGTTACCTTGGTCATAATACCATCGGGTGTGGGCCGCTGGGTTCGGATTTCCAACCGCCCTCCTGCCAACGGGACGGGCCCCTCGTGCGGTGCATTCACGTCCAGCTCGGTGATGCCCACAGCTTCGATAAGCCAGCGGGGGTCAATCGGAACAACCCGCCGCGCCGTGCTAGCGGGATTGTCATAATCGCTGTACCGGCAAAAATAGAAGGCCGGTGGCTCGTTGCGTTTTACCCAAAACCAGAAAAGTTCATCATTGCTCCCTACATCTAGCTCCAAGCCGCTCAGGCTGGTTTCACCACGAATGCGAAGCCGCCACGGCCGCTCAAAGAGAATTTGAGAGCGAAGTGTCGGAAAGCCCGGCGAAGAGAGACTCGCTTGGTCCGCCACCACAGTCCGAATTTGCGTGCTGTTCGTGTTGATAAACGAGGCAATTTGTTCAAACGTCGGATTGGGAGGCAATTGCGGGCCGACATAAGATTCTTGCGGGCTGGGAAAGTTTCGGCAGCCGGCGAGAAGAGCCAAGAGCACCATCCCGATAATTCCGCGGCGCAACCGACCAACCAGCCCGCAAAGAGGTCCGTACTCACCGGATCGAAGCTTTGAAAACGGCGAGCAATTCATAAAGCCATCCCTGGCCGCTCTTTTATCCAAACCGGCCGCTTGAAGGTCTTTCTCAATTTCTCTCTGGCTTCGGCCCTTCCTCGCTTCGGAAAGGAGTGGAGTTGGCCCCATCACCAGCGAGTGATTCGATCTCGTCGCCCTCCATCAAGGCCGCTATTTGTTCCTCAATTTGTTGAAGCCGGTCTTCCGAGGGTATCACGGCGGGAATTTCGTAAGTGGTATCATTCAGGGGACAAAAAAGCGTGAGGATCTCGGTCCCGTCGTTCGCCCGCCGTGAACCCTCCAGCCGCAGAATCCTTCGTCGGACCATCAGAAGGGCTAACACATAACGAACGTCTGCCTGATCCGCACGGTCGGCCAACTCCTCGAACCAACGGATCATGACTTCACTTGGTGCCCATCGTTTCTTCGGACTGCCCGTGGGAAGTTGGGTCCGCCACCAGGCGATGCAATCGTCCGGCGGACCGTGCCAAGCTTCAGCCGAGTAGTCCATGCGACGCCAACCCTGCTGATCAGGGATGAGGACCGAATAAAACACCTCACCCGGCTTGAGCTCTCGCCCCGTCACAGCACAGTGCCGCGTGCAGCGTTGAACCTCAAAATCAATCACGGTCTCTTTTCCACAGGTTTTTCGCCAACAAACTCTTTACACATAAACAGAAAGGCTTTTTTTGGAATCCGCTCGGCTTTCGGAGTAACGTTGCCGTCACAGCCGGTTTTCCTGCCTGGTCGGGTGACAAGGTTAGCGAAAAGTGCCCGGGATTTCAACCGCAAACGCCCGGCTCGAAGAGACACATTATTTTTCCATATATTCCCAAAACCCTTTTGTTTCCTAGACTCACGATAGCGATGCCAAGCTGACGAAGCCTACGTGGAGGATCGACCAGGCAGCCACAGTAGGGCTTCGCCGTCCGGGGGGCTGACGATTGGGTCGGGCTTCCGCTAGAATAATTAAGACGCGTAAGAAAGCACGGCAAAGCCGGTGAACGCCATGGGATCCCATGGCCCCAAAAGGGGGGTGGGCCGTCTTAGGCGGAATCGCGAAAATTGGCGATTATGAAGTCAAACGCCGCGTGTCGGCGCATTTCCGGGTCGCCGGTCACTGCGCCTCGACGCGGTGGGCGGGCGGTAGGTTGCCGGTTGCTTGCCGGTCGGCGCCGCGTTCGGCTCGTGGATGCGTCCACGGTCTATGGCATGAGTGCAGAGTATCCCACGGGGCTGTAGCTCAGACGGTAGAGCAACGGACTTTTAATCCGTAGGTCTCGGGTTCGAGTCCCGACAGCCTCACTCAATCTGGCACCAGTTTGGCAAACCTCGCGCACGGCGTGGGGGCTTACGCGCGTCTTCTCATTCTTTTGCGTCTCGTCCATCGCATTCAGCTCTGGAGGCGTTCGCCACCTCTGGTTTCGCGGTTCCGGCCCTCGGTACAATGGCCTTCGACTTGACTCCCGAATCCTGAGTCTGCCCCGGCACGCACCCCCTTAGTTTCACTAGAAGGAGTGACATCATGGCCCGCCTCCGATGCACATGTTTGCTTAAGAATCTATCCCAAAAAGTCCCCCTCTCCCTCCGGGAGAGGGTTGGGGTGAGGGCAAGCGGTTGTCGAAGTCCATCGAGAAAACCGGCAGCGATTCGAGTCACCCTCACCACCGACCCCTCTCCCACCGAACGGGCGAGGGGAGATTATGGGATAGGCTCTAAAAACCGCGTTTTCTCCTGGCTTGTGGGAATCTTTGTGATTGGCTGTCTCATGCCAGGACACCGTGGCGCCTTCGGAGGAGAGATCACCTTTGAGAATGAACTCATTCGGTACAAGATCGCCGAGAGTGGCCAAAACAGCAGTTTCTTCGACAAGAAAGGGAATCGTGAGCAGTTAATTCTGGCCCAGCCGGGCTACTTCGCGACCATCCGCCAGGCCGGCCGGACCTTTGTTCCGCAAAAGTGTGTTCAAGAGAGCGATACATTGACGGTCCAATTTGAGCAGGCGCGTGTGGTCCTCCAAACCAGAATTCGCCCTAAACACCTCACCTTTGAGGTTACATCTGTGGAAGGAGAAGTAGATGAACTTCGACTGTTCAATCTCCTGGTACGCCCCGGCCAATTGATCAGCAACATTGCTGGTCTTGCTCAAGATGACCGATTTGCGGTGGCCGTGCGGAGTCTTAACCTGCTGATTCTTGGGCAACTGAGTGGGCGTTCGTCTTCAGGGCTTACCGCGCCAGCCGACTCTGAGCCAATGCCCAGCCAATTGGCTTTCGTCACCGCCGTGGCCCCCAAGGAGCGTGGTTTGGTCGGTGCGGCTGTGGCCCTGGTGGGCTGCCCGGTCGGCGAAGTGCGAACGGTGCTCCAAGAGGTACTGGAGACGGAAGACGCCGTGCGCTCCCGTCTTGGTGGTCCCTGGGCCCAGGACGCGCCCGAGACGCAAGGCTCCTATGTATTTGCCACAGTTTCGGAAGAAAACGCAGATGCGTGGATCGCTCTGGCAAAACAGGCAGGTATCGCCCAAATACACATGATCAGTTGGGAACAAAGCCTGGGGCATTATCAGCCTCGGAAAAATCTCTTTCCCAACGGAATCGAAGGACTTAAACAAGTCGTGGAAAAGATCCACGCAGCGGGGCTTAAAGCGGGTATGCACACGCTGACCGGGTGCATCTCTCCGTCAGACCCCTGGGTGACCCCCAAGCCCGACCCGCGGCTGGCCGTCGATGTACGATTCACCTTGGTTGATCCCCTCGATGAGAAGGCTGACCGGATTGTGACCCGCGAGAAGCCCGGCAATCTGGACACCGTTTGGGCCTATGGTGGACATGGGAACGTGCTTCGCATCGGTGATGAGTTGATCCAGTACAGCGGCTTATCGCAGGAACCACCTTATGGGTTTACCGGCTGCCGCCGTGGTGCCTTTGGAACGCAGCCGCAAAAGCACGAAGCGGAGGCCCCTGTGGAGCATCTGTTTGTGCGATACGGGTGCTTTTTGCCGGACGAGAACTCGACGCTGGTGGAGGAAATCGCCCAGGCCATTGCCGACGTCTATAACACATGTGGCTTTGACATGATTTATATGGACGGCGCCGAGGGCATGCCCGGCGGTTGGTATGGGATTAGCCGCATGAGAGAGGAGATTTTCCGACGCCTGAAGCGTCCTGCGCTGGTGGAAGCGAGTTGTTGGGACTACCATTCCTGGGCATTTCATTCTCGCCTTGGGGCCTGGGATCATCCCAACTGGGGCTTGAAACCCTTTGTGGATTGGCATTGCCGGTCGAATGAGCAACATCGTCGCAGCTCGCTATTACCGGTCCAACTTGGCTGGTGGGCCATTTTGGGGCCAACCGCCGATCACGATGCCGAGCTTTCCGACGAGTTCGAATACCTCTGCGCGAAGTCACTGGCCTACGGGATGCCGATGTCGTTTCAGGGCGTCGCGCCGGGTGATAACCCCCCTTGCGCCCGCCAGCCCGAGTACCTCGAAATGTTGGGCCGATACGAGCACCTTCGGCTCTCCAACCAAGTGCCACCGCAAATTCGTGAACGCCTCAAGCAGGAAGGGCAAGATTTCCATTTGGAAATCCGGGATGATGGTTCATGGGCATTTCGCCCGGCCGATTATCTGAGCCATAAAATCACGGGCGCCGTGCCGGAAAGCACGACATGGACAGTAAATAACCGATATTCCGCCCAGCCGCTCCGCGTTCGCATTCAGGCGCTCTATGGGGTCGAACCCTATGACAGCGCTAATGCTGAGGAGATTGTCTCTTTCAAGGAGGGCGAGTTCTCTCAGGTTGCCCAGGCTGCTGGTGTTAAAGCAGAACTATCGTATGTTACCGATGAGATCAAGGTTGGTTCGAGCAGTGGCAAGCTCGTCGCCGAGAATACCCGGGGCACCTCCCGCGGGGCGTGGGCTCATTTCACGAAAACATTCGATCCCCACGTGAACATGCAAAAGCGCGCGGCCATGGGCGTTTGGATTCATGGGGACGGGAGCGGGGCGCTTCTCAACTTGCAATTGACGAATCCCCTCCATTACTGGCCAACATGTGATGAGCACTATGTCCGGCTGGACTTCACCGGCTGGCGCTATGTGGAGTTTCTTTTGCGGGAGCGCGACGCCGATGATTTTCACCGCTACGAATGGCCATACGGCAGCTATTATGCCGTTGTGTACCGATCACCGCTGATTCGTGACCACGTTAGCGCCATGAATCTCTTCATCAATGAAGTGCCCGCAAACGGAAAAACGACGTGTCTGATCAGTCCTATCCGAACCTTGCCCGTGGTTTCCATCAAGATTGGGCAACCGTCGCTGGAACTAAATGGGCAACGCCTGATATTTCCTGTTGGCCTGACCAGCGGTGGATATCTGGAATTCGATGGTCAGAATCCAGCCCGCGTTTATGATGAACGCGGAAAGCTCACGCAAACAGTCGATGTGGAAGGCACCGTTCCCGTGCTCAACGCAGGGAATAACACGATTCATTTCACCTGCCAGCCGGAAGTCCCGCCGGGCGTGCACCCACGGGTAAAGGTCACCGTGATCACGATGGGCGATCCTTTGTCACCGTAAATGATTGGCCAAGCATATTCCGGTTCGTCGTTGGTAGCAGAGATTTGACGTTCCGAAAGAGCAAAGTGAGAGGTTTCCTATGCTTCGCCTCCTGTGGACATCGCAAGGGGTGAGTCACCGGCTTGGATCACGGGCATGGGTTTGGGTCGTTGTGGCGGCCACGGTCTGCTTTGCCTTTTCTTCACTGTGCCAGGCCGAGGAAAGCCACCTCCTGGCCTATTGGAGCTTCGATGAATCCGACCAGCGGGTTGCCCACGATATGTCGGGCAACGACTTCCACCTTTTGCTCCAATCCGCACGGCGCGGGAGTGGCATCAGCGGTCAGGCTCTCGTCTTGAAAGGGAGCGATTCCGTGATGCTTGCCGAAGCCTTCGACGAATTCTTTGTTCTCTCTGACGATTACGCAGTGGAAGCATGGGTGAAACACGATCAGAAGACACCCCAAATCTACCTGTCCAAGTGGACGGGTACAGGAATGGGTTCCGCTTGGTGGATGGGTTTCTTTGAAGGATGTGTGCAATGGGCGGAGTACAACGATCAATTCCAGGTGAGATTGAAAGGCCCAGACATCGCCGACGGTCGCTGGCACCAGGTGGTCGGTGTGCGGTCTGGCAAGCAGTTGTCGCTCTTTGTCGATGGTGAGCTGATCACCCAGCGGGTTACTCCCGGGAGTCCAGCAGGGCATAATGCGGCCCCCTTGAAGATCGGCGGCTTCGGCGCCGGTCGGCGGAGCTCTTGGCCCCTGGTCGGGTCCATCGATGAGGTCCGCATCTATTGTCGGGCACTCTCCGCCCAAGAAATCAACGAGAGGTTCAAGCTCATCTCCAGCGGTCAACAGGGTCCCGTACTCCAACCCATCGCTAATGGTTTACCGGCCCGAACGATCATTCGGCTTGACGTTCCCTCTCTCATTGAAGCAGGAAAGAGTCGCAGCTTCTCGCTGGTTCTGGTCAGCAATCGGCCTTTTTCGCAAGATACACTTACTGCCCGATTCTCTATCAAGGACAATGGCGGCAGACTGCTCAAGGAATGGCAATTACCCATCTCGCCCAAGGCCGGTTCCCGTGTCAGTAATCATCCGGTAGAACTGCCGGCGCTGCCCGAAGGGACTTACGATCTCGAAGCCGCGATAGGTTCTCAGGGAGCTTCCGGCAAGATTCAGGTGAAGAACCTGGAGCCCACCGTCGCCTACAATCTTCGCATCAAAAACGAGCGGGCAAAAAAAAGCGCCTTTTATCGCGGGATAGTCTCGGCTTACTCCGGTATGCGCTACAAACCGGATGGTACGCCCGACGTGGAGGCCATGCTCGGTCATTTGAGTCACTTAGGAGTTAACGTTTACACGTATTTGATCGCACCGCGGTCCTCACAAGAGTTGGCCGCTCTAGGGGAATTTTGCCAGAAGGCACGATCGGCTGGGATCGAAGTCTGGGTGTATCTCGTGCCACCGTCAGAGGCCCCTATCGATCGGGACAAACCTATCCGCGAGAGGCGTTATCCCCCGTTTGACATGGATTACGTGCGCTGGGCCGAGGCGGTCGCCCAAGTCTCGCTTGATCACCCCAACCTGACCCTTTGGATGATCGACGATTTCGACGGCAATTTAGGGTTTTTCACGCGTGAATACACCCAGCAAATTTACAAAACGTCGAAACAAATCAACCCCCGCCTCCTGTTCGGCGTTTGTGTGTATCACGAAAGCCTGGCAAACTTTGTCAAAGCTGGCTATTTGGATTATGTGGATGCCCTGTTATGGGGTTATCAACATAGTTCCGCCCGTTACCCTGAGTGTGGGCTAGACGCAACCACGTTACCCCTTGAAATCCACGATTACCTGCAAACGGGCAAAATTGCGATTCCGTGCATCTATTTCACGCCGCATTCCTCGTGGACTGAGGGCCGCCCAACGAAGGCCTATCTGGAAGAGGCCATGAAGACGGCCTTTGAACAGGCGGGGATCGTTTGGGTCTTCACGACCCCTCGCCCCGGCACCATGCAAGAGGAAGTGGTCCGCGCCTTTACGCAAAGGCATCCGTTACCGAAATGGCCCGGCCAGTAAACTCAGCCTGGTCACCACAGACAAGCCGTGATCAAGGATTGTTCGTGGATTCTCCGCGAAGTGCCCGCAACATGCCGAGGACCGTTTCGGTGATTTTGACGGATGCTTGCTCTTCCACTTTGCATGTTCCCAACCAGGTCTCGTAACCGCCCAGTTCGTGTTGCCGTGGGGTAGGAAGATATCCGTACGAGCCGTTGGCATGGGAGATTGTAAACGTGGGGCGGAAGGGGCTTTTCTCTTTAATCTCCAGGCCGATTTCGGCAAATACCTCAAAAGGTATGGCCGTGATGCCAACTTCCCCAATTCGCATGGCTTGCAGCGGAACGGAGACCGTATCGGGTGATTCTGCCAATTGGACCAGCCGGCGGGCATAGGTCTCTTCGTGAGGCCGCTCCGGCAAAGGCGGCGCCCCGGCCAGGATCTCTTTTGCCCGCTTCAGTTGCTCCGGCGTTGGTTTGCGAACTTTGAGGACAAGCTCTTGCTGCAGCATCCCCAAGGGAACCCAATCCTGCCACTGAAGATCCTGGTGTGCCTCGAACACCTTCTGAGCTAAGTCGTAGGCCACATAGCGCATCTGCTCGTATGGTTTTTTTGCAGGCCGGGGTTTCTGGAAGGAAATGTTGTTCACATCACCGCTTGCTCCATTTGAAAGGATGCCCACAAAGGGCGGTTCGAGTCGATCGGCTTTCAACAACTCCTGAATTCGGTCGGCAAAGACACCAAAGTAATCGGCGGAAATGTGCCCCGGTCCGACGCCGCCCACATAATGCAGCGAGTAATTGGCCAAGAGTGCGATTGGCCGCCCGTCACGCGACTGAATCGAGATAAAGCAGACTTGGGGGTCCACAGGCCCGGCGGGCTCGAGGAGATCGGGACTACTTGCCGGCGGATTCATCCGCACCTTATCTAGCCCACCAAAGGGATTGACCAATTTAATTTCCGGCTTCATGAACCAACGGCGATTGTTGACATGTTCCGGGACATCTACCGTGCCCCAGGCGATCCGGGCTGGTTCAAGATGTGCCATCGCCCGCCGGACTCCGTCAGAAATCCGCCGCGCCACAAACTGCCCATACTGGTTCAGGTCCTCCTCCGGTTTGAGGACGTTCGGAGGACGCGCACTGATTGAAGAATGGGTATGCGTGGCCGCAATCAACACATGGTCTTCCGGAAGACCGGTGTGCTCGCGAATCGATTGCTTTGCCCGATCGCATACTTCCCGGGCAAGCCCCAGATTATCAACAATGACAATCGCTAATTGCGTGCTGCCATCATCGAGAACCAGGCACCGGGCGTACAGCTCATCGTGGATATACTTGCCTGGCGGCGATGACCATCCCCCGACGATGCCCTCATCTAACCAGGGCGTGATATTACTGGCCGCGGCACCTGCCTTGAAAACCTTCCCCCCTTCCGAGGACGCCGCAGACGCTGACTCCGCCCAGACAACGGCCAGTGGAATCAACGCTGCGATGATGACCAGGCCGACGGTTGCCAATGAGTTCACTACTTTTCGCGTGTCTTTCATCAACGTACGGCGGCGGGCTCTGTGCATACTGCGAATCATGTTACCCCCCATGTTCTCTAGGTCACCTCAAAGACCACGTTAGAGTTTTCCCAATTTCCGCTGGTGCATTATATAGATTCTTGATCACCGACGCATGGTCTCCGCAAGTTTAGCGGCTTGTCACGCCGGGTTGACTGTTTGGTGATTTTGCTCAGGGCGCTCCTCATTATGTCGTCGGTGATTCAAAACCCGGCAACCGCCAGTGGCAACATTTCGCCACCACACTACCAAGGCAGTGGCTCATATCAGCGGTGGAGGCGAGGCATACGTCGGCCCTGCCTATTGACGTGGGTCGTTCTCTTCAGCCATGTGGGCAACGGGGGGAGCCATCATGAGATTTTCAATGATGGTAGCCAGTTTTGCAGGCGGGCATGCCAAGCGGACATAGCTGTGCTTGCCCGTCGGATCAACTCGCCACGTTGTTCGGCCCTCCGCATCCACGTCCACTCGGCCACCTGTGACCACCTCCCACAAATCCGGCTCCAGGCCACGGACGGCAATCAAGGCCGCTGTTTGATCATAACTGGGCTGGCCACCTTCGATGGCAGGCCGTCCTCCAAACGGCCGCAGTTCGTAGGCCCGGCGAACGGGATTGTGGCGCGGCGTTAATTTGAGTCCTTCTCCGGTGAAGACGATATGACCAATTTCAAATCCCACCCAGATGATCTCACCCGGCCACTCCTCGGCAACAATTTTGGCCGCCTCGCGGTGAGTACGGATGTTCGTCTCGGGCGTCTTCGAGGTGGGAAACTCACCACCCATGATCACCAACCGCCGAACTTTCTTGCGGACCAACTCCGGCTCGCTGCGCCAGAGCTCCGCTAGGTTGGACAATGCCCCCACGCTGCAAATCGTAACACTTCCGTCTGGTTGAGAAACAAGAATCTGTCTGTAAATATCCACGGCATCAGGCGCCTGGTCATCAGGGCCAATGTCGCTGGGGAATTCATCTCGCAAAGCGGGCGCGTAAGCACTCGTCCTTTGCAGGTCCGTGGGACCCCGTTTGTCGGTGCCAATCGGTAGATTTCCGCGACCGTAGTAGGTGTTGATCGCATCTACTGCGGCTGCCGAGGCATTGGTCTTGTCCTTCCGATTGACGATCGTTGCCAAAATCTTGCATTCTCCGCGATCGGCCAGGGCATGGAGAAGCGCCAAGGCCCCGGCGTCATCGCAATCCCCGGACATGTCCGTGTCTAAGATAACAGCCGCTGGCTGCTCCACTTGCCGAAGTCGTTCCACAGTGACGTAATACGCCCCGGCAATCTCCTGACCGTTTTCATCCAAAAACATCGTTTCCAAGGTTGTTCGACCGACATCCAAGGGAATGACAAACCTCGCGGCAATGGCATCACCCACCGGGCGAATGACTCGCTCCATGTGACCCACGCGAATCCTTGCGGCGGTCACCGGCCAAGCCTCGCCCGCTGGCAAGATACCATCGGTCACCTTGGTCTCGCTGATCCCATCGCGTAGCCGCAGCCCCGAAGCGTAGGGCCACCGGCTTAACATGAAGGCATACTCGCCGGGTTTGGCCACCTCGATATGCCAAAGGCCGCTTTTTCGTTCCCCCCGTCGTACCTGTGCCTGCTGGTCAAGAAAGACGTCGGCCCATTCGCAGGCGGTCAACATCGTGGGATTCTCCGCGTCATCACCCACAATCACCGCCTGAAATTCATTTACCCGTGCCTTCACGCCGTCCCACCAGGCATTCAAATGGGATCGCATCTTCGCGGCGACCTCTGGATATTGATCAATCACATTCCGTTCTTGAAGGGGATCGTGCGCTAGGTTGTAGAGGGCCTTATCTTCCAGTAACCGCCACCGCTTCCAAAGCACAGCAGCGCCTTCCCGGCGTGGGACAGCGTTGTTGTCGGCAGTCGTGCGGGTGCTCTTGAAGGGCATCCGGCTGTAATTGATGACCAGCATGCGGTCCTCGGGGACTTCGCTCTGCCCGCGCAACACCGGCGCCAAACTGATTCCATCGAATTGAACGCCTGCCGGAAGACGCAGTTGTAACAGCTCGACGAGCGTAGGAAAGATATCTTGAACCTGGGTCAATCCTGGGACATCACCTGCTGGACGTAGCCCACCGCCCGGCCAACGGATGAAGCAAGGCACACGGTGCCCACCCTCCCACAATGTGGTCTTGCCCCCTTTCATGCCCGCATTAAAATAACGCGGTCCAAATGTGCTGCCGTTGTCGGTCAAAAAGATGAGCAGGGTGTTTTCCCGTAGGCCAGAGCTTTTCAGAAAGCCTTCCAGACGGCCAACATTTTCATCAATATTGGCAATCATGGCCAGAAAGCGGACCAACTCCTCCTCGAACGAGCTACGTGCTTCCGGTTGCAACCCGGCGGCGAACTTCGAAAGCTGAGGGCGTGCGGCCTCAAGCGATTGGCGAATCGCATTACGGTACTGTTCCGGAACGAAATGAGGGGCGTGGGGTGCCGCAGTGGCAAGGTAACAGAAGAAGGGTCGCCCCTGCTTGGCCTGCTCTTCCATCCAGCGAATGGCCTCGGTAAAAAACACATCGGTCGTGTAGCCCCGGAACTGACGCGGACGGCCATTGTGGAAATAAATGTCGTCAAAATAGTCGTTCTCCCACGCATCGGGAACTGAGCCGATGTGAGAGGACGGATACCAGATGCTCTCTTGAAACCCGCGGTCCTGGGGCCGATACGGGTAATTGTCCCCCAAGTGCCATTTTCCAAAGAGGCCCGTGCTATAACCCGAGGCAGCAAAGACCTCTGCCATGGTGGGAAACTCGCGGCGGAGAGGCGTGCGGCCGCTGCTCACATTCATGGCCCCGTTGCGAAGAGCATCCCTACCGGTCATAAGTTGCCCCCGCGTGGGCGTGCACATGGGCGCCACGTGGAAATCCGTGAAGCGGATGCTCTCGTCATGCAACCGATCCAGGTGCGGCGTCTTCAAGACGGGATTGCCGTGACATGAAAGATCACCGAATCCCTGATCGTCGGTGATGAGAATGATGACGTTGGGTGGCTGCTTGGGCATTTGGGCGACGGCCCAACCAACGGTGAACAACGTCCCCCACACCAATGCGGCCGCCAGCAAGAGAGTTTTCACAACCATCCTCCTCGACCTCGGAGTACGCCAAGTTCATCCCGAAAGCGCAAACGCTCCCGGGAACCCGCCCTGGGTTTTCCGCAGTCTAAGGAGGATTCATCAAAATAGCAAGCGCCGCTGGCCCAACCCGCTACCGCTGAAAAACCTTACGGATATTCGGGTGGAGTCCGGGGAAACGGTCTAAAAACTCTGCCCGGTGCTTTTCCAGCGCCTTTTGCTTTTCCTCAAAGACATCGTGGGGGAACAATTTCTCGGGATGGAAGAGGATGGAGTCAACCAGCCTCACCGCCGAAGGGACATATAGCTTGGTTCGCGGCGAGTACACCCATTCATCAAGGCCACCCCGCAACACGGAATCGAGGATGCCCATCGTGTCGGCCAGGCGAATGTCCCGCATGGACTCGCCTTCGCCAACATAACCCGTATTCAGCAAGTAGCATTGAATGTGCGGGTTCGCCTTGAGGATGTCGTAAAACAGGTTGGCATGCTCGGCCCGATCACCCGCCAAAAAGGGATCGTAGAAGAAGCAATTCTTGATCTTGCCCGCCTGGGTTGGATCACCGGCTGAAGACTCCATCGACTGGCCCAGGACCATGAAGGCTGCCGCCTCCTCGTGCGTCAATTTTGCAATCGCCGGGATGGTGCTACCCCGCGTGATGAGGAACAAATTATCGACCCGCTCCGAGTTAATGGATTGAGCAGCGTGCATAAAATCGCGGCGTTCGACCACCGCCCGACCGTTGGAGGTACGTTCCATATTGAAAAAGTCAATCGTCCCGTCGGGCTCGATCCAGACATTTTCCAGGAACGTTTCTCGTTTCAAACAGGCATAGTAGGCTTCGAGCTGGTCGCCAGGATTGAGGCCATCCGTCTTGATAAAGATTCCCCCCGGCTCGAAGCCACGGAATGACCCGTCGCGATGAAGGGCACCACCATCATCCTGAATTAGCCAAGAGCGCTCACGTCCCTTGCGGGCCAAAACCTTACATGTGGTGCTCGTCTTGCCATTAGCACTCAGAGCGGCAAATAGCGAACAAACCGTCCGATATCCACCATGGGGCGTTTCCAGTGTATCGCGACGGCAACCGACATGGAGGAAGATTGCGTCCCCTTTTTGTTTTACGCGCCAGTCCTCCCCCGCAAACACACCCTTTTTCCACTCACCGAAGTAATTGCTATTTCGAACGAACTTCACCATCCGCCCGTCCGGGGCATGCGCCAAACGAATGGTAATGTCCTTATCAGGAAGCTTCTTCTTTTTATCAGGAAGCTTCTTCTTTTTGTTACTCTCAAATGCTTCATCGGTGAACATGATGACCTGATAGGTCGGCTCGTCCGTGCTCGTTGGCTTGAAAAGCTTCAGCCCGGCAAAGGCGACGTGGGCAAAATCTCGCGGGACGATGAGGCGGGCGGTCACGCCTTCCGTTCCATCTCCGACCTGCACGTCGATGCTCACCAATTCTTTTTTTGAAAGCTCCCGCTTGGCCTTTTCCAACAGGTCATACTCTTCCTTGCCAAATCTCGTATCGATATTGTTCTTTGTGAACATGGCAGCCCGGGAAGTTGGCTCCGATTCCACGGCCACGTTGCCGTAGCACGTCTCACGGGCCTCTGGCTCCTCAAGGGCCATTGCCCGGAGTCGGGCCGTGTCTGGATTGCGAATCAACCGGCCCTCGTGCTGAGCCTGCTCAAAAATCGAACGCGCTGCCTGGAGGAATTCTTCAAACATCGATGGCATCTCCCGAAAACACCTTCGACTGTGAGTACAGTCACATAAACCCGTTGGGACGCTGTATGTAAGCGCGCACTATGGATCTTTCCTGCCCTTGGCACATCCTTTTCACGTTATCCCGATAGCCGCCGCGCCACAATCCCCCCGACCCGGCGTTATCATGCCCAGGAGTCGGCAGCAGCAGGTTTTGACGGGAGCGCCGAGTGAGAATTTTCCGCTGGCGGCACCTGCAACATCGGAGACCAAGATGCGTGTCCCCCCGTTTTTGAGGTGGGACCGGCAATCGCCTGCACGGGCCAGGGGCCGTGGAGGCCGCGTGATTGAAATCCGTTTCGGACCCAAACGGGCAATCACAAGAGTTGCCCCCAGCGTCAAGGTACAGCCAGCGCATACAAATCACCGGCGCGCCGTCGCCTGACAATAGTGCCCCGGGGACCTAAGATGCAATATGGAAGGGAACGATAACTGCACCCTCAGTTTCTCCCGCCTTTCACGTGAAGGGGCTCGTCTTGGTCGTGATCTTGTTTTTGTGATCCCGAGACGGTTCAGGGGTATCGGTTCAGTTTTAGCATTGGCTTGGTGGAAGTTCTCGCACTGTGTTTCGAGATGCTTCCTTGTTGTTCCTGTTTGGAGGAGGTTTGTGAGATGACGGTATGTGTCGGTCGTTGTGGGCGTAAGCCTCGTTGGGGCTTCACGCTAGTTGAGCTTTTGGTCGTTATTGCCATCATCGGGATCTTGATCGCCTTGCTGTTGCCGGCGGTTCAGGCTGCCCGGGAAGCCGCACGAAGGAGCCAGTGCACCAATAACTTGAAGCAACTTGCTTTGGCGATGCAGAATTACCATGATGTGTACACCCGTTTTCCCGCCCGCCAGGCTGGATCGGGACATCAGAATACGGGCAGCAATGATACCCATCGGGGTCGGCTGAGCGGTTGGGTGGCCGTCTGCCCCTACATGGAACAGCAGTCGCTCTATGATCAGATCAATGCCTTGCCCCACCAGGCGCCATGGAATAACACCTCCTGGTACAACGTGAATATCCCGGCCCTGAATTGCCCCAGTGATCCCGCCTCGACACCCCCGACCGGCACTGCCCGGGGCACTGTCACTTACTGCATGAACGGCGGGGATTCACCCATCGACAGCTTCAATAACCCGCCGAGTAGCACGAGCATCCGCGGTGTGTTCCATGTCTTTCAATGGTCGAGCATGGCTGAGATCAGCGACGGCACGAGCAACACGGCTCTGATCTCTGAACGGCTTCGCCCCCGTGCTAAAAACTCGCTGGGAAATGTCGTCGGACTCTCGCTCGGAACAAACCCGCTTGCTTGCCGGGCAGCTTACGATGCTTCTCAAAAGAAGTACATCACCGGCAGCTTTATATCTGACACGCCCCCCGGTTTCCGTTGGGCGGATGGAGCGGCCTGGTTTGCCGGGTTTACCACCATTCTCCCGCCTAATTCCGCTTCCTGCGCGAATGCCGCCGACCACTGGGAGCGGGGCATTTACACGCCAAGCAGCCGTCACCCAGGCGGTGTCAATGTCGCCTTTGCCGATGGTTCCGTCCGCTTTGTCTCTGAAACAGTGGATACTGGAAACCTGGGCACAGACTTTCCCTCGGTCACTTCCGGTGGTATGAGCCCCTACGGTGTTTGGGGTGCCCTTGGCACCAAGAGCGGCGGCGAAACGGCAAGCCTGTAAAATCGGGGTGTACCCGTAACGACATTGGTTCGTTGAGGTTTCAGCCGATCGGGATTTCAGGTTATCAGTGAAACCCCCTCTCCGGTTTGATTGAGAGGGGGTTTCCGTCGTTAACCGTTCAGGGGGACCAGCTCCCTGACAATATTTCAACAAACGGTAGGTGAGAAGGGAGTTTTGAGAGACCATGACAAAAACTCGCAATGTCTTTTCGGTGACGTGCTTGGCTCTGGTGGGACTTGCACTGTTGTTTTTCGCTTTGCCCGGTTGTGGTGGCAAGCGATCGGTCCCCGGTCGCCCCAAGACCGTCCCCGTCAAAGTTACGGTCCTCTATCGTGGTGCTCCCGTAGCAGAAGCGAACGTTCAGTTTCTGCCAGAGGGCAGTGGCAACGCAGCCACTGGCGTTACTGACGCCAACGGGATCGCCCGGTTGACCACATTTGATCAAAACGATGGCGCCGTTCCCGGCAAATATCGTGTGACCATCCGCAAGTCAATCCAAGTCGGTGGTTCGAATCCGGCCGATCCGGATGCCCCGCCTGTTCCCGCAACGTACCGCGAGGAGCTGCCCGCCAAGTATGCTGCTCCGGAGACATCTGGATTAACGGCCGAGGTCAGCGAATCCCAGAAGGAGTTCACGTTCGAGCTGACGGACTGACTGATACCGAAGGCCAGCCGATTAAGCGGCGAATTCAGCCGTGGGGTCCGTCGTGAATACGTACACGGCGGTCGCCCACCTCGAATCACGAGCCGCCGCAAATTGGAGGTGACATGTCTCGCCAGTTTGGCCCGGCGGCTCGTACCACATTGGACATCGCGGCGTGCGTCCCTCTCGGGTCACGGCCAAAAAGGCATCCGTAGGCCGATGCTCTTGGCCCATCTTCTGCTGGTCTGTTATATTGCATTTCCAGGGGCCATTGCCGCTTGGTCCCCGCAGAAGCCGGTGGAGCATGGCGGAGCCTGGATCAGAAAGACGGATTGACGTGCGGAAATGACTCGCGAACCCATTTTGAAGCCGTCCGTTAGTACGGATGAGGATGAGCGGCTCCTCCGTCCACAACGGATGGAGGAAATGGTCGGTCAGCGCGATGTGTACGAACGATTGCAGATAGCGATTGACGCAGCCCTGAAACGAGACGAACCGCTGGGACATATCCTCTTTGACGGACCACCCGGGCTGGGCAAAACCACATTTGCTTTGTGTATTCCGCGGCATTTGGGGGTCAGCGTTCAGATCGCCAGTGGGGCCACGCTCAAGGCTCCTAAGGACTTGATCCCCTATCTGACGAATGCCGAAGAGCGATCCGTCCTTTTCATCGACGAGATTCACCGGATGCAGAAATCGGTGGAGGAATTTCTCTATCCGGCGATGGAGGACTTTCGGATCGACATCACCTTGGGGGAA
>JAKPII010000460.1 GCA_029549885.1 Planctomycetota bacterium
CTCCAGAGCAACCAATTGGGCGTTTCCGTTACCGATGGATCGCTGACTGGCTGGGATGAAAAGTTCCCGGCATGACTCGTAGCCCCGTCCGGGTTAAAAGAAACCGGCCGCGCCGCGGGTAGGACGGGCAATTCAAGCTGAGCTATTTGGAAGAAATATACGCTCTGATAGAGTTCGGACAACTCTCGCTTGCTCATACCCTCGATATGAAACCATTCCCCGACCAGCGATTCGGGATCGATGTGAAACAACGATGAGGGGTCCGATAGCAAAGACGCGGGACGACCGGCCAAAACGGTTTCCAGTTTGCCCGGCAAGAGATGCCACGGATCCTCTGCCGCCTGGTTCCACGCGGTTGGATCGAATTCCCCACCGGCCAGAATCACCAAATTACCACCAAGCCGGACATATTCAGAAAGAAGCGACAGCTTCTCGGTGGGGCTACGAATCCCGGCAAGCACTACCACTCGGCTGGCTGCCAGAATGGTACGGTTGATCTGATCCAGCGTGTATGTACGCAATGTGAGAGGCGAAGTATTTTCCGCGACCGAGGCGAGCAGTCTCCTCAAATAGTAGGATTCACCGTAACGGCCTTCTCGAGGGTCTTCTTTTGGGCCAAATTGATCCACGAATACGATGGGAACGGCATTGAAGACGGGAATGACCAAAGCGAAGTGGTCATCCTCGGGCAGATCATCTGAAGCGAGTGAGACCTCAGCATCCAACCAATCGAGCTCTTTTTTTTGGAAAGCCCCTTCGAGCCGGTAAGGCGGAAAGACAACCTCCATGGTTTGTCCTGGCAGGAGGTCAACAGTCTGAACGGCAACTTCTTGACCCTTGACGGAGAGGACCACGGGGACGGCCGATCGTGCCTCGGTTCCCTCGTGCCGGATAAGGGCGCGGAAACGGGTCTCTGCACCGGGAATGAGAAAGCGATCTGGCAGCGACACTTCCTCCACCCAGGTATTTGTGGCGGAGCTAGATTGAATGCGAATGATTTCAATGGGCCCAGGGAGCTTAGCCAGAATTTGGGAAAGCCCTTCCGAAGGGACGTTGTTCCGTTGCATATCCGAGATGATGACGAGCCGTTTCTGTTTGGGCTGTGGAAACTGGGCACACGCCTGGACGGCTTGCTGAAGGGCGGCCGCCATATCGCCCTTTTGATCGACGATCTTGAGGCTGTCAATCAAACTTTGTGCCTCATCCTTTGTACACAAGACTCCTAGGTCACGTAGTTCGGCGGGATCCGGAAAGGGGATGATAGTCACGCGACTTTCAGGCGACAGGGAACGAATCAACTCCTTGGCCTTTTGCTTGGCATCGTCGAGGAGTGACCTTCCCAGCGTTTTGTAGCCCATGCTCAAACTGTTATCAATCATGACCACGAGATGCATCGCTGACGCGGAGGTGATCGGCCGGTTGCCCCAGTGCGGTCGCGCCATTCCAACGGTAAACAAGGAGACGCAGGCGACGCGTAACAAAAGTAACAGCCAATCGCGGAGTTCGATCATGCGACGACTGCGACGTGAGGCTTGAAGTAAGAAGTCCATCGCAGCCCAGTGAACTACCCGATAGCGGCGCCGGTGCATCAGATGGATAATTACGACACCCACCGATGCCAAAAGACCCCCTACAAGAAACCAGGGTGCGAGCCACATCAGCGGATTACTACCTTGTTGTCGTTGTCAGGGCAACCACCCATCAAGTTCTGCGCAAACCTCTGATGGGTGAAGGGATTCCATAATTTGGCGCAAGGGAGGCGATATACTCTGTTCCGGTTTTACGAAGACGTACATTTTGTAGCGTACTCACGCTAAGAATCTTACGCAAGGTGGGAAAAATTCGCTACGAGAGGCCCTCGCGGTACGAAAGTCCACAATGATTGCCCCCTGGCATCACACCGGTGCGATTAACTTCCTGTCAAAAAAGATGTCAACGACCTGCGCC
>JAKPII010000461.1 GCA_029549885.1 Planctomycetota bacterium
CAGGAGATTCGGCAATTCGCACGCTCGTTAATCACGGCCATGTCGAATCAGTAACCCCAGGCATCAAGTAACGCGGGGTGTACGTGCGTGTCCCGCACAAATTACGCTCCCGCGGGAAACAGGCTGCATTTCTCTTTTCTCTCACAGCGAGAGAATAAGGGCTTCCATCAAAACGAGCGCGGCCGAATCCTCGCTTGAACCCGAAGCGGCAATCCTTGGATGCGTAAGAAGCCTTCCGCATCGCTCTGGTTATAGTCGCCGCCGCCTTCCATGGTGGCTATCCCCTCGTCATACAAACTGTTCGGGCTGGACCGGCGATCGACGATCATATTCCCTTTGTACAAGACCAGTGTAATCTCCCCCGTAACCGGTTTCTGAATCTCTCGAATCATGGCCAAGAACGCGTCCATCTTGGCCGAATACCAGAACCCGTAGTACACAAGTTCCGCCACCTCCGGGGCCAACCGATCCCGAAGATGCATGACGTCCCGATCCAGTGTGATCTGCTCGACTTGCCGATGGGCAAAATAGAGAAGGGTCATCCCCGGCGCCTCGTACACCCCGCGGCTTTTCATCCCAACAAAACGGTTCTCAACCATATCGACAAGACCAATCCCGTGACGACCGCCAATCCGGTTCAAGCAGTTCACGATGCCATAAGGCGACAGTTTCTCTCCGTTCACGCTCACCGGAATCCCGGATTCAAATGCAATCGTCACCTTCTCTGACTGGTCCGGGGCCTTCTGCGGAGGTACGGTCATTCCAAATTCGATCAACTCGACTCCGTTGACCGTCAAGTCCTCAAGGCGACCGGCCTCGTAGCTGATATGCAAGCAGTTCTCATCCGAGCTATACGGTTTGGAAGCGGTGGCCTTCACAGGAATCCCCCGCTGCTCACAGTACGCAATCATTTCCTTTCGCCCGGGGAAACGTTCCCGGAATTCGGCCAGCCGCCACGGCGCTAGAACTCGGATACCCGGCTGAAGTGCCTCTGCCGCCAATTGAAAACGGCACTGATCATTTCCCTTCCCTGTGGCACCGTGGACGAACAAATCGCACCCGTGCTGCCGCGCCACTTGCAAGCAGACCTTGCTGATAAGCGGTCGTGCAATCGAGGTCCCCATCAGATAAAGGTCCTCATATCGGGCTTGCCACTGCAAAACCGGAAAGGCAAAATCGCGGCAAAGCTCCTCCCGAGCGTCAATGATTTGGGCGGTCTTCGCGCCAATCTGCCGAGCCTTGGCAAGGATCGTCTCCCGGTCTTCACACGGCTGTCCAAGATCGACATATACCGCGTGAACTTCATGCCCTTGCTCGACCAGCCAACTAAGAATGACAGACGTATCCACTCCCCCCGAATAGGCCAGAACACACTTTGCCATGCTCGTCACTCCATCGGGTCATATTTTTACGAATCGTGTCGTATTGAACGCACAGCCAGAGCGGCCTTTCCATTCAACACGCGGAAAAACCTTATTCTACCGACTGTTGGGAATAGTCCCAAGGTGTCGGGCGGGTTTGGCGTGGCGAACGTCGTTCTCGGAACGACATGTTAGGTGACGAGAACGGATGCACACAGGCTACGTGGAGACTGCAATTCATCCCGTTTTTGCTCACGGTCCACTGAGCTGAAACAGTACATTGCGAGAACTTCCAGAAGACATGCCCCGGGTTTCCACAAATGGACACCCCTTTGGAGTACCGGCCAAGCAGATTTAAGGGCTCTCCGTTCGTAACTCGGACAGGCGGCATGTTGTTGAAAATTGACCGA
>JAKPII010000478.1 GCA_029549885.1 Planctomycetota bacterium
GTCTCCACCACAAACTTCTTCTTGAGCCAGAGCTTCTTTTGAAAATTCTCGATCTGGGCCAAAAAGTCGATGATCTTGTGGGCAATCCGGCGGATCGCCTTGATCTTCGACAGGTACTGCTCCACGCGGGGAGCGGTCTCGTTTTCGATGTCGTCGAGGTGCATCACCTCGTTTTTGATGTAGAAGTCCAGCTCGCGGCGCAGGAAGCCGCCCAGGTCCTTGTGGATGAAGTAGTCGAACGTGTTCCGCGCGGTGTAGTCCGCAAGATGCTTCTCCAAAAGCGTGCGGTCGGGGTTCTTCTCGGTAGGCCGTTTTTCGAGAAGGGGCGACCAGGCGTCCCGGAGACTGGGCGAACCGCTGATGATGTCCGTGATGCGACGCACCGCCTCGGCGTTCAGTTCAGCCTGCTTGCGCTTTGCCCCATCGGGCACAAAACGGAAATAGAGCACCAGTTCGTCATTCACGATATCCCAGACGTCCCCCTGTCCCCCAGTGCCGCCGTCCCCGTGTCCCAGAATAAAGCGGCGTTCGTTGCCGTTTGTTGCCCGGTTGTTGTCCTTCTCTGTGTCGGCCTGGACGAGCTTGAAGTGGACCCGCCGGCCCGAGGGAAGCTTGAACGTGTAGTCGCGCAAGTACTCGCTGGTCTTGATGTAGTACTGGTCGTGGTTGGCCCAGTAGAGCTTGACCTCTTCCCCCTCGTAGGGGATGGCGTAGACGCCCTCCTTGTAACGGCGTAGGGAGATGAAGTCGCCCTCGTGGTAGTACCGGCGAAAGAAGTTGTAGAGGTGCGAGAAGATTTCCTGCTCGGCGGCCTCGAGGTCAAAGGCAGCATTGTAGCGTGCTTGCAGCTCTTTCACGCGCGGGGCCTGGGCGGGGTCCTCAAACCCCAGGCTCTTCGCCTGCTCCCTTGCCCTCTCAAGCTCAGCCGCAATGGCCGCCCGTGAGTCCTTTTCATATTCACCGAGCACCTCGCGTACCTGCGGTAGAAGGTCCCGGTCGAGAAAGCGGGTGATCTCCTCCCGCTTGGCGTTCATGATACGGTAGATGCCGAAGTCCAGCTCGGCCTGGTCGAGCTGGAACATCTCCGCCAAAAGCTGTTTCAGTCGCTCCAGGTTTTCGGACATGTTCATCCTCACTACACGACGCTCCAGCGGATCGTGAACAGGGGTTCGACGCTCGTCCGCTGCTGCATTCTCTTTTCCAAATTGTCTATCAATTGATCGCGCTTGGCCATGATCTGGTCCTCGACGTCGAAGATGCGCTGGCGCTGCCGGCGTTTCTGCTTTTCGAGTTCCTGAATCTGCTTTTGCAAGGCATATTGCTCTTCGGTAGTCGTGGCCAGTCGCGCTTGGCGGCTGAGCGCCTTGATCCGTTCCTTGGTGTCCTTCAGCTCCTTCTCGGCCGCCAGGACCATGTCATCGGCCCATTTCTCGAGCCTCTCCCGCGCTTCCTGGAAATGCCGGTTGTTTGTTTCCAGCGAGCGGCTGATTGTGGCCTTGGCGTGGCGTTCGGCTTCCGCGGCCAGTCGGGCTTCGACCTCGGACGGTAAAGAAGAAAGCGGCTCGGCCGTGGCCTCGCAGTGGAATAGTTTCTCGAGGGTCTCCTGATCGAGAGACCTGCCATCGTCGTCGATGCCGGAAAAGAGCAGGTACTCCTCCCGCTCAAAGGAGTCGATGGTGAGTCGCTGGAGGTGCAGCCAACCGGAGCGGCCTTTGAGGGCCTCGATCAGAGAGATACGCGTGGGCCGCCCGCTGATGTCGAACGTGACGTGGGCGACCGGAGTGGCCAGCGTTTTGCCGGTCTCGACCACGTACTCGCCCAAGGGGTGCGACAGACGATAGAGGAATGCTCCGGTGACGTTCTCATGGTCCTTCGAGATCAGGC
Source organism: Planctomycetota bacterium (assembly GCA_029549885.1). Classification (GTDB taxonomy): domain Bacteria; phylum Planctomycetota; class Planctomycetia; order Pirellulales; family Thermoguttaceae; genus Thermogutta. The sequence goes on from JAKPII010000478.1 coordinate 1,885, forward strand.
GGTAATACCCTGGCTGGATGGCATCGTGCGGAGGCGTTTTGAGGTCGAACGCCAGGTTTGCCTCGTCGAACGTCGCCCGCCCATCCAGAACAAACCGCGTGAGCCGCCAGAACATCATCCCTACGCGGTCGAGCTGCTGGCGTGCGCCTTCCAGGTTCAGTCGAAGATGGGCATGGACATCCTCGTCGAAGTGTTCGAAAAGCTTCTGCCGGGTCTCGGCCAGCTTGGAACGAATCTTCTCGTCAAGTTCAGCCCGCAAGGCATTGAAAGCCTGCTCGATCTCGTCTGGCGTCCGACACTGCTGATAGATATCCAGCACCTTCCGCTCGAAGTCGACGCCGGACTCGATGCTGCCCAGGACCTCGTCGGAAGCGCCGAACACGCCGCTAAAGAGGCTGAACTTCTCCTGTAGCAGTTCGTAGACGCGCCGGTCGGCCTCGTTCTTCTCGTTGAGGAAGTTGATGACAACGACGTCATGCTTCTGCCCGTACCGATGGCAGCGCCCGATCCGTTGCTCGATCCGTTGGGGATTCCAGGGAAGGTCGAAGTTTACCACCAGGGAGCAGAATTGGAGGTTCACACCCTCGGCGGCCGCTTCCGTTGCAATCAGGATTTGTCCATGGTCGCGGAAGTGTTCGATGATGGCCGTACGGACATCCACTGACCGCGACCCGGTCACTCGACCAGTTTCCTTGTTGGCTTCCACCCAGCGCTCGTAGATGGCGGTTGTTTCCGGTTCATTGTTGCTCCCGTTAAACGTGATGACGCGGCCTGCGTAGCCGTTCGCTTCCAGGAAGTCCTTGAGATAGGCCTGGGTCCGTCTCGACTCCGTGAAGATCACCGCTCTCTGGGCCGCCCCCATCTCGGTCATCTTCTCGAAGCCGATTTCAAGGGCCTTAATCAGCGAGCGGGTCTTCGTGTCGATCCCGATGCTTCTCGCCCACTGGGCGTAGCGGTCCAGCTCCTCGATTTCCGCGAGGAGCTTCTGGCGGTCGATAACGGGTTCTGCCTGTTCGGCTTCGGTAACCTGAGGGCGCTTTTCCGCATCTTCGTCGCCAGAACGCTGCAGAAGTCCGTCGGTCATCTCATCCAGCAGCTCATGTTCCATTTCCTCGTCCGCGATGAGGCGCTCGGCGAAGTCCTCGGGGACGGGCAGCTTGTCACGGATGGCAATCAGTCGGTCGCGCATGGCTTCGAGCGTGGCCGCCACCGCATGCGGCGATGAGGCGAGAAGCTTGCGGACGATCAATGCAGTCAGGTGTCGTTGCTGATAGGGAAGCGCGTAGGTGTCCGTGCGCTGGAGAAACGCCGACACCGCCTCGTACAGTTTGTGCTCCTGCTCCGTGGGCTTGAAGGGGCGCGTAATGAGACGGCGCTCTGTGTACTGGATGTACTCGACGACCTGCCGCCGGAGAGTGCGAATGGAGAACGTCCGAAGCCTGTTCCGCAGTTCCTCCACGTTCCCACCGGCGTTCACGAACTGGCTTCGGAAGGACGGAAGATCTCCGAAAATGTGATCGTCGATGATGGTCGAGATTCCGTAGAGCTCCAGCAAGGAGTTCTGAAGCGGCGTGGCCGTCAGGAGCACTTTGCGCCGGTCTTCAAGTGCCCACCGGATGTTCTGGCCCATACGATTCGAGTCCCGGTAGGCGTTGCGCAGCTTGTGAGCCTCGTCGATGACCACCAAATCCCACTGGGCAGAACGAATATCGGACGCGTGAGCACTGGCAAAGTGCATGGACGTGACCACGACCTCGTCCGCCTCGAAGGGGTTGGGCATTCCCCGGCCCTGTCGTTCCCGGTACTCCTTCGCGTCGATGACGACCGTTGGAAGGTTGAACTTCTCGGTCAGCTCAAGCGCCCACTGCTTGCGAATGGAGGCGGGGCAGATGACGAGAAGCCGGCGCCGTCTTTCGGCCCAAAGCTGACAAAGAACCAGACCGGCCTCGATGGTCTTCCCGAGACCGACCTCGTCGGCGAGAAGGACGCCCTTGGAGATTGGGGATCGGAGGGCGAACAGGGCCGCCTCGATTTGGTGCGGATTCAGATCCACGCACGCGTCGAACAGGGACCGGGAAAGACGCTCCATCCCCGTGCCGCCGATGCGGGTCAGCTCATACGCAAAGTACTTCGCGTGATAGGCGGTGCTCATCACTACGTCTTCCCCGTCAGTCTCTTGCTCTCGTTTTCGTCAATCCTGTATCTCATATTACCAGATCAACACCAGAGGGGAGATCGGAATTCTCCCTCGGTGCGGATTGCCGTGAGAAACAGCAAATGATCGGTTTTGCGGGCGAGGGCCTTCACCGCCTTGTACCGCTCGCTCTCTTCCAGCTTCCTGCCGAACTCGTATTTCAACTCGACCAGTCGCTTCACAAGAAACGGGAGAGGCACCCGCTTGCCGTTCTGCCCATGGTTCACGGTGCTGGAGGCGACACCAACCTTCTCCGCGAGTTGCTCCTGCGTGAGATTCAGCCGTTGTCGAAGTTCGCGGATCAGCCCCGGCATGCCCTCATTCTTCATGGTGATATCTCGCACCCTCGTTTGCGAACGCGGCGAAGAATATTTATATGCATATATGCCGCCATGATAGCCCTCATGCGACGCGGCTGTCAACGTTTTGAATGGCCTCAGATGGTCCGAGAGACTTTGCCTCTTTTCACCAGTGAAGAGCAAATGCCGAGGTCCCCACACGCCTGTTCAAAAGCCACTTTTCACCCCTAACCACACCGGGTATTGAGCCGACGGGCAAGCTGACCGAGCAAGCCGCCCGCTTCGTGTTGATCAACCGCCGGATAACGCAGGGCACCTGGAGTGAAGCCGCCCGCGGTGCGAGCAAATTTCGATCGCCATTACTTCCTGCGCACAGCAAGGCCGTTCAGCCTTCTAGTTCTTGTTGGCAACGGTCGAAGCTCCTCTTCGCGGTGCTCCCTGCCCTCGTTGTCGCCATCAGGCACTTGATTGCGCCCTCACTGCGGTTCTTTATCATCCGGGCTTGTGGCTTGGCGTTCCCCCTGTGTCAGGCTGTCAGCGGTTACACGCCCCAGCAACGGAGCACAGTGAGAACATACCACGTGGAAAGTATATGCGCCGGTGTGTGACGAGTAGCTTCCTATCCAGGTGCGCAGGTCATGTCGATGGAGAGACACCAACCATTCGGACGACTCCGAATTTGGAGCCGTTGGCAATCGCCGTGTGGGGCCTCACCAGTTGGTGCCCTGTGCTTGCCATACGGGCCGACCGCCACGGCCCGCCAGACCAAGGTAGGTGGTAGGCCCAGCCGACTGGTGCTTCCCGTGGTGCTCTCTTTTCCGGCGAGGTGCCATCTATGGTGCTAGACTGCTTGCCGGGCGTTGCATCGGTTTGCAGCGATTTGCACGGGAAGCGGGCCGAGAGTTCGGCACAGCGTCGGATTGCGTGGCCGACACAAGTGGCGAAGTGGGCTAGAGTTCTGGCCAGAAAGCAAGACGCCGCAAGCATTTAGCACGTGCGGCGTCCGAGGCAAGGGTGAGGCCTGAAGAAGCGTCCCCGACAGGACTCGAACCTGTAACCTTCGGCTCCGGAGGCCGACGCTCTATCCAATTGAGCCACGGGGACAATACCCACAACACCGTCTAGCAGACCACAAGCGAAACGTTCATCACCTCAGCGGTCTGCTAGTAGTCCATTTTAAGCCAACCGAGGTCTTCTTGGGAAGATTGCCCGTCGGCATATCTGGACAACCATTTCAGGACAGCAGTTGGAACGCGTCGCCAAAGGCCGATTCGAGGGGACTTGCCGGAGTGGTGCGGGGCCGAGGTGCTTGGGGCTCCTGCGACAGAATGGATGGCTTGGGGAGTTACTCGGTTCTCTTTTGCGGACCTGGGAAAAGGGGCTTTCAATCTGATGGAGCTGCGGGATTTGGCGACTTCCGGACAATTTGCTAAGCTGACCATTTTGGTCACTCAATTCGTTTGGAATCATCCAAAGAGTCTGCCCTCGGCAAGTACGCAGAGATCATTTTATGCTCAAACGGCTTTCGTCCTCCCTTCTCGAAAACTTCAAAACGAAGCCCCAGTATCCGACCGCGCCTATCCCGACGGATGGGCTACCGCCCGGTGTGCCCTACATCGTCGGCAACGAGGCCGCCGAACGATTTAGCTTCTACGGCATGCGGGCCATCCTGACGATTTTCATGACGCAATACCTTTTAGACGCCCACGGCCGCTTGGCCCCTATGTCGGAGAGTGAAGCCAAATTTTATTTCCACCTGTTCAACGCCGGGGTGTATTTTTTCCCGATTGTGGGGGCCATTTTGGCGGACATCTTCTGGGGAAAATACTCCACAATTGTGGGGCTTTCTCTGGTGTATTGCTTGGGACACGTCGCCTTGGCCTGGGATGAAACGCGGTTGGGGCTATTCGTGGGGCTAACACTTATTGCCGTTGGATCAGGGGGAATTAAATCGTGCGTCTCCGCCCATGTTGGGGATCAATTCGCAAGTCGCAATAGCCACCGGATGGGTGAAGTTTTCGCGTGGTTCTACCTGGCCATCAACCTTGGGGCAGCCAGTTCCACGCTACTTACACCGTGGTTGTTAGTCGTCGCCGGTCCGGGCTTGGCCTTTGCTGTGCCTGGCATCCTCATGGCATTGGCCACGGCTGTCTTTTTCGCCGGGCGGGCTAAGTTTGCCCATATTCCCCCGAGCGGTAAGAAGTTCTTTTACGAACTGATCAGTCCCGAGGCCCGATCCACCATTCTGCGATTGATTCCGCTTTTCTTATGCGTGGCGATGTTCTGGGCCCTGTTCGATCAATCCGGGTCGGCATGGGTCCTTCAGGCGGAGAAGATGAATCGCCGTTGGCTAGGAATCCAGTGGGAATCCTCACAGATTCAGGCCGTCAATCCGCTGCTGGTGATGATTATGGTTCCCCTTTCGACCTATGTCATTTACCCCTTAGTCAATCGGGTATGGCAATTTACACTTTTGAGGCGTGTTTCCGTCGGGATGTACGTGGCAGCATGCTCCTTTTGTGTTACAGCCTGGATCGAGCACACGATTGCTGCGGGGGCAAGACCGAGCATTGGGTGGCAGGTCGCGGCCTACGTAGTGATCACAGCGGCGGAAATCCTCATCTCCGTAACCTGCCTGGAGTTCGCCTACACTCAGGCCCCGCGTACCATGAAGTCAGTGATCATGGGTTTATACCTGCTGTCCGTATCGCTTGGGAACTCATTCACGGCCGTGGTCAATAAGTTCATTGAACTGACCGGTGGCGACCGACCCGGCGGTTGGGCGCAGGGACCCGGTTATTATTGGTTTTTTGTGCTTGCGATGGCGTTGACAGGCGTCGTATTTACGATTGTTTCCCGGTTTTACCGAGAGAAAACCTACCTTCAGGCATCTGAAACATAGACGCCATAGCCTTTGCCACACCGTCTTTAGCCGCGGGCTTTTCTCCGAAGTTCGATTCCCGTTTTTGCGTTCCGGGGGGCTTGGCAAAAGTGGCCGGTAGATGCTTTAATACGGGAACCCAGTGCTTAAAGGCGCTTCGCGATCGTGTGACGCTTCTGTGCTTTCCCACCTGTGATCGGGATAACCCTTTCCGCAGCGAGCGCCGAGCGCGACGCCAGGTCCCCATTGAGATGCCTGGCCGAAGCATGTAGAATCGAGGTTTTTCACCTTTTGCGGAAATAGTTGGCCAGTCGGTGTCGCCGGGCGTGGCGAGGATAGCAGATTTATGTCGGCAACCATTAACGAAATTATTCGAATTCGGATGGAATCCTACGATCACGCGGTCTTAGACCAGAGTGCCCGCGAGATCGTCGATACGGTTAAGCGGACCCATTCCAAGGTCCACGGCCCAATCCCTTTGCCCACTCGAATTGAGCGATATACCGTCCTCTCAAGTCCCCATGTGGACAAGAAGGCGAGGCAACAGTTCGAAATCCGCACACACAAGCGGTTGATCGATATCCTTGAGGTTACGCCTGCAACCATTGAAGCGCTAAACAAATTGACACTCCCGGCCGGTGTAGACATCAAGATCAAGGCAACCAGCCGGGGGCGAAGTCGCTAAAACCTAAAACCTTGTGCAGTGTTGGGTTGTTTTCAACGCTGAAACCAAAGGCCAGAACCAGACGATAAACATCCATCGCGTGTATGGACTGGAAGCCCCAGAGGTAATCTGGGACCAATCCCACGATCCTCGAGGGCAATGTAGATAAGGTAGATAAACAATGGCGATCGGATTACTTGGCCGCAAGGTCGGCATGACGCAAATTTTTGATGATGCAGGGAACGTGATCCCCGTAACCGTGATCCAAGCGGGTCCCTGCCACATTTTGCAGATCAGAACCCCGCAACGCGACGGGTACGAAGCCATCCAGCTAGGCTACCTTGACAAGCCCCGCCATCGAGCAAATCGGGCAGAGCGCGGGCATGTGGCCAGGTTAGAAAGCAAACGTCAAAAGCTCCTCGCCGCTGCCGGCATCCAAGCTCCTCCCAAAGCCAACTGCGAGCCGAAGCGTTTCATCAAAGAGTTCCGGACTTCCATCGAAGGTTTCTCCGTAGGGCAGGTTCTGACAGTCGATCTTTTCAAGGATGTTGCCGCAGTGGACGTGACCGGCACGACCAAGGGTCGCGGCTTTACAGGTGTGATGAAACGGCACGGCTTTTCCGGCCAGCGAGCAAGCCACGGTGTTAAGAACGTCCATCGCCACCCTGGTTGTACCGGCTGTAACACTTCTCCCGGTCGCGTCGTCCCTGGTCGGCGAATGGCAGGCCACTACGGACACGAAAAATGCACAATTCGCAATCTGAAACTTGTGCGGATTGATTCAGAGCGTCACCTCCTCCTGGTCAAGGGTGCAGTTCCCGGACCGGTAGGCGGATTGGTCATTATTCGGCCGACAAACAAGGTGGGGTAAGCGAGGGGAAGCAACATTCTGTAGGACCAAAAACGAGAGAAATGACGTTAGGTCCCACAAAGAAGCAGGTGTATCATGGTCAGTATCCCAGTATATAACCGCGAAGGCCAGCAGGTTGACACCTATGAGATCGATCCTGCCGAGCTGGCGCCGCGCATCAACAAACAGCTATTGCATGACGCAGTCGTCATGTACCGGGCCAACCTCCGGCTGGGGACGGCAAAGGCAAAGAGCCGTTCCGAGGTGGCCGGTTCGACGAGGAAGCTTTATCGTCAAAAGGGAACTGGTCGGGCGCGAGCGGGTATGCGGCGGACACCCATTCGGCGTGGTGGTGGGCGTGCCCATCCCAAGCGACCTCAGGATTGGTCTTACCGCCTCCCGAAAAAGGCCCTTCGGCTTGCTACCCGAATGGCTTTGGCGTCCCGCATCGCTGATAACGAAGTGATCCTTATCGACGAATTGAAGTTCGAGGCTCCGAAGACCCGGGAAGCAGCGGGGATCCTCAATAAACTTGGATTGGCCGGAATGCGGCTGCTGGTGACGCTCGACAATTATGATCCGATTGCTTACAAGAGCCTTCGCAATATCGACAAAGTTGAGACGTTGCCGGTGTCAGACATCAACGCGTATGAGGTCCTTCGGCCAAAGCGCATCCTAATGACCCGTGCAGCGCTCGACATGTTTCGTGCCAAGGTCGTGGCCGGTACCGCTTGAGTGAGAAGGAGATCGAGCCATGTTACGCAATACCCCTCAGCCTGCTGTCTCCGGTTTGGAGCCACATCAAGTGATCATCCGGCCGTTGATCACGGAAAAGAGCCATCATAAGGCGGAGCGCTACAACCAATACGCGTTTGAGGTCTCGCCCTTGGCAACAAAGGCGGATATCAAGAAGGCAGTAGAAGAATTGTTCAATGTGAAGGTCCTTCGGGTTAACATTCAGAATCGCCGCGGCAAAGAACGACGTTATCGCTGGCGCAAGGCCTACACGAAGGCGTGGAAGAAGGCCATTGTTAAACTGGATCCAGAGTACCGGATCAATCTCTACTAAGCAGATCACACTTTGAGGATACGAGGCCAGTATCATGGGGATTCGTGCCTACAAGCCGACATCACCGGGGAGACGGGGAGCCACCGTCAGCGATTTCGCGGAACTGACGCCTGGCGCTGAGCCGGAAAAGAGTCTCCTTGTTCCCCTGAAAAAGAAAGGTGGCCGAAATAACCAAGGCATCATCACCTGCCGACATCGCGGTGGTGGCCACAAGAGGCTTTATCGGATCATCGACTTTAAACGGAACAAGGATGGGATTCCGGCGCGGGTGGACTCCATCCAGTACGATCCCAATCGCAGTGCGCGGATCGCCTTGCTGAAGTACGCCGACGGCGAAAAGCGGTACATCATTGCCCCGGATGGGCTCAGGCCGGGCGATACCGTGATGAGTGGTCCCGGCGCGCCCCCGAACATAGGAAACGCCCTGCCGCTATCGGAGATTCCCTTGGGTATGCAGGTGCACAACATTGAACTGATACCCGGGAAAGGTGGCGTCATGTGTCGCTCCGCGGGATGCGCAGCCACGCTGGTGGCCCGTGACGGAGATTGGGCCCAATTGACACTGCCCAGCGGCGAGATTCGTCGTGTCTCGGCTCGTTGCCGAGCGACGATTGGTGTGGTCAGCAACGCCGACCATGAAGGGATTGTCTTGGGCAAGGCTGGCCGAAAGCGGTGGCTCGGTCGGCGACCACACGTCCGTGGTACTGCCATGAACCCGATCGATCACCCCCACGGTGGTGGTGAAGGACGAACCAAGGGCGGACGGCATCCCGTCAGCCCCACAGGCAAGCCCGCTAAGGGCGGATATACCCGGAAGCGCGGTAAACCATCGAATAAGGCGATTGTCCGGCGGCGTCGGTCCGTGCGATATGGTCAGCTTCCGATACGGTGAGAAAAACAGTCAATAGCCAAGTGATTTTGGATTTCAGGCGGAAAAACGACTATGGGACGTTCACTGAAGAAAGGTCCGTTTGTCGATCCCAACGTCTTCGCCAAGGTGGCTAAGCTCAACGAGGCGGGAAAGAAGGAACCGATTAAGACGTGGGCAAGGGCATGTACCATCGTGCCCGAGTTCGTCGGGCACACCTTCCTGGTGCACAACGGCAAGACACACGTCAAGGTATTTGTCACAGAAGATATGGTCGGACACCGCCTGGGCGAGTTCGCGCCGACGCGGATTTTCCGCGGCCACGGCGGACGTGGGAAGAAGTAGTTTTGGAGGTATAGGCCAAGAGGCGATTTGGCAAGCTCCGAAGGTTCCAGTAGATAGCAGCCTCGGAGCAAAAAGGACAAGGTCGGAATCATGTCCATTTCCAATATGTCGCGAATGTATCGAGCCTTACATCGGTACGCCCGAATTAGCCCGCGCAAGGCGAGGCTGGTCGCTGATGTTGTGCGTGGCAAACAGGTCGATGAGGCCCTTGCTATATTGAAGACCATGCCCCATCGCGCTGCGCGCATGATTGAAAAGGTGGTGAGCAGCGCCTTGGCCAATTCGGCTGACCTGCAGGATCCGTTCCCGCGAGAGTTACATGTCATCCGCATTTGGGTGGATGAGGGTCCACGATTGAAGCGACTTCGTCCGCTGTCCCGCGGAATGGCCACGATCATTCAACGGCGGATGTGCCATATCGGCGTGATTCTCGGACCTCGTGAATACCTTAAGTAATTTGGGTGGGATTATTGAGGATACCTGGTTATGGGACAAAAGGTAAACCCCATCGGTTTTCGCACTGGTATCACGCTCGACTGGAAGAGCCGGTGGATCGCGCCGAAGCGCGAGTTCGCTGATCTCTTGCTCGAAGACTATAAGATCCGTCGTTACATTTTGGAGCGGAAGGAGCCATCCGCGGAAAAAGGGGGACGCGGCGAACGACGTGCCTATCCCATGATCTCGAAAATCGAGATCGAGCGGACGCGCGATGAAGTGAAGGTGATCATATTCACGGCCCGTCCTGGTGTGCTAATCGGATCAAAAGGCGGGAAGATCGACCAGCTCCAGCAGGAGCTCCAGGAGCTGACCGGGCGGCGGATCAATTTGAAGATCGAAGAGATCACACGTCCCGAGCTGGTGGCCCAACTGGTGGCCGAAAGCATCGCGGAAGAACTGGAGCGCCGCGTTAGCTTTCGACGTGCCATGAAGAAGGCCATGGAAACAGCCATGGCACAAGGTGCCCGAGGAATTAAGGTCCAGCTCTCCGGGCGGCTTGGCGGGGCCGAAATGTCGCGGCGTGAGAAACAAATTATGGGATCCGTCCCACTCTCCACGCTTCGGGCAAATATCGATTACGGCTTTGCCGAAGCGACAATTGCTCAGGGACAGATTGGCGTCCAGGTGTGGATCAATTTGGGAATGTTTAGCGAGGTTGATAGCCATGGCGTTGATGCCAAAACGGGTCAAACATCGAAAAAGTCAAAGAGGGCGTATAAGGGGTAACGCGACACGGGGTAACCGCGTCGTGTTCGGCGAATACGGCCTCCAGGCTGTTCAGGGTGGATGGATCCCTGCTGCCACGATTGAAGCCGGACGTATTGCCGCCCAGCAATACCTCCGCTCGGAAGGTCGGCTGTACATACGAATCTTCCCCCACAAGCCGATTACCTCAATCCCCTTGGAAACACGCATGGGCAAGGGAAAGGGGGAACCCGAATACTGGGCAGCCGTGGTTAAGCCCGGGACTATCCTATTTGAACTCGGCGGTATTTCCGAGGAGGCCGCTCGGTTGTGTTTTTCGCGGTTGGCCCACAAGATGCCGGTGAAGGTCCGATTTGTCCGGCGCCAGACCATGTAATGGCTTGGCCAGTGGGATGAAACCAACAGGAGATAGGGACCGTTTAAGTCGGGTCAAGGGTGAAAGGTAACAGACATGAAAGCCCGCGAACTTCGGGAGATGAGCACCGAACAACTCGAAGCCCTGCTCCGCGAGACCACCGAGGCCTTGTTTCGTTTGCGGATTCAAAAGCAAACGGAGCGCTTGGCGTCTCCGATGGAACCGCGGATGAAGCGGCGCTTGATTGCCCGGATCAAGACCATTTTGAACGAGCGAGCCCGACAAGAGGCATCCGCGGCAAAGTAATCTGGACAACACCGGAGGCGCTGAAGAATCGTCCGGCAGGGAAAACATTTGCGAGGTGAAAAACAATATGCCAAGGCGACGTGAAATCGGCATCGTAACAAAGGCGAATACACCCCAGTTGCGTCGGGTGGAAGTCATCCGACTTGTTCAGCATCCTCGCTATAAAAAGTACGTGCGACATCGTACGATTTGCTACGTTCATGACGAGAACAACGAGTCGCAAGTGGGTGACCGAGTCGAGATTATGGAGTCGAGACCCCTATCGCGGCTCAAACGCTGGCGGTTGGTACGTGTCGTGGAGCGCGGGCGTGCCGAATTGCTCCAAAAGCGACGTGTGGTTGAGGAGGAATTGCTGGAGGCCAGTAGGACCGGGACCGAAGCCAGGGAGGCTTCGCCGGCTTCACAGGAAACACAACAGTCGGATCAGCAGGGGTAATGTTGCCGACTTGTTCGCAGCATTCGATGGTCGGCAGGAATTGCGGAAACAAGGGTGATCGCCATGATCCAGATGCAAACCAGGCTCGATGTCGCCGACAACACAGGCGTCAAGGAGCTGATGTGTATTAAGGTCCTCGGCGGGAGCCGCCGACGTTATGCAACCCTCGGGGATATTGTTGTCTGCAGTGTGAAGGGCGTGATCCCCGGTAGCACCTTTCAAAAAGGGGCTGTCGTGCGGGCCGTGATCGTTAGGACGAAGAAGCCGAAACGGCGGCCCGATGGGAGTTACGTCCGTTTTGACAGCAATGCCGCCGTGATCGTCGATAACGACGGCAATCCTCGGGGAACACGTATTTTTGGTGCGGTTGCTCGGGAATTGAGAGAACGGAATTTCATGAAAATTGTTAGCCTCGCAAGCGAGGTGGTCTGATGTGGATACGAATCGATGACACTGTGGAAGTGATTAGTGGGGACGACCGGGGTGTTCGTGGCCGCGTCTTGCGGGTGGATCGGAAACAGGGCCGCGTCGTTGTGGAAGGCGTGAACATCGTCCTGAAACACGTGCGGCGAAGCCGGCAGGCGCGCCAGGGCGGCCGGCTGTCGAAGGAGCGGCCTATCGACATTTCCAACGTCATGTTGGTCTGCCCTTCGTGCAAGCAGCGGACCCGTGTTGGGGCACGCTTCCTCGCCGACGGCTCCAAGGTTCGTTATTGCAAGAAATGTGATGCGAACATCGGACAGATTTCTAGGCCGAAGTCGCGGTCACAAACTGCGAATGCCTGATATCGGGGGATAAGCTGAATATGGAACCGCGTCTTTTGGAAAAATACCGAAAAGAGGTCATCCCGATCCTGATGGAAAAGACGGGCCGGACCAACCGGTTGTCTCTGCCCCGCCTGGAAAAGATTGTGATCAATATGGGGGTCGGTGAGGCCAAGAAAGAAAAGAAGTACCTCGATGAGGCCGTGGATGCCCTTACCAATATCGCGGGCCAAAAGGCCGTGATCACGCGGGCGAGGAAATCCGTGGCCGGGTTCCAGGTACGCCAGGGGATGGCGATCGGTTGTAAAGTCACCTTGCGTGGTCGGCGGATGTATGAGTTCCTCGACCGTTTGATCTCCATCGCTCTCCCCCGTGTCCGCGACTTTCGCGGATTAAACCCTCGGGCTTTCGACGGACACGGCAATTATGCTCTGGGCCTGACCGAACAAATGGTCTTCCCTGAACTGAACCCCGACAAGTATTCGCGGAACCAGGGCATGGATATCTGCATCGTCACCACCGCCCGGAACGATCGCGAGGCCCTGGAGTTGCTCAAGGCATTGGGGATGCCCTTCCGTGCGGAATGATGAGACAAGAGGAAAACCTGGGTTTTTAGGATAGCGGCCAATGGCGAGTAAATCCAAGATTGCAAAGTTTCGTAAAAAGCCAAAGTTCTCGACGCGATTTCGGAACCGATGCCGTATTTGTGGTCGGCCACGCGCGGTTTACCGAAAGTTTGGTATCTGCCGGATTTGCTTCCGCAAATTGGCCGACAACGGGATGATTCCAGGCGTAGTCAAGGCGAGTTGGTAGAGGGTAATACACGACCATGATGACCGACCCGATCGCCGATGTGCTGACTCGGATTCGTAATGCGGTGCGTGTTGAACGACCGCACGTGGATGTTCCCACGTCGAACCTGAAACGAGGTCTGGCCGATGTGCTGAAGCGCGAAGGCTATGTTTGGGATTGGGAAGAGATTCCAAGTCAGCCTCGAGCTATTTTGCGAATTTACTTGAAATATGGACCTAACGGCGAACAGGTCATCCGCCATATCCGACGGATTAGCAAGCCCGGGCGACGGGTTTACAGCCGTGCGGCAGACCTTAAGCCGGTCCTGAACGGCTTTGGAATTAGGATTTTGAGCACCAGCCGCGGTATTATGAGCGACCGCGAGGCGCGACAGAAAAAAGTCGGCGGCGAAATCTTGTGCGAAGTTTGGTAATTTTTGGTCAATGCCTTAGGACTCCATCATAGGAAATCTGTTAGCCATGTCGCGTATTGGAAAACGACCCGTTCCGATTCCACAAGGCGTGACCGTCACGATCGAGGGTCGGGTAATTCGTGTCAAAGGCCCCAAGGGTGAGTTAACGTTCGAGCATCGCCCGGAGGTGTCCGTGTCAGTTGATACGGCACGTTCGGCCGTCGTTGTCGAACGTGTTCAAGAGACCCGGCTGGCCCGGGCCCTGCACGGACTAACACGGGCCCTCGTTAACAATATGGTGATTGGAGTCACCCAGGGCTACGAAAAGAGGTTGGAGATTTCCGGCGTGGGTTATCTGGCTGCGGTGCAGAAAGGGGTATTGCAACTCCGCGTGGGTTATGCCAACGAGCTTCAAGTTCCCATTCCTGAGGGACTTGAGGTGACCTGTCCGGATCAGCAACACATCGTGATTCGCGGTGTGGACAAACAAAAGGTTGGCAATTTCGCCGCGGCGGTCAGGGCGCTTCGTAAGCCCGATCCGTACAAGGGTAAAGGCATCCGTTACCAGGGCGAGCACATCCGTATGAAGGAAGGAAAAGTGTCCGCCAAGTAGTCCCCGGGAAACGATGACGTGTCGCATGAACGCGTGAGGATTGTTTCGGGAGTCGCCCAGCGGGTGCGGTAGAACAACAGGAAATAACGAGCGAGAGTGCAAGTCAAAAAGAGAGGCCAGTCGTGAGTCAGCTCAAGCGATTGCAAAGACGTCGATTGCGGCGAGTCTTTCGAGTGCGGAACAAGCTCCGCAGGGTCTCGAACCGACCGCGACTCAGCGTGTTCCGCAGCAACAAGCATATTTATGCCCAAGTCATCGACGACAGCCAAGGACGGACGCTGGCCGCGGCAAGTACGGTGGAGCCGGCGATCCGCGAGATGGTCGGTGGCTACGGTGGCAATGTGAAGGCCGCTGCCGTGGTGGGAAAAGTGATAGCGGAACGTGCCCTTGCGGCGGGGATCACGAAGGTCGTTTTCGACCGCGGGCCGTATAAGTATCATGGTCGGGTGGCCGCTCTAGCCGATGCCGCACGAGACGCCGGCCTGGATATTGGCCCGAAGAAAGCACCGGAAGCGGAGCCCGCCGAGGAAAAACCGAAGAAGAAGGGCGAGAAGGCAACCTCTGGAAAAGGCGAGAAAGCTGGAAAGAAGGGTTGATCAACAACGAGAACATTCCCTGTAAAGGTTGAAACATGGCGTCAGATTTGGAACCCATTCGTGGTCAATTGATCGAGAAGGTCCTCAGTGTCCGTCGGTGCGCCGCCGTCGTGAAGGGAGGCCGCCGGTTCAGCTTTACGGCCCTCGTCGTTGTTGGTGATGGGATGGGCAAGGTCGGCTGGGGCTATGGGAAAGCCAACGAAGTGCCTCCTGCCGTGGCGAAGGCCATCAAGGATGGCATGCGGAGAATGAAGACCGTGACGATTGTTGATGGCACGATTCCGCACCAGGTCAAAGGTTCGTTCGGGGCCGCTGAGGTCGTCCTGGTCCCGGCTGGACCCGGAACCGGTGTGATTGCGGGCGCCGCGGTTCGGGCGGTGTGCGAAGCCGCCGGGATCAAGAACATCCTGACGAAAAGTTACGGAAACACCAACCCTATTAATCTCGTGAAAGCAACAATGAACGCCCTGGAGCAACTCCGTTCCAAGGCTGAAGTGGAACGCTTGAGAGGGACATCGTTGTCATGAATATCGACCAGGTCAATCGAGGAGTCGTCACCCACAAGAAACGCAAGCGAGTTGGCCGTGGCCCGGGTTCCGGGCACGGGAAGACGTGCGGGCGGGGACATAAGGGTGCCCGCTCGCGGAGTGGCTGGCGAGAAAAGGCAGGCTTCGAAGGCGGTCAGATGCCGCTCATTCGCCGGGTTCCGAAGCGCGGCTTCAACAATGCCCGTTTTGCCCTGCGAATTGCGGAGATCAATCTCGAGGTGCTGGAGAAGGCCTTCGCAGATGGCGATGAGGTTACGCCCGAAATTCTCGAACAGCGCGGCCTTGTCAAACGGGTTTACGACGAGTTGAAAATCCTGGGTAATGGCGAATTGACCAAGAAACTCTCCGTTTCGGCGCACCGTTTTAGCCGTTCCGCGAAGGAAAAGATCGAAAAGGCAGGCGGCAAGGTTATCGTCTTGCCCGGCAAGACGCCCGTAGAAGAAAAGAAGAAGGCGGTCAAAGGAGCATAAGCGTAAACGCGTCACGAGTGACCTCGGCGCTGTGATGGACGGACCGGCCTATGTGGGAAAAGATTCGTGTTATCTTTACGATTCGGGAACTGAGACAGAAAATCCTGCTCACCCTACTGCTCTTGGCGATCTATCGGATCGGTGAGCAGATTCCTGTTCCCGGTATCAACACCGAGAAAATGACTGCCATCTTCCGCAGTCAGGCAGCGGGCGGGTTGCGCGATCTGCTGGACCAAGTAACCGTCTTCGCTGCCAGCCGGTTGGACCAAGCCACCATCTTTGGACTTGGTATTATGCCGTACATCTCGGCGTCGATCATCTTCCAGCTTCTTGCGAGCGTCTATCCCCCTCTGGAGAAGCTCAAGAAGGAGGGACCGGCCGGTTACAAAAAAATCAACGAATATACCCGGTACGCCACGGTGGGGATATGCATTATCCAAAGCTGGATGTATGTCGCCTGGCTCGCTGCGCAGGGATTCGTCAGGCCCGAATATACCTATGGTGAAGGCCAGGGAGTGTATTTCTCTTGGTTCCTGACCGCCGTGATCACCATGACGGCGGGGACAACGTTCCTCATGTGGCTGGGCGAGCAGATCGACGAATATGGAATTGGCAACGGGATCAGCTTGCTCATTATGGCCGGTATCCTGGCAAGAATGATTCCGGCCCTTTACCAAGAGTTGCGCCCGGTCTTCGATGAGGGACTTGAACTAAGCGGCACTGCGGGAAAGATCGGCTTTGACACGTTGATGATTTTGCTGGTGCTCTTTGTGTCCGTTGTGGCCGGTGTGGTCTATATTACGAGGGGCCAACGGCGCATCCTTACCCAGAGCGCCAAGCACGTCCGGGGACGCCGAGTTTACGGTGGCGCCCGCGATTACCTGCCCCTTTTGGTCAATCAGGCGGGGGTGATGCCGATCATTTTCGCCAGCAGTCTCCTCCTATTTCCGTTGACATTCTTCCAAACCCTGGCCCACTGGTATCCCAATTCAAGCTGGTTGGCGGCGGCGGCTAACGTGTTCCACCGGGGGGATGGGTTCTGGTACAACGCGATGTACATTGGTTTGATCTATTTCTTCTGCTATTTCTGGACCGCTATCACCTTCAACCCGAATGAGATTGCCGAACAGCTCAAGGACAACGGAAGCATCATTATGGGATATCGTCCGGGACGAAGGACGGCGGAGTACCTTGAGAAGGTCATGGTGAGAATCACCTATGTGGGGGCAGGCTTTTTGGCGGCGGTTGCCATCATCCCCACCATTGTGGCTGATTGGTTGGGAGTCAATTATCAGATCGCCCAGTTTTATGGTGGAACGAGTTTGCTCATCGCCGTGAGTGTGGCTATGGATTTGGTACAAAAGATCGATAGCCACATCGTCATGCGGAATTACAAGGGATTGCTCGAGTAGTATTTTCGCTGGGCAGTCAGGTAAGCGTGAGAGTCTCCTTCGTTGTACCATTGGCAAGTCGGTTTTAGGATTATCCAGCGATGCGATTGGTATTCATTGGTCCACCGGGCGCGGGAAAAGGCACGCAGGCGGAAAGGATCGTCTCGCGGTACATGATCGCCCACCTTTCCACTGGCGACATGCTACGGGCGGCGAGAAATGCAAAAACTCCATTGGGGATTCAAGCCGACGCTTATATGTCGCGGGGCGAGCTGGTCCCCGATGATTTGATTATTGATTTAATTCGAGAGCGATTGGCCGCGGACGACTGCCAGCGTGGTTACCTGCTCGACGGCTTTCCAAGGACCATCGCCCAAGCCGAAGCTTTAGACAAAATGCTCGGGGAGAAAAAGACGCCACTGGACGTCGTTTTGGAATTGCGGGTTCCCGAAGAAGAATTGTTCCGGCGCCTGGCCGGTCGTGGGCGAGCCGATGACAAACCAGAGGTCATCCGACAGCGGCTTGTCGCTTACCGAGAGCAGACGGCCCCCTTGTTGGACTACTACCAAGAGAAGGGATTGTTGAAGACCGTCGATGGTCTCGGGACCGTGGACGAGGTCTTCGAGCGGATCCGGAGTATCCTCGACGAGTTTGCGGGAGCTTGAGGGGTGAGTTGGGCCAGGAGAGTCGCACCAGTGGGACTGGGAGTGAGCCAGGTGTGATAACGTTGCGGTCACGATCAGAAATTCTCAGCATGCGAAGGGCGGGCCTTGTTGTATGGAAAGCCCTCGAGTTAGTCAAGTCCATGGTGCGACCGGGCCTGATGACAAAGGAGATCGACCAGGCCGTTGAGGATTTTTTCAAACGGTCTGGTGCCCAGCCGCTGTTTAAAGGTGTTCCCGGACGTGTCCCCTTCCCTGCCGTGACCTGCATCTCCGTGAATGAGGAGGTCGTCCATGGCATCCCGGGCGACCGCCAGATCAAGGAGGGTGATATCGTCAGCGTGGACACGGGTTGCCGTGTCGATGGCTGGTGTGGCGATGCGGCCGTGACGATCCCTGTGGGCCGTCCGGCTCCGGAAGTGCTCAAGCTGGTGGAGGTCACTCGGCAGACCCTTGACCTTGCCATCGAGCTGATGGGACGAAGTCGATTGTGGAGTGAAGTGGCCGCGGCCATGCAGCGGTACGTCGAAAAGCATGGATTCAGTGTAGTCGAGGCGTTTGTAGGCCACGGAATCGGCCGATCCATGCACGAGGAACCCCAGGTTCCCAATTTCGTGAACGCATTGTTCTTGAAAAAGGGCGATTTTGCCCTTCAGCCCGGCCTGGTGATTGCCATCGAACCGATGGTCAATTTGGGAACTAAAAAGGTACGGCTCTGCCGGGATCATTGGACCCAGGTAACGGCTGACGGAAAACCGAGTGCTCATTTTGAGCACACGGTGGCCATGACCGAGTTTGGCCCATATGTTTTGACCGGGCCATTAGGCCCCATGGATGAGAAGCTCGGTTTTGATCCTGATCGACATCATTTTGCGTGATTTCGGGAGCGGTCGCGGAGGAAATAGGAAATAAAGGGAAAAGACTAAGCAAACCGGCGGCCTGCGGGGGCCTTGAGTCGCCAAAGCAAGGCGCTCTATACTAAAGGTTTCGACAGCACTGCCAACCACGAGATAACGGGGATTCAGAATATGAAAGTGCGAGCGAGTGTCAAGCGTTTATGCAGTAATTGTAAAGTTGTCCGCAGGCAGGGCCGGATTTACGTCATTTGCTCCAATCCGCGTCACAAGCAGCGGCAAGGGTGATTATTTGGAAAAATAGAAGAAACGGTTGACTGATTGATCACCAGGAGCGGCAAATATGCCACGGTTGCTTGGGGTTGATATTCCTGGAAATAAGCCCACGGTTATCGCGTTGCGGTACATATACGGAGTTGGGCCAGCCATCGCCAAAGAGTTATGCTACAAGGCGGGGATTGATCCTCACATTCGTGCGAATCAACTCCGAGAGGATGAACTGGCGCGCCTGGCCACGTTGCTGGACAAAGACTACACCGTTGAGGGCCAGTTGCGGCGTCAGATCGCCCAAAATATCAATCGGCTCAAAGACATCAACTGCTATCGTGGGATTCGGCACCGTCGTGGCCTTCCTGTTCGGGGGCAGCGCACACGGACAAACGCCCGAACACGAAAAGGCCCGCGAAAGACGGTCGCTGGCAAGAAGGGTGTGAAAGACCTGCGGTAAGCTGGATTTCGTCGCGATATTTATCAGGGTTATAAGGGTCGGAAAAGACTGCGAGGTTTTGGAAAGTGGCTAAGATCGGTCCAAAGCGAAAAAAAATCCGAAGGCACGTCACCCAGGCCATCGTCCACATCAAGACAACCTTCAACAACACGATGGTCACTGTTACCGACCTGAAGGGTGAGACGCTGTGCTGGGCGAGCGCGGGAACGTGTGGCTTCAAGGGAAGCCGCAAAAGTACCCCGTACGCCGGGCAAATGGCTGCTCAGCAGGCGGCCGAGAAGGCCATCAAAATGGGGGTCAAAGAGGTAGAAGTCAAGGTGAAAGGACCAGGCGCTGGTCGAGAAAGCGCCATTACGGCCCTCCAGACGGCGGGTCTTGTTGTCAAGTCGATTGAGGATGTCACCCCGCTGCCGCATAACGGGTGCCGTCCCAAGAAGCGGCGTCGGGTGTGATGGGAAACACGCTGAAAAATGATGGGTTGAGGTTGTCTACCAACTGAGTCAGCTTTCATCGTCAAGACAAGGACTGCGTTAAAACATGGGTCGATATACTGGACCGGTTTGCCGACTCTGTCGCCGCGAGGGAATGAAGTTGTTCCTCAAGGGCACTCGCTGCGATACGGACAAGTGTGCCTTCGAAAGGCATAAGGCCACACCCGGGATGCAGGGTGTCCTGCGAGGGAAACCCACCGATTACGCCCTCCACCTGCGAGAAAAGCAAAAGCTCAAGAGGTTCTACGGCATCTATGAGCGGCAATTCCGGCGTTATTTCGAGATGGCAACTCGGTCGCCGACTAACACCGGCGAGGTGCTCATGTCGCTGCTGGAGCGGCGTCTGGACAACATCGTTTACCGTTTGGGATTCGCTTTGTCACGGGCACAGGCCCGGCAATTGGTGGCGCACGGCCACATCTTAGTCAACGGCCGCAAGGTCACCATTCCCAGTTACTTGGTGAGCCCCGGCGATGTCGTTAGCGTCAAGAATCGGCCGCGGAGTTTGGATGCGGTTCAGAGGAATCTGGCCGAGAGACAACCCATGGTGCCCGATTTCCTGAACTTGATTACTGGCCCGGTTCCGGAGGGGCATGTGCTTCGGAACCCAACGTTGGAGGATGTGTCACTCCCGATTCAACCTCAACTTGTGATCGAGTTCTGCTCGCGGTAAGAAAGACAAAGGGTAACCCAAGGTTTAAGTCTACCGGAGGCCTTCCATGCGGGTACAGTGGCGCGGGCTCGAGTTGCCGAGCCAGGTGGTTTGCGACCGATCCACTCTCACCGACCGATACGGAAAGTTTATTGCCGAACCATTTGAACGCGGCTTCGGCGTAACCATCGGTAATAGCTTGCGTCGCATCTTGCTTTCCAGTTTGGAAGGCAGCGCCGTGACCAAGGTGAAGATCCAGGGGGCCTTGCACGAAATCACGTCCCTTCCCGGGGTCGTGGAGGATGTGACCGATATCATCCTGAACGTCAAGGCCCTGGTGGTGCGAAACCACAGTTCCCAGCCAAGGACACTGCGTATTAACCGGTGCACCAAGGGGGTGGTCACTGCCGCCGATATCGAACCTGACGACCAGGTAACAATCATCAATAAGGACCGCGTCATCGCAACCCTGACCGATGACGTACCTTTCGTGATGGAAATGGTGGTAGAGAATGGTCGTGGGTATGTACCGGCCAGTGAACACACACCCCAGATTTCCGAGATCGGTGTGATTCCGGTCGATGCCATGTTCAGCCCCGTGGTCAAAGTTCGGTACGAGGTCGAAGAAACCCGTGTCGGACAGAAGACCAATTACGACAAATTGACGATGGAAATTTGGACGGATGGGTCAATCACCCCCGAGATGGCCCTCGTAGAGGCCGCCAAGATCCTCCGTAAGCACCTCAATCCGTTTGTCCAGTACACCGAGCTTGGTCCCAAGGTCTTCGCCGACAGTCGATCCGTCCTGAGCCAGGATTCAACGCTCGACAGCAAACTGAGTGTCTCCCTGGCCGATTTGAAGTTTTCCACAAGAACGCTGACGAGCCTGGAAAGTGCCGGTATCCATACCGTGCGCGACCTGGTGGCGATGACCGAACAGCAACTCCTGGATTTGCGGAATTTTGGGGAAACGTCCTTGGCCGAAGTTAAGGATCGCCTGGCCACATTGGGGCTGCGATTGGGGATGCGAACATCGCCATCTCCGGGTGGCGTTCTCTAATGTGTCGAGGATTCAACCTGTCGTACTTTGAAAATAGAGAGATTAGTTTTGCGAAATAACCGTCCGGTTAGGATGTAACCATGCGGCATCGAAAAAAAGGTCGATATTTAGGCCGAAGTCCAAGTCACCGTCGTGCCCTGCTGCGAAATTTGGCTTCCTCATTATTTCTGACGGAAGGAGATTTCCTCTTTGAACATGAGGAACCTTATGTAAAAGGCAGGATTATCACCACCTTGGCTAAAGCCAAGGAGGTCAGGCCCCTGGTGGAGCGGTGCATCACGATTGCCAAGCGAGTCCTCCCGCTTTTGGAAGAGGCCAAACGCATGGAGCCGACTGCCCCTCGTAACTCCGAGGCTTGGCGGCGGTGGCGACAAAGCGACGCCTGGTATGAATGGAACCGCAAGATGGCGCCGGTCGTGGCTGCGCGACGCCGGATCTTGCGGATGTTGGGAAACAACAAGGAAGCCGTTCGGGTGCTGTTCGAAAAGATCGCGCCACGCTTCGTTGACCGTCCCGGTGGTTATACCCGAATCGTTCGCCTAGCCAAGCGGCGGGTCGGGGATGCAGGTGTGAAGGCGTTCATTGAGTTCGTGGGCCAAAACGATCGCGTCAAGCAACGAAAGACTATCCGTCCAGAATTCAGCGTCGAAACACCCAAACCGTCGGAACCCGCCCCTGTGAAAGAGGCCACGATCGATACCCCAGAAGCTGCGAACGTTTCCCAAGAGAATCCATCAAACTGAACGCTGCGAACTCTTTCTGCCCTCCCCTTCCCACCCCGCCGGTTTTTCGAAACCGGCGGGTTTTTTGTTCGACCGGGCCACATTAATCACGGGTTTCTCTAGCACGGAAGATTGGAGGCACATCCATTGGGCGAGGGGTAAACCCATTTTTTATTGCACGCCATCCCCCTCACCCACCAGACCACCCAACTGGGGAGAGTCGCATTGATTTTTTTGGGAATTCTTGGTACTGTCCTGTCCGCGCTCCATGGACTAGCGCTGACAGGATTCTTTCCATTTGGCACAGTACTGTGGACGAGCCCCCTTCTGGGGAGACTCGAAAAGTCTTCAAATGCGGTTACCGACTGGTGATTACCAAAGGATTGATTGGAAGACCTCGCACGGGATGACAACGAGAGTTGCCGCCCATTTTGAACGGATGTGTGCCCTCCTGGTGATTCTTGGGATGGCCAGTGGTTGCACGCATCTCCGCATGCCCGCGAGTAGTCCTTTGGTCCCAGCCCAGATGTCCAGCGACAGCGTCGCTCTCGACATCATCTTTGCCCACGTCCCTCCCTCCGATGACGTGCTAAACCAAATCTGGACCGAGCTCGACGAACAATTCCTGCCCCAGGAAACTCGGAAGGGCCTCTACCAAAACGGTTTCCGCATCGGGAGATGTGCAGGACCGGTGCCGCAATCGCTGGCCGAAGTAATGAAGCTCACTGACAGCGGACCAGCCTACAGCGAGGTAAACAC
>JAKPII010000487.1 GCA_029549885.1 Planctomycetota bacterium
TGCGCAGGATTTCGGCTGAGTAACTCCCGGACAATGCGCGAGATGAGACATAAAGTTGAGCCAAGTCGAGAATCGTCATGGTGCCACCTCCAGAGAAGCAAAGCGGCCTCTCGGGCCACCCTGCCCCCCGAAGGCCGCGGAATCATGACAAGTCTTCCCCCATTGAAAACATGCCATATTCCGCGCAGTGAGAGCGCACAATTTCCGCGCATACCACCATTCCAAGTTGTGCCAATGCGGGCTAGACGCCCATTGTTTTGGTTGTGGGCACCCGCCAAGCCGCCTCAGAGGAGGCTTAGAAGGTGCCGACGTTTTAGTGAACTGTTCTGATAATACACCGCGGTAGAAAATCTGTCAATAGGCTTCAGCCCAAGATTATCTTGCGATTATTTCTGCACTTGCGCTGACCCAGAGCGAGGACGACCAACTTTAGTTGGCCGAACAGTGAATTTCGCGACTTCGTCTTCAGGAATAAGCCACAACGTTCCTGCACGCTGTGCCCGCATTTGGCCCGACTTGATCCACTGCCAAACACGATAGCGTGTCACCCCAATTGACCGCGCAGCTTCCTCGGTCGTCAGATATCGCTTGTCACTTGTTTGAAACACGATGCTCATGCCTCCATTCTACACACAGGTGGAATATAGGACAAGAAACATGGCAGGTGTCACTAGGCACGTCGGCACCGCCGAAGCCCCCCGGCCCTCACGGAACCGGGCACCTGCCAAGCGGAGGGCACGGGACTCGAACCCGCAACCCCTTTCGGGGCACCACATCTCCAGTGTGGCTGCTCACCAATTCGCATACCCTCCGAACAAATCCTGGCCACGCGGCCCCGGATTGTTGTCGAACACTGCCATAGCAAACAACTTGCGTCGGCCGACTTGGTCTAACCTGACCACTGTGACGGCCGCGCTCACCAGCCATTTTTGATTATACGTTTCGCTCCCAATCTTGTCAGCGCCACTCGAGCTCGACAATGGTCCAAAGGTCGATCTCGGGGATGGTCACGGTAAGGTGTTTCGCCTCCGGTTTGACCACAACGGTCATGTCCTCTTTGCCCGGTGAATGGAGCTTTGCCGAGCGGCATCCATCCGCCCGCCCGGGGAGCACTGTTTCGTCAATGGTCAGGGTGAGATTCGTCAGCGGGATCATCTTGTCCTTCTCTCCATCATATTGGCGATTCACGAGGTGGATTGCCATGACCGGATGTTCACCCGTCGTCTTGACGCGCGGCACGATGAACACCGCTCCAGGACTGGAAACTTGTACAGGATTTTTTCCCAGCAGCGCCAGGTTGTCGCCCGCCGACCACGTCACGAGTTTCCCCTGGGATCGGGCCTGATCTAGCATAGCCTGGATCTCCGGCAAAGGTTGTAGGTCTTCCGGCACGATGACCTTATCGAACTGTCCAAGGGTCGTTGGGTCAACGCGATAGCCAGGAAGCCAGTCATTCCCTTGGACGAGCACCTTAAAGGGCCAATTTGCGTCGGCCAAGCTCATCGTGATGCGCTCAATGTCCCCTTTTCCCAGCCGCCGGGAATGATTGTCGTAAAGAACGGCAATGCGTCCCACGGCCTCAAAATCATCAAGGATACTAGCGTGTTCTCGGACAAAGCGATAAAGAGGTGCGTATTCTTCGGTGGGACCGGAGTACCAGTGTGTTCCTTTCTTCTGCGTGTAACACCACTGTCGGTGCGGGGCCATCAAATTGTGGCCGAAGGCGTAAGAAAGGGCTACCCAAGTTCGCACGAGGCCGGGCAAATTGTTCTCCATGATGTAGGCCCAATCCCCACCGCTGGCGGTCGAGGTGACAGGCCGATTGAGACCATCCGCCAGTTTGTAAACATAAATGGGATGGAACGGTACCTTACGAGATTCCGCCGCATGGTGAACTTCACAACAGAAATAACTGACGTGGGGCGTAATGGCGAGACTGAGCGGGCTTGTCAGTCCGGAGTTGACCGCCAAGGGGAGAGGGCCTCCCTTCAATTCTTCGCCTTTCCGTCGGTACTCGGCCACAAAATCGGTCGCCGCCTGCACCTGGAAATCGAGGAACTCCGTAGCCAAGGGAAGACCGGGACGCTCTTTGCGATAACGCTCGGGAGTGATTCCCCGATTCATGAGAAATTGGCGGTAGTCAAAGGTGTCCAGATCGGTTATTCCCAGTTCTTTCTGCCGCTCGGCGGAAAGTTTTGTTTTTAGATATGTGCGAAATCCTGCCATGCAGGCCGAACAGAAACAGGCATCAAGCCACGTTACCGCAGAAGCCGTGCCTGTATAGTCGTCAATGTGCAATGCATCGGCCCCACTTGCGACTGTCTCTTCAAGCCGTTTCATGAGGTACTGCCGATACAAGGGATGATTCGTGCAAAACCACCATGCAGGTTGTCCTTTGTGTTTGTGATCCCAAAGCCACGGCACAATGAACGTATCGCCGGCATAGTTACGACAGGCAGCCTGCAGAAAGTCGGGCGTAAAATCGATCATGCGGGCGAATTCCGTGCGAAATCCGACACTGACGGCGAACAGTCGAACACCTCGCTGGTGAGCTAGGGCAATCCTTTCCGGTGATCGGGCACCCGCCCAACCTAGCACGGTGCAGCCGTAAGCCTCATAAAGGTCTGGATTATCGTACATGAACACAACATCAGAATGCCGGATGACCCGCGAGTTTGGATTGTTCTCTGCCCGTGCGACGGCCACATGGGTCATCATCATGTAGAGCAGGCCGAGAAGAATCCCCAGTGTTGTGAGTCCGGATCTCCCAAGTGGGACAATCCTTGCGACAGCCGATGGGTACAGGCTCATAAGGTACTCCTTCTTCAAAGCGGAGATTGATGGAGAATCAACTCGTCGGAGGGGTGGAGTTTCAAAAGGCATTGACGAATTTCTTCCTCTTACCCGTCGTTTACCAAGGGATATGGTAAGTCATCAAAATCAGAATTACCAGGTCCGTAGCTTTCTGTGACGATGAGCGGCCAGCATATCGCAGTTGTCCGACCGGCGTAGCACGAGCTTTTTCAAGATGATGACACGCTAAGGAGAAGCTTATCGCCTTGCTGGGGCATTCTGTGGAAAGAAACCGCTGACTGGCCATGGCGTCAGACAATCTTCAAGGCGAGCGCTTGACAAGGCGGACCCCGGCGCCCAAAATCGCCGACGTCCACCGAAAAACCGCGTGGGTGACAGAAAGAACATCTGTGAACGACCATCGCACGATCGTTCTCAGACCTGCGGGGAAGCTTGTATCCTGCAAGCGGGCGTGACTATGCAGGATGGCTTCCCTCGCATTATAGGACGCCACCCAAAGGAGGCTGTTATGCGCTGCACCACGATGTTGTATCGAACGGCTGTTCTGACCTTGACGGCCATCACCGCATGCATCGCCATACCATTTCCTGCGTTGGCGCAGCCGTGGAACTGCCATGTCATTGACGGCACCATTTCAGGTGCGGACGGGGTTCGCATTGCCGATGCGAATGGCGATGGACTTATGGATGTGGTGACAGGTTTCGAGCAAGCAGGCCAAACGCGGGTGTACATCAATCCCGGGCCGAAGCGTGTGCACCAACCGTGGCCGTTCGTAACGGTTGGCTCCACACCCGACGTAGAGGACGCCGTCTTTGCGGACATTGACAGCGACGGTCGGCCTGACGTTGTCTCCTGCTGCGAGGGTCGCACGCGGCGAGTCTTTGTCCATTGGGCACCGGGACCAGAGCAGGATTATCTTAATGCAAAACTCTGGCAGACCGTCGAATTGCCGTTGCCGGAGCACGACACAATGTGGATGTATTGCCTGCCGCTTGACCTTGATGGTCAGCACGGCCTGAACCTCGTCTTGGGGGGAAAACAAACGGACTCAGGTAAGGGCGCGGCCTTGGGGATTGCCGTGACGCCCGCTGAGCCCCGCAACGTGACTGAGTGGCGTTGGATCGAGCTGACGCGGGTCGGCTGGATCATGAGTATTGAAGCCCTCGACATTGACCGTGATGGTGATGTCGATCTCATTTATTCGGACCGGTATTCGGTCAAGGAAAATGGCGGTGAACCGTCGGGCGTGTACTGGCTGGAAAATCCGGGTTCCGAAAAGATCGGGGATCCTTGGAAAAAACACCCCGTTGGGGCGATCGGTCGCCAGGTAATGTTCATCGACGTGGGAGATTTTGACAGCACCGGCCGACTTCAGGTGTTCGCGGCGGTTAAGCCGAATGAAATTCACCACCTTGTGGCTCCCACTGATCCCCGTCAACCTTGGCAAGTGAAAGAGGTTATCAAAGTTACAGGTGCGGATTTCGAAGTAGGCACCAGCAAGGCGGTGCGAGCGCGCGACCTGAACGGTGATGGCCGGTTCGATCTGGCGTTCACGTGCGAAGGGGCAACCGGCCAACGGCGAGGGGTCGTGTGGCTGGAACAAACCGAAAAAGGTTGGCAAGTGCACGATCTGAGTGGCCCGGTGGGCATCAAGTTTGATCGCATCGAGTTTGTCGATCTCGATGGTGATGGGGATTTTGACCTCCTTACAACCGAGGAGAGCGAAGCGACCTCAACCCCCGGAGTGGCAGGGTTGGGCGTGGTGTGGTACGAAAATCCCGCGAAAGGTTCATCGGCAGCGGCCCGTCCCCAACCGGCCTTGCCCGAGGGTAACGCCCCTCAGCCAGTCTCTTTCCCTTACTTCGGCCACCCCTCCCATGCCGTGGTGTGGCGGAATTGGGGTTTAATTTCGGCGGAGGATCTTGCTCGCGTGCTGAACACCACGCCGGAGAACATTCGCAACTTGGCGCAGGCGATGGGCCTGCCTGCCCACCCAGCGCTAGCGCCGGATTTCCGCCGCCGTGGTTACATTACACTCGTTCGACGAAATTGGCATTTACTCCCGTACGATCAATTGCTCGACCTCCTCGGAATGACCGCTGAGGAACTGGCTTATTCTCTACGGGAGGATGATTTTCTGTTTGTGAAGTTGGGCAACCACAAGCCGCGTTGTGAGCGTGTGGTGTTTCAAGCTCCCGACGAGACCGTTGCAAAACAAATCGGTTGGATTCGCCAAGTGGTCAGGGAACACTTCGGCGTTCAACTTGCCGTTCCCGAAGAGCCGCGGTTTGCCTTTGTCGAGGAATTAAGTCGTCCACGACGGGCGGTGCCACCTCAGCCGTCAACATCCACGCAAGAAGCCCCCCGCTATCTTTACTCGTACTTTGGGCCCTACGGTGATCCGCTGAGCGATCCGAGGATTGATCCCTATCCTGATGGCCTGCTGGAACGCTTGGCGGAATTGGGCGTCAACGGTGTGTGGTTACACGTGGTCTTGCGGAACCTCGCGCCAGGAGAACCAGAATTTCCCGAATTCGGGGCCGGGTGTGAAGTGCGACTGGAGAATCTTAGGAAGTTAGTAGAACGTGCCAAGAGGTTTGGAATTGGGATCTATCTTTATATCAATGAGCCGCGCGCCATGCCCCGAGAGTTCTTCCGTAATTACCCCGAGATTGCCGGTGTTGCGGAGGGTGAGTACGTAACAATGTGTACCAGTCATCCCAAAGTCCGTGCTTGGCTGACGCGCTCCTTACAATATGTTTTTTCGCAGGTCCCCAACCTTGCAGGGGTGTTTACGATCACGGCCTCGGAGAATCTCACCAATTGCGCGTCGCATGGGCGTCACAAAGATTGCGTGCGATGTCGGGATCGTTCAGCTGATGAGATCATCGCCGAGGTCAACGCGGCCATCGAGGCCGGTGTGCACGCTGCTTCGCCGCGGGCCCATGTCTTGGTATGGGATTGGGGCTGGCACGGCCATGGGGACGCCTCGAGCCTCATTCCCCTTTTACCCAAGTCGGTTTGGCTGATGTCGGTCAGCGAATGGGCACAGCCTTTTGAACGGGGTGGCGTTGCCGGTCGGGTCGGGGAGTATTCGCTGTCCGTTGTGGGGCCGGGGCCTCGCGCCCTGAAACATTGGAAGGTGGCCCAGGAAAACGGTCTGAAAACCGCCGCCAAGTTGCAATTGGGGGCTACTTGGGAGTTGTCCGCTGTTCCCTTCGTGCCGGTGCTCGATTTGGTAGCCGAACATTGCTCGCGGCTAGCCCAGGTGGGTGTGGACGGTTGCATGTTGAGTTGGACGGTGGGCTGCTACCCTTCGCCTAATCTGGCGGTGGCGAACCGCCTGCTCTCTGACAAGAGTGCAACCCCAGATGCCGTCTTGAATACAGTCGCCCAACAGCGCTATGGGCCGCGCGCAGTTGGGGCAGCCCGGCAGGCGTGGCGGCTCTTTAGTACGGCTTTCCAGGAATATCCATTTCACATACAAGTGGTTTACCGCGGTCCCCAGCACTGGGGCCCGGCCAACCTATTGTTCGCGGAGCAAACCGGCTATCGGGCTACGATGGTAGGATTTCCGTATGACGACCTGGATGGTTGGCGGGGACCTTATCCCCGCGAGGTGTTCGCCCAGCAGTTCAGTCGGGTTGCTACCATCTGGGCTGATGGATTGAGGGAATTTGCCAAGGTTGTCGCCCTGGCCGATGAGGATAAGAAGCCTACAGCCGAAGCGGATTACCGGGTAGCTCAAGCGGCCCAAATCCACCTGGCTAGCGTGGCCAACCAGGCGCGGTTTATCATGGCCCGCAATCGGTATTACTCGGCCCGAGACGCGGCAGATCGCGCGCAGGCAGCGGCAACACTCGACGAAATCCTTACGGCCGAAATCTCGCTGGCCAAACAACTGTACAGCATTACCAAATGTGACTCGCGGATTGGTTTCGAGGCGTCAAACCATTATTATTACGTCCCGTTGGACCTAGTGGAAAAGGTCATCAATTGCGAATACTTGCGGCAGCAGTTTAGGCAGTAATATTGATCGCGCCGCGGGCTTTCGCTGGCCGCTCCAATGTACGGAGTTCAAATTGGGGGAGGTGAGTCATGGACATTTTCCGTCATTGCTGTGTTGGCGTTTGCTTGGCCATTATCACGGCTGTTATAAGTGTGAGCCGTGGAGAACCAGCAGATTCTTCGTCTGTTCTTCCTCCAGGAGTGAAAGCAGTCTGGGATGTAAACAAGGCCTTTCGCGAGGTCACTGCAACCCGCGAACGGATCTGTATTAACGGCCTGTGGCAGTGGCAGCCGGCTGAGCGCGGTGCGGAGACGGTTCCTCAAGATCATTGGGGATATTTCAAGGTCCCCGGGGCATGGCCGGGAATCACTGACTACATGCAGAAGGATTGCCAAACCGTCCATGCTCATCCTGCCTGGGGCAATATCCGTTTCGGCAGCTTAACGGCAGCATGGTACCGGCGGACGATCACGATCCCGGCTTCGTGGGCAAACCGGAGAATCGCACTTATTGCCGAATATGTGAATTCACTGGCGACGGTCTTTCTTGATGGGCAAAAAGTTGGAGAGATCGTTTTTCCCGCTGGTGAGCTGGATATCACTTCCGCCGTTCGCCCGGGGGAGACGCACACTGTGTCAATTCTTGTGGAAGCATTACCGCTCAAGGGAGTGATGTTGGTTCATCGCGATAGCAACAC
Organism: Planctomycetota bacterium; assembly: GCA_029549885.1. GTDB lineage: Bacteria > Planctomycetota > Planctomycetia > Pirellulales > Thermoguttaceae > Thermogutta. Next base: position 7,521 of record JAKPII010000487.1, read on the forward strand.
GGCCCGGCAAGTCCAAGGCTCGGTCAATCGTCGTGGCCTGTGTGGCGATGTGTGGCTCGTCGCCCAACCGCAAGGGGTTCGAATCGAGGCAATCCGCGTTGAAACCTCTATTCGTAAAAACCTCGTGAGGTTTGTCGCAAATTTGAAGAACGCAGAAGCAAACAAAAAGTATTCACTGCGGGCCATTGTCAAGGAGGGCACCTCGGTTGTTAAGGAATTTGTGTCCCCGGCCTCGCTTGTTGACACCACAGCTGAAAGCCAGCTCGTCCTGGAAGCATCGTGGCGCCCAGAGAAGTTGTGGGATATTCATACGCCACAAAATCAATACACGGTCGAGGTTGCGCTATTGGATGAGCGAGGCCAGGTTCTCGACGCCGCGTGGCCGGAGCGATTCGGATTTCGCGAGTTCTGGATTGATGGGAGAGACTTTTACCTCAATGGCACGCGGATTTTCCTCTGTGCTGTGCCGCTCGATAACGCCCAAATCGGCGCGGCCTGGGCCTCTTATCAAGGGGCCCGCGAAAGTTTGCAGCGGCTGAAAAGCTTCGGAATCAATTTTGTGTACACACACAATTATGATTGCCAGCCCGGTTCACATCTGAGTTTTTCAGAGATTCTTCGGGCGGCTGACGATGTGGGAATGCTTGTGGCCTTGTCTCAGCCGCACTTCGCCCAATATGACTGGCAGGCCGAGAACGCCGAGGAAACGAATGGTTATCGCCAGCATGCCCGGTTTTATGTACAGGTGGCCGGCAATCATCCCTCGGTCGTGATGTATTCGACGAGCCATAATGCGACTGGTTATAACGAAGACATGAATCCTGATCTTATTGATGGCATCCATGACCCCCGGGATGGTTGGTCGCTGAACAATGCCCGGCGTGCATTGCGGGCAGAGGCCATTCTGCGGCAACTCGATCCCACACGAATTGTTTACCACCACTCGTCGGGTAACTTGGGAAGCATGCATACCAGCAACTTTTACCCCAACTGGGTACCTATTCAAGAGATGTGTGATTGGTTCGAGCACTGGGCCACGGTCGGAGTCAAGCCGTTTTTTACATGTGAATATGGAGCGCCCTTCACCTGGGATTGGGCGATGTATCGGGGTTGGTACAAGGGACAGCGGGAGTTTGGCAGCGCAGTTGTGCCATGGGACTTCTGCCTGGCGGAGTGGAACGCGCAATTCCTCGGCGACCGAGCTTACAACATCAGTGACCAGGAGAGACGGAACCTCAAGTGGGAAGCCGCGCAGTTTCGCTCAGGTCGTCTTTGGTATCGCTGAGACTATCCGCACCAGTTGGGATCCAGTGACTTCGACGAGCGATATCCTATTTTCGCGCAGTATTTGACGGATAACTGGCGGGCATTTCGCACCTGGGGTGTTTCCGCCATTTCTCCATGGGAGCATCATATCTATTGGAAAATGCGGCCGGGGTTGGCGCGGAACCAGCGGACCGAACTTCCCACCGATTGGGAAAACCTGCAAAGACCGGGCTATAGCCCCGACTACCTTGAGGTACGGTACGAGCGGATGGACATCGCCTATGAGCCATCCGATTGGGTTCCCACCTTGGCCGCCCAAGCCATGTACCGCAACAATGCTCCACTATTGGCCTACATCGCCGGCGGTAGCACTGCTTTCACCGCTAAGGACCACAATTACCTACCGGGCGAGGTCATCGAAAAACAGCTCATTGTCATAAATAACTCACGCGAGCCGGCAGAGGTGAAATACATCTGGCAATTCGGTACCGTGCCAGATCACCAAGCCGCGAGAATCAAAGGCAAGGGGCATCTTCCCGTACTCATCCAAGAGGAGATAAGACCGGCATCCGTGCTTCTGCAAGGTGGTGATACGCTTTCTGTCGAAACAGGCCAACAGGCTCGTGCGATGGTGCATCTTAACTTGCCGAAAGATCTTTCGCCTGGGACGTATGTGCTATGGGCGGAGTTTCAGTTCGACAACGGTGACAAACAGAAGGACCAGTTTCTGGTCAACATTTTGCCCTTGCCGGACGATCAGGAGCTTAGTGCAGCCGTGGCCCAAGCAGCAGGACGAATCGGTCTCTTTGATCCCCTCGGCGAGACACGCAAGCTGTTAGATGGTTTGAAGGTACCCTACCGGGTAGTCTCAGCCGATAGCGATCTTACTGGCCTGGAGGTCCTCATTATTGGCAAACGCGCGATCACGGCAGATGGGCCTGCGCCGTCGCTCGTCCGGGTTCGGGAGGGCCTAAAGGTCATTGTCTTTGAACAAACTGGCGAGGCCCTGGAAAAGCGATTGGGCTTTCGGGTGGCAGAATATGGACTAAGAAATGTCTTTGCACGGGTCCCTAACCATCCTTATCTGGCAGGACTAAATGAGGACCATCTCCATGACTGGCGGGGTGAGGCCACGCTGTTGCCACCTCGGCTCAAGTACGAGGTCAGTGACAAGTACGCCGGCGCACCCGTTGTTCGGTGGTGTGGTCTTGAGGTAACACGTTTGTGGCGGTGCGGAAATCGAGGAAATGTCGCATCCGTCCTCATTGAAAAGCCCCAAGTGGGAGACTTTTTGCCAATTCTCGATGGCGGTTTCAGCCTCCAATATAGTCCGTTGTTGGAGTACCGCGAGGGGCGGGGGGTGGTCCTTTTTTGCCAGATGGATGTGACCGGACGGACGGAAGGTGACCCGGCCGCAGAACGTCTGGTGAGAAACATTCTCAGTTACGTTCTTACCACCAAGTATCCGGTGATTCCTGACCGTTCGGCGGTGTATGCTGGGAACACCGACGGCCGCCGATATCTCGAGCAAGCCGGTATCGCTTGCGATGACTATCGACCTGGAGTCCTTGGGCCGGAAAAAGTCCTCATCGTTACGCCCGGGGCCGGGGAGATATTATCACCTAATGCACAACAGATTGCCGCGTGGCTCGCTGGTGGCGGCAGGGTGGTTGCGCTGGGATTGGATGGAGACGAAGCTCGTCGCTTCTTGCCCATAGCGGTGCAAACGACCCCCACAGAACACATTGCGGCCTATTTTGCCCCGCCCTCATGGACGTCTCAATTAGCGGGAATCAGTCCGGCGGATATCCATAACCGCGACCCTCGCATCTTGCCTTTGTTGACGGACGGTGTGGATACAGCTCTTGGCGGTGTTTTAGGAGAGTCCGCGCAGGGATGTGTCATCTTCTGTCAGATGGTTCCCTATCAATTCGTAAAGCGTCCTCGGGATGTGCCATCTCTCCGCATCATCCGTGAAGACGCGGCGGAGGGAACTCAGTGTGCCGAGGTAGTCATGGCAACGGTCCCCTACGCCCAAATTGGACAGAAGATTTCGGCAGGCTCACCGGGCAAGCTCTACACGGTTGCCGCTATGGTGAAACCGGTAGGGAGCCCCGCCACGGTTAGGTTGGAAGTTGAGCGAGCGGGATCACCCTGGGACCGCGCAGTGCGCGGTAAAGACCAAGTTCTACCACCTGATCGCTGGACTGAGATTTACGAGACATTTCGCGTGGAAAAAGCCTATCCCGAAGGCTGGCAGGCTTATGTACACATCGGCCAGCCGGAGGTCTGTGTCCGCTTGGATCATTTCCGCCTCTACGAAGGTGATTATGTCCCAACGAACTCGGGCGACAGGAAACCCCAGGCTAATTTCTTCACCAATCCGGGATTTGAGTCTGGTTCGTCGTCGTGGTATTTCAACTGGAATACGGAGCAGCAGAATCTCCGCAAAACCTTCCGTCGCACGGCATTCTTGTTGAGCCGGTTACTTGCCAATTGTGGCGTCCGTGCGAGCACTCCACTGTTGGAGCGGTTTGGCAAACCGGTTCAGGCAGCATTAGGGCCTTCTTTGGTGAAGAACGGAAGCTTCGAAATTGACGAAGATCAAGACAGCGTGCCCGACGGATGGCTGTTTTCTAGTGAAAACAATCTAGCCCGATGTGCTCTACAGGAAGTGGCGTTGCCCGGAGTGTCGCGGTGTGTGCAGATTAGCGTTCCGGAAAGCGGTGAACGTCGGGGCAGTGCTATGTTGGCTCAATTGAATGTCCCCATTCATGAGGGGCAGTGGTATCGCGTGAGTTTTTGGGCCAAGGGTGAGAATATCTCCTCTAGGCAAGTGACCTTTGCCGTCCAAGAGACGACCCGCTGGCAGGCCGTGTTGGAATATCGACGCTTCACGCCGGAGCCGGAGTGGAAGGAATTCACGTTCCTTATGGTGGGCCGAGAGACTGCCGAAACCAAAACGCGCTTGCAGATTTGGTTTGATGGGACGGGAACGTTGTGGCTGGCGAATTTCGCACTTACGCCCTGTGAACCGCCTAGTGCAGGCCGCTGGCTGGAGGGCTTGTACCTGGATGTACCCCAGGAGTGGGATGACCCATACCGGTTTTTCCGGTGGTGATCAGATTCGCCCGGCCGCTGACGAACAACGGTGGGAGTACATTAGGAGTGTATCCTAAGACAATCCCTTCCGTTCTGACAACCGGCGGCAGGAATGACCATTCTCAAGACTGGATGGGCCGGGCTTCCCCGAAGCGATCGGTTCGCGAAAGTATGCCTTCTTTCTTCAGCTCGTGCCTCCTCCAGATCAGCGATCGTTGCGGCAGACTCAGTCTTTTGGAGAAATTTTAATATGCGTTACTTACTTGGCTCTATCCGTAAACCTGCCCAGAGGTGAAATTGTAAAATGCGGGAATCCGGACGCTTCACTGCAACGGTTGGTCCACGTAAACCAACGGATCCCATTATGTGAACTTCCTGCCCTCCCGCCGATTGCAACACCCCGCGTTGCCGGCTGGAAGGGCGGAGTTATTGGGTTCGCGGTAAGACGAGACTATCCGACCCCGCCATCACTCGAGCGACTATCTGTGACGGGAACCATTTAGTGATTCTCATTCCTCGATGCCTACCGCTCGAGATTCTCCACGACGTCCAACCGCGGCTCGAGGCACCAGCGAGCGGCGTTGCGAAGTATCCGTTGCATGACGTCACTTTCCAAGACACGTCGGTTGTGTCCATTTGCGAGGTAGCATACCCTACCCAAACCAAACGTGCGAACAAAACCATGTAAGGAAGTCTCTTCACCCGAGGCGGACTCCAGCAAAACAAGGGCGTCCGAAACATACAAGCGCGGCCAGTGGCGCTCGTCCTCCACGAAATAGTCGTGGACCCCCGCCGTCACGGGATGCGAGCCGTTCAAGACACGAACGTAATAGCCCTCTTGGGCAGGGCCGTGGCCGGCATAACTCGCACCGAGGACGCGAAGATAGAGCGATTCTGTTTCGTTTAAGGCTTTCAAGGCCGTTGCGTTGTGCAGCGCAAGGAATCCACCGCCGGCCCACACGAATGAGGCCACGGTCATCTCTTGCTCTTCCGTGAGCCAGAAGACCGGTTTGCCGAAAGAACCGTTCGGTTGCGGATCGGGCCAAAGCATCCCATCCCGAAGGATGACCAGCAAATCGTACTGAAACACAACCTGCGGCACAAGTTGCCGAACGTCGTACAGAAACGCAACCGCCACCCCCGCCTTTTCCATGGCTTCTTCCAGCGGCGGTCGAATATAGGCCGGATCGTGATACCGGTCGCCGATCAGGGCCAGGGCCCGGGGACGCCGTGACGGCCTTTGAGGCGGAGCCGTCAGCCTCTGATACATCGCCCCCACGAGAGCGGCCAATTGAGGCTCAGACCATTGTTCGGGGAAAGACTTCAGAGCCTTTATTTCACGGACTGCCATATCAAGTGAGCGACCCATGGATATTTGGTATGCTACCGCATCTCGCAGCCAGGTTCGCTCTCCCTCGGGCAATACATCGATGGTCGAGAAAGCCGGTGGATTTAACGCCTCGGCAACGGCGGTGCCCGTTGGATCCGCCAAAACCCACCCCACAAGCACCAACGCGATCGCCGCAACGCGGAGCGCCGTGCCCCAACACAGTCCTGACTGCCTACTCTTTCGAGTTGAGAATCGGGAACCCATGATATGTCTCCTGGTGCGAAGCTCGAGAAACGCGCAGCGGAACTGCAACACCGTTTTTTAGCGACTTGGGATCAGAAATCTTCACGACTCCTTTTGCGACTGATCGATCACACGACCACGTGAAGTCATCGTATGGAATCAACAGACAGGTCGCCGAAAAGAATTGCGACCGGTCCCGATGGGCGGGCATTCGCAATCCCAAACCTAGGGCGAAACACGGGCCGCCGTGCTCGAAAAGAAGCCCCAAAAACCCCATCTATCTTTCTTGGAGTGTAATTCCGGAAAGGTCGGCTTACAAATTTCGCAGTCGGAATCTTCCATTCCGTGCCCGGAAAACCGGGGCCTTCGCCTCAATGCATGTGTCCCGGCGGTTGGGGTGAAACACTAGCGATCGGCTGGCCGATTGCGCTGGGCAGGTGCAGTGGTGTGGGAAGCAACTTAGGGGCGCCGATTCCGCGAGGTAGCTCTCGACGATCTCGGAGTACGTCCCGCCGAGCATGCGGTGCTTCTCAATCCCCTTCCGGGCCTCTGGCAGGAGGGGGCATCCGCGTGCCGTTCCTTATGCAGTGGAAGGGTAAACTCCCGATGGGCATGGTCTATCACGAAATGGTCATGGCTTTCGACATTCACGCCAC
>JAKPII010000014.1 GCA_029549885.1 Planctomycetota bacterium
GAGGGAGAGGGGGACTTTTTGGGGATAGGCTCTAAGCCGGTGGGTCACCGCAAGGGTCATTTTCATCCACTTCAATGGATTGGAGCATCAGCTCACGCCCACCTTCCAAGCGTATATCATGACTGCCGCAGACCGGGCAAACGTAGGTCAGCTCCGCAATCTCCGAGACCGCCCCACATGATTGGCACTGGCATCGAGCCGGTCGAGTGTGGATTACCAACTCGCAGCCGGGTCCGAGACTCTCGGGCGAAAGAACTTTAAAGGCAAAGCGAAAGGCCTCCGGCACAACACCCGACAGGGGCCCAATAATAACATCTAACCGTCGGACTCGCCCGACAATCCCCGCCTCCCGAAGTTGCTCGTGCACAGACTCCAGGAGGGACTCCACCAACGCGACTTCATGCATGTCGGTTTGCAAATTCTTGGACTAGGAGCCGCGCTTCAGGTGGCGGCCAATTGGACCCGCGCGGACTCAAGACGACTGGCTAAGAGTTTCGCGATTTCTCGCATCAACTGGTAACCGAGCATCGAGTCCTTGTCGCACAACTCCCGTAAGGGCTTGGCTTTGATGGCGATGACCTTCGTCGGTTTTGTTGTCGTCCCAATCGCGGTCGTTCGGTACGGTTCAACCAACGCTGACCAGACGAGGATGTCTCCAGGCACGAGCGTATCGACGGTTCGTTTCTCCCCGTTACCCAGCTCGTATTGGATGTCCACTTCTCCCTCAACAATAATGTTGAGATGGTCCGCGGGATCACCGACGTAAAACAGCCGCATCCCCGCAGGATACGACTTTTCTTCCGCCAGCATGGCGATTTCCTTGAGCGTCTCCTCGCTAACTTTGGCGAAATACGAATAACGACGCAACATTTCGGGCGAAACCATGGTCAAACTCCTCCCAGTCTTGGTGACCGTTAGCAGGGCCTATCGCACCCATGATCCCAACAGCCTGTCGCTTTAGGGCGCTGATCCTGGCCAAGCAACAGTCACAGTTCCCGCGTGCTCTGTCCAAACCCGAGACCCGAATTGCGGTCAGGCAATGAGTTGTCCCACCCGGCGAGGAGATCCAACACAAGCCGCACCGCCTGGGGAATGGCTGCCTCCACCGCGGGAGTGCACCGTTCCCCAAAAGTCAGTATATCCAGTGCTTCAATGGCGACAAGGACAATCTCATGATCTTCTGGGAGGTGTACCCCCATTTTTCGCCCAAAGGCCAAGGCTGTCGGCAAGTTTACGTCGTGGGCAGAAGCACTGTGTTGGGTAGGGATGTCTTTTGGCGAGAGAATTCGGACTGTCCCCGGCTGCCCGCCTGATTGAATCGCATCGATGATAATCGCCCGATCAAACCCAGCCAGCCGCTCCATCAATCGCAGGCCGCCCCAGCAATCTTCATCCACGGTAATCTCAGGACGCCCGGCCAAGATCGATTTCAATTCCCTCGCCACACGCAGCCCCACGGCGTCATCCGTGAGGATATCGTTTCCCAATCCGAGGACCAAGGTGCGTTTCATCATTGTTAGGCGAAGATCACGGCAAGGGGGCGACCAGATTACAGGCCATGCAAATCAGAAAGCCAATGCCGAATTTCCGTGGCGTATTCGGAAGCCAGGTCACCCTTCACAAGTTGTCGTAAGAAGGCCGCTGCGCCATTATTGTCCAAATCGGCCGACTCGGCATTGGAGAACCGCCGGGCCGGGTCCGGTGCGATCAACATCTTGCAGAAGTTCATCAGGGCCTCACTGGCCACACACTCTGGCGGTAAAATGGTGTGTAATCTCTGCGGTAAAAGACGCTTCGCCTCCAAAAGTTGAGCCCGTGGCAAATTGGCAGGAAACGGCGGCTGGCCCGACAACATCTCGATCAAGACGTAACCCAAACTCGCCAAATCCGAGCGGGGCGAAATCTCGGCGCCATCACTCTCCAAGACCTCAGGGGCCGCATATAAGGGCGTGCATCCGCGCATCGGTGGCGGATTGTCTAAATCCACAGCCGAACCCACATCAACCAATTTGGCCGTCCCGGTTCGCTTGAGCATGATGTTCGAAGGCTTAATGTCACCATGCACGATTCGCCCTCGATGGAGCGCCGCGAGCCCCGCCAAACAGTCCCTGACGATGGCGACGGCCACGCCGGGTTTGAGCCGTGGCTGCACCGGGCCCGCCGTAACGATCACCTCGTTGATATATTGCCAGCGGATCGGTTTCACACGTTGCTCCAGAAGTTGGTACATCCGTTTGGTCAAGAGGCGGGCTAAATCGTAGCCATCGACCCATTCCATGACCATCACGCGGATGCCGTCGCAGTCCAACCAGTTATCCACATCGAGGAGATTATCATGAGCGATCCGAGAAACACGGCCAGAGACCCAACCGATCCTGGCCATGGCCTCCTCGTACGCGGCATCATTGGGATAGGGATCAGGGGCAAAGAACTTTAACGCGAGGGGCAACGTAAATCCGTCCGCCCCCCGTCGCTCGCTTAGATAGACAACCCCTTGTCCCCCGCGGCCAAGTTCGCGGATCAACCATAGATGCTCGGTGCGATTGAGCCGTCGCCGTTGATTGAGCAGGCGGTTGTATGTGTCACAAAGGACCTGGAGTCGTTCTCGACCAACTGCACCGCCCCAAGTCCGTGTCAATCCAACCCCGTCAAGGGTTCTCGTCGTATTAGTCGTGGTCATGTATATCAAATCTCGTGAAAAATGATCGAATCAGACACCTCCTTGTGTTATCACAATCATACGAAAAACCTTGCCTCATCGTAAAGATTGCAATGCACGTTTCGCCAGAAGGACTGGCCCTGCTCCACCTATGTGTGTGACATCAGTTTGACTACTCCGGTGTTACGGCCGGCTAATGGTTTCTTAGAGCGAGACACGCGGAAAAGGCGCTTCGGTTCGCTCTTTGTCCCAACGCTGACCAGTTGATGGCCACTGCGCGAAAGCATCCCGCTGCCTTCGCGGTCGCCACAAAAGCGTGGCCCGTCCAGCTCCAGATGATGCCTCGTTCTCAATCCCCTTTCAGGTCATGGACTTCCCTTTTCTTTGGGTGCTACAATAACAGAATTGGTAACACTGACCTTGCGTCCGTTTTCATACCTTTGCCATTGTGTGGTGGGGCGTGCGTTTCCATGCTCAAGATGGGTCAAGCCGAACGATGGGCATCACGGACCGGCATCTTTTTGAGGATCGCCCGGTCTGGAGGGGAAGCCGTCATCCGATGGAGCATCCTGGCCATCTTCCTGGCAATCGCCGCCCCGGTGCAGGCCCATTTTCTCGTCCTGCTCCCTTCCCAGGATGTGGTGGATACGCCGGAGCAGGCGACCCTCGTGTTTGACATCCAGTTTACTCATCCCATGGAACAAGGGCCCGTCATGGCCATGGGAACGCCCTCCCGATTTTTTGTAAGTCATGCGGATCAGCACATCGATTTGCTCACGCTATTGCAGCCACGGTCGCTTCAAGGCCAGCCTGCCTTTGTCGCCCGCTATCGACTGAACAGTCCCGGCGATTACGTGTTTGCCATCGAGCCGGCACCCTACTGGGAAAAGATGGAGAAGAAATGGATTGTCCACTACACCAAAGTCGTGGTCAACTTTATGGGAGACGAAGGAGATTGGGCAAAACCCGTGGGTTTGCCGGTCGAAATTCAACCCCTGACGCGCCCTTATGGCCTGTGGACAGGCAATTGTTTCCGCGGCGTCGTCCTTCACAACGGCCAACCCGTGCCGTTTGCCACGGTCGAGGTTGAATACTGGAATACCGACAAGAGGGTCGCCGTGCCCAACGACGCCTTTGTCACGCAGGTTATCAAGGCCGATGGACAAGGTGTTTTTTGTTACGGGATACCGCGGGCTGGGTGGTGGGGTTTTGCGGCACTCGTGGATGCTGCCGAAAAACGTCCGGCGCCCGGTAGTGAACCCGCCGATGTAGAATTGGGCGGCGTGATTTGGGTTCGGGCAGCCGATATGGTGGAGACACCGTCACAATCCAGCCAGAATACGCACAAATGATCTGTCACCTTTGTTCCACATTTCACCTTTAAGACCACTGGTTGCCTCAAGGCAAGATTAACGTCAATGCACATTCAAGATGGTGTCCTCACAGCCTCCACGGCAGGCACGGTCCTCCTGGCCCTGGGTTGGGTCGGCGCGGGCTTGGGGACCACGCTGGGGTTATCACGCTTGGATGCAGATCAGGTGCCCCGCACAGGACTTCTGACAAGTCTCTTTTTTGTGGTCTCCCTGATTCAGGTTCCCGTCGGTCCGATCAGTGTTCACTTGGTGCTCAACGGTTTATTGGGGTTGATCTTGGGTTGGACAGCGTTTCCAGCCGTCCTCATTGCCCTGCTCCTCCAATGGCTGTTTTTTGGAATGGGAGGGTTAACCACACTGGGCATCAACACTGTGAACATGGCCTTACCGGCCGTGTTGGCCCGCTATGCGTTTGGCCGACTGGTTTGTTCTCCCCGAGTACAATTGGTCGCCCTGGGGGGATTCGGTGTGGGGGCCGTGACCGTTTTGCTGGCAGCGACGATGACAGCCCTTTCCGTGGCAGTTGCCGGCCGCGAATTCGTCGTCGTTTCCTGGATCGTTTGGATCGGGGATGGAGTGATCGCCGTTGGTGAAGGGATTGTCACAGCTGCGGCGGCGGTCTTTTTGCGACGGGTTTATCCCCAGGTGTTTGGCGCCGCTCTCTTGGAGGGCCGTGTTCCAGCTTGGTAAGCCACAATTCAGTGCGAGGGTGAAAGCACTATCAGACGCGTTCCTGGACACGTGTGCTGATTTTCCTGCCGATCGCTATTAGGCAAAGGGGAATCGATAAGTAGGTGTAAGAAGATGAGATCATCCCGGATCACAGTTATCTTGGTCGGTTTCGTAACGGTAAATCTAGCGACTGCCACCGCATTTGCCCATTCCCTTTATCTTTTTGCTGCCGCGGACGGGGAGAAAATCAATGGCCGGGTGTATCTCCGTGGTGGGACGGGAGTCCCAGACGTGATTGTGAAAGTCTATGCCGAGGCCAAGGAAGCTGTCGGCCAAGTCACGACCGATAGCGAAGGACGATTCTCCTTTTCGGCCCCCTATCGGTGCGATTATCTTCTCCGAGCCGTGATGGAAGACGGCCATCAGGCCGAGGCCTTGATCCATGCTGACGAACTCCCCAACACGCTGCCTGCTCTTCCGGACCAGCAAACCCCGACGGCCGTAACGAGGCCGAATGAATCCCAAACCGCAGGCCAGACGCCGGGGTCCGCGGTTTCACCGGCCGACCACCCGGCTAAGGTGAGCCAATCTACGAGTGCCGCTCAATCCACCGGCACTAATGATGAGTCCGTTCGCCAGGAGGTGGCCAGCCTGCGTAGCCAGGTCATCCAACTGCGTGAGGATTTGAAGCAGTTGCAGACCGCCACTGGCCTTCGCGATATTCTTGGGGGCGTGGGTTACATTCTTGGGCTGACGGGTATTACTTTCTATTTCCTGGCAAAAAGAGGGCGAAACAAGTGACAAATCATTAACTCGTGAGATCGTTTGATGCAATGGGAGAAAAATCCTCGATATGAATCGCCAATGGGATGAAGGCCCTATGCTGCGACACAGCAGCGCGGCCCCCATAGATCGCTTCGATCCCCGCCTGCGGACGTTGGCCGTGGGCCTAACCGCCTTGGGGACGGTGGCGGCAGGACGCCTACTAACTCTCCTTGGGCTGCTCGCGCTGGGTTTGGTCTTTCTGGCCCTTGCGCGAATGCCGCTTTCCGTGACTGTCAAGCGATGTTTGCCGCTACTGGGATTCGGCGTCCTTCTGGCGATGATCCTTCCCTGGACCGTTCCCGGCACACCGCTGGGCACAGGTTTTTGGGCCCACGCAAGTTCGGAGGGACTAACGCAGGCAGGGCTGATCACGCTTCGGGCATTAATTATCATTCTTGCCACGATCGGTCTTGTTGGGACGCTGGAAATCCCTGTTCTGGGCCATGCCTTCGTTCATCTGCGCATCCCGCCAAAACTGGTGTTCGTGTTTCTCTATGCCGTCCGTTATCTCCAAGTCCTTCAGGATGAGTATCATCGGTTACGAACGGCCATGGTAACGCGGGGCTTTCGCCCGGCCATGAACCGACACACCTATCGGGCCTACGGTTATCTGGTGGGGATGCTCTTGGTAAGAAGCCTCGAACGCTCGGAACGGATTTTGACCGCCATGCGGTGTCGTGGCTTTCGAGGGAAGTTCTACGTCCTAGACCACTTTCATTTTACCTCCTGGGATGTTTTGTTCGGTTTGATCTGCGTGATCGCTACCGGCCTTTATTTTGGATGGGAAGTCGTGTGGTAACAGAACAACCCCAACCCAAAGGGGACAAGATGGCATTCACCCGCTCCGTCGATCCGCAACAGATAGGTCTGACGGCTGCCGCGGCTGGTTCATTGTCCACGCAGGAATATTCTTCTCCTTCGGAGCAAGAAGCCAACGGCCTGCCGCCCGTCATTAACGTCCGTGATTTGGAGTTTAGCTTCGACGGCCAAGTCCGGCTGTTCTCTCATCTCGATTTCACATTATCTCCTGGCGAAAAAGTGGGGCTACTCGGGCCCAATGGATCGGGTAAGACGACGTTCTTGCACATCCTCATGGGGCTTATCCCGGCTTGTGCCGGCACAATCGAGATTCTGGGGCGGGTGCGTCGTCACCCTAGCGATTTTCGTGATCTGCCGGGACAGGTGGGACTGCTTTTCCAGGATAGTGATGACCAACTGTTTTGCCCCACGGTGGCAGAGGATGTCGCCTTTGGCCCCTTCAATCAGGGGAAAAGCCCACGCGAGGTTCGGGAGATTGTGCGTCAAACGTTAGACAAACTTGGGCTGGCCGGATGGGAGTCGCGGATTACCTACCGATTATCCGGCGGCGAAAAGCGATTGGTTGCCCTGGCAACGGTTCTCGCCATGGAGCCCCAACTGCTGCTCCTGGATGAACCAACGGCCGGTCTAGACGAATCGGCTTGCGCGCGGGTGGAAAAAATCCTTTCCGCGTTGCCACAATCCATGGTGATTGTGTCTCATGACCGCGGGTTCTTGCAGAGAATCTGCCACCGGGTCCTTGTGTTGAAGGATGGTCGCCTCAGCCTGTGCCACGCATAATGGGCATAAGTGGACAACGCACAGCTAAGATATTCGAAGTGGGACTGGCACAAGCCAGCATTTGAACCGTTGGGGGCATCTTAATTGCGCATCTAATGCAGACTTCATGGCGAGGCAAGTATTTCGCCACCGGCCCGGGTCGCTAAAGCCTGCCACATCGCTTTTTCGATGGTTTGGGAATAGAACCGGGCAGAGCCGTCAACATGAACCGCATTCACCCCACCAGGATGGTAACTGCGGGAAACCACGATGGCATAGGTGGGTAGTCCCCTGATACCGTCCCTCCCTTCTTGCCAAGAGTTGTAATCACAATCGAGCATCTGGCCCTGGATCTCGCAGGGGATTCTGGTGTTGGGAGGAAAACAAGCCGTAAAGCCGGTGTGATGCACACGACCATCGGGCCATTCAGTGTGGCCAGTCGTTTTGGCATCGGTAGCGGATTGCACAATTGCCGACGCATCCTCGGGAGATTCGGGCATCTCTGCGGTTGGGGGACCGCCATTCCGGCGATAAGGCTGCCAAGCCTTGACCTCAGCCGCAAGAATGGTGTGCGCCGTTCCGTCGGTAACCGCCGCCCAGGAAAGGCTAGAGTTTGGATAGGAAATGCCGTCCCCACCACGATCCGAAACGGGATCATAAACGAAATACACACCCAAATTGAATCCATAGGTGGTGGAATAGAGTCGTGGTTTGCCACCGCCTGGATCGCGGAGTTGACCGGCCTTGGGATCACTAGGACAAGCCAAAACGGCAATCCGTACGGAGTCAATCGCAGGCTGTTGGTCCCAAGGTTCCACCAGGTTGATTCGAGAACCCAACGGCACCTGTTCAAGGTAGGCCAGAAGACGACCATGGATACCCCAGGAAACATTATTCCCGGTTGACTGGACGCTCCGATCAACAATAGCACTTGGGGGAAAGCATCCCCAGGAAGTTGCGTAATTGTGTGTCGCTAGCCCCAACTGCTTAAGGTGGTTAAGGCACTGCGCCCGCCGGGCTGCCTCTCGGGCTGCCTGTACTGCCGGAAGTAACAAGGCGATGAGCAAGCCAATAATAGCGATCACAACCAGAAGTTCTACCAGGGTAAACGCTCTTGGTAGTTTGATACGCATTTCCTTCAACCTTTCCGAACTGCTAATGCACTACGCTCCGGGAGCGCGACCTCTTTCCCCGCCATGCCACTTACCGTCGAGATGAATCAATTGAGCACAGCAGATCGCGCTCCCAAGGGGGTTCGTTCTGGCCGAGAGTTCACAAAACCGCGTCTTTTGCCACCAAAGACGCCGTGTCGGGAACCGTTCAGCCGAGAGTGCATGTCACAATGTTTCACACGATGTCGAATCGCGCATCATGGTTTATCCTGCGGAAAGGCTAGTCGAAAAGTTCTCGCCGCCACACCTATCAAGTGGCACACCTGTCTTTTGTGATGACCGGCGCTTACGGAAAATAAGGAGTGGGTAACTATTCTGGCGTTCCAATTGTTTTTTGCCTCCTGCGCCAGATGAAGTGAGCATGGAAGGCAAATACGTGACCCCTGATGCTATACCGTAAACGCTTCTTATGGTATCCCAGCCGTTTACAGTCGGTTATGTGGAGCTTCATCGTTCCGGTGAATTGCAGCGGCGAATCGAGGAGGCGTTGGCCCGATTGGCCGACTGCACGCTGTGCCCACGACAATGCCATGCCAATCGCCTAGAGGACGATCCTGTGGGGTCTTATTGCGGCATTGGTCGGCACGCCTGGGTATCAAGCGCATTTCCCCACCACGGCGAAGAACCCTGCCTTCGCGGCTGGAACGGATCGGGAACGATCTTCTTTTCGGGATGCAATTTGAAGTGTGTCTTCTGTCAAAATAACGACATAAGCTGGCAGCGAACGGGCTACCCCGCTGATGCGCGTCGCCTTGCCCATCTTATGATTCACCTGCAAGAGCAAGGCTGTCATAACATCAATTTTGTCACGCCGAGCCATGTCATTCCGCACATTTTGGAGGCCCTACCGATTGCCATTGAAAAGGGTCTCCGTGTGCCTTTGGTCTATAACAGCAGCGGGTACGATTCGGTGGAGGCCCTTCGTCTGCTAGATGGGGTTATCGACATCTACATGCCGGACATGAAGTTTACCAATCCCGATGTCGCAAAACGCTTGGCGCATGCACCCGATTACTGGGACGTGTGTCGCGCAGCCGTGAAGGAAATGCATCGACAGGTGGGCGATTTGGTCCTGGACGATCGGGGGTTAGCCGTCCGCGGACTGCTGGTGCGGCATCTGGTCATGCCCAATAACTGCGCTGGAACCCACGAAGTAATGTCCTTTCTGGCCGAGCAGATCTCCCCTCATACATTTGTCAACATTATGGCACAATATCGACCAGAGGGCCGTGCGTGGGACATCCCCGAAATTGCTCGGCGTTGCACACGCGAGGAATACCTTGAGGCAATAGCGGTGGCCAGAAAAGCCGGCTTGCACCGTTTTTGCCGCGATTAAAACTTTCCCAGAAAATCATTTACCGGAGACGAAGAGACTATCCCATAATCTCCCCTCACGTGTTCGGCGGGACAGGGCTCAGAGGTGAGGATGGTTCGAATCGCTGCCGGTTTTCTCAATCGATTCCGACGTTCGCTTGCCCTCACCCCAACCCTCTCCCGGAGGGAGAGGGGGACTTTTTGGGATAGGCTCGAAAGAATCATAATCATCATGAGCTTACGAGATGACACGGAAAGGCCTACTGGCATGTCGAAAAAGAAGCCCCTGGGACTTTTCATAACGGGAACGGATACGGGCGTAGGCAAGACCTATGTGGGTGCCCTGATTGCTCGCAATTTGGCGCAAAAGGGCTTACGTGTTGGGGTTTATAAGCCGGTGGCAAGTGGTTGCCAGCGAGTAAAAGGAGAACTTGTTTCAGAGGACGCGGTCACGCTTTGGGAAGCCGCTGGCAAGCCGCTCACTTTGGGGCATGTCTGTCCGCAATGTTTCGAGGCCCCCCTGGCCCCACCGGCCGCTGCTCGGGCGGAGGGCAAATCTGTGGACACGCGGCTCCTTCGGGAAGGTCTGCGGCCTTGGCTGGAATGGGCTGAGGTCATCCTTATTGAAGGTGCAGGTGGGCTCATGTCCCCTGTCAGTGATGAGGATTATGCCGCCGATTTGGCCTACGAGTTCGGATATCCTTTGTTGGTAGTCAGTAACAACGTCCTGGGTACGATCAATCACACACTCTTGACTCTCATCGCCGCAACGACATTTCGGGAGGGAATCGACGTGGCGGGAATCTTACTAAACGAGCCTGCCCCGCCCGATCCTCTCGATGCGAGTGTCATGAGCAACCTGCAGGAACTCTCCGCCCGCTGCGTCCCGCCTGTCCTTGGGTATGTGGCCCACGGTGCCCGAGAAAGTGAACCACCGGTGGATTGGCTCACCGTAGCCCGACGCCCGACCCCGCCAAGAACGACCTCGTGGTGAGTTAGACGGCCCCCCAAGCATGCATGCGTGAAACGATATCCCTAAGCACAACCGTTATTGCCCTGTCAAACCCGCGCCGGCTTGGACACCGTTTTGGCAAAGCGGGATACGAGTATTTCTTGTGGTGTCTGGAAACGTCAAGGGCCGCATCGGCGTGGACAACAGTGCGAATTGCCCCAAATGAGGCCGACCACGGGATCGTGCCAAACGGGGCAACCACAGGGGGTTGCCCCTACAGGTCGGTCATCAAAATCGTAGGGGCAGGCCCCTGTGCCTGCCCCAGAACATAAACAGCGCCCGGGGCCCCGTCGAATGCAAACAACGGGTACCCGCCCAAGCGCGAACGTGGGTGGTACGCATAAACGGGCAACCACAGGGGGTTGCCCCTACGAGCCGTTTTTCGCGCACTACCAAACCCATATGACAACCGCTGTGGTCGTCGATTATTGTCGCGACAAGCGTGAGTGGCCTGCTTTATAGCGCTGTGTTCGGGTGCTTGCTTTCATCACCGTTTTGCCTTTGGCGACGGTGCCGGGCCGGGATTATCGAACAAATCGTGCATCAGGAGTCCAGACTTTGATGTTCCTCCTCTCCAAAGATCCCATTTGGGATCCGCATATTTGTCAAAAAACTGATACAACCGCTGCGACAATTCTCGCTTCACTGCCTCGCATCGCGAATCGTCCACCAAGTTTGTCAACTCTTGAGGATCATGTTCCAAGTCGTAAAGCTCGTTTGGCGTCTGCCGAAATCGTTCGATGTACTTCCAACGATCGGTACGGATAGCCCTCACGTTCTCAAATTCATAAAAGACCACATTTTCCCAGGATGGGATCTCCTCTCCCCGGAGTAGGGCTGCGAAGCTCCTGCCCGGGAGTTTCCTTGCATCGGTTTTTCTCCAGGTCAATTGCAGGTACTCAACCAAAGTGGGCAGCACATCAATGTTACTTACAAGCAGGTCCACTTGTCTTCCACTTGGAATATGATC
>JAKPII010000034.1 GCA_029549885.1 Planctomycetota bacterium
CTTGCCCGCGCACTGCTGGTTGCTATAAGTGATTGCACTGACAGCACATACGGCGATGGCGCACGCCAACGTGTCCTGCTAAAGGCCACCTGGTTTTTTTCTTCGCAGAACTTTTCCTAGAAACGACAAGCAAACAAAAAAGACACCCCAAAATGGGGTGCCTCGACTCGTCGGTGTAACTACGGGATTAAGGCCGTTCAAAACGGTTGGCTATTCAAAACCGATCGCCGCCCTATTGCGCCAGGAGTTCCGCCGCAACCTTGTCGAAAAACTTGACGCATTCCGCAATCTCGGGCAGGGAGTTTTCCCAGTTGTACTCGTACTCAATGGAGAAGACGGCCTTGATGCCCTGTCGTTTGATCTCACGGAGCAAGGCGGGAACGTCCGCTTTGCCTGTGCCCCAGGGTACGTCGTGGGCGCCACGCCCGTAATCGTTCAGATCTTTGAAGTGGAAGGAAATAATTCGCCCTTCGAGCTTTTTGATGGCTTCCAACGGGTTGATATTTGATCGCATCCAGTGTCCGGTATCAGCACAGGCCCCAATCCGTTTTGACCGACCCTCACAAACCTTGAGCACGGTATCGGGATTCCAATAGATTGAGGGTTGCGGATGGTTGTGGAGTGCCACGTTAATTTGGTACTCTTCGCAAAGCTTTTCAATGACATCGAAGGCATCAAACGGTGGCTCTGAGACAATGGTTTCGATTCCCATGTCTTTGGCGAAATCGAACACTTTTCGATTCTCACCCTCGTCCGCGGAAAGCCGCACCACTCCGTAATTCACTAGGGTGACACCTGCATCGGCCAATCGCTTCTTAACTTCCAAACGATCCTGGACACTCAGGTTATGATCGGTTTTCACGTCCGGCTTCTCTTGAGAGAGCCGCTGGCCGGGATATGCTTCGATGTAGCGAAGCCCCACGGCTGCGGTCTTTTCAACTGCTTCGTAAAACGTGAACCGGTTAAAGCTGTAAGCTTGACACCCCAATCGCCATCCGAGCTTTTCGGCGTGAGGGGCACCTTCGGCCAATTTCTCGACGGTCGCGGCGTTCAGAACGCCAAAACGCCATGGGATCATGGCCCCGATCGCCAAAGCCGAGGAACCCATCAGAAATGCACGACGCCGGTAATTAGTTTTCATGGTGTAACCTCCGAACATGATCGCTGCAAGCAACAAACCACACCAGCCGCGACAGCGAAGCACTTGCCCGTGCCTTCGCCGTTGTTCTCGCTTGAAATTGCTCCCGAGCCCAATAGCCCAGCATTTCAGCCATTCATCGTAGCCTCATCATTGAAGAAGTGCAACGATGGCAGCGGGAACGGAACTCGCGGTTCTAACTATCAAGACGCCCCGACCCCTCGGGGTGGTGCCTTCCCGGCGTGCACAACGTATCAATCTTGCGCTTTATTCCGCCAAAACTTACCTCATCAAGAGGTACTTCGTTGATTCTTCCCGGGTTAATGGCATAAACTTGCAGAATGGGCGGGTTTTCGATGGCCAAAAGTGTCGAAGGAAAAGAAGTCGGCAAGCGAACGGTTTTATACTTTCATCAGAAGGATTGGATTATGTCCGTTTTTGTGCATCGCCAAGCGAGCGAATCAGCTGTCGTTCAGCGACCAAGACGCCATTTCTGGCTGATTTGCTGTGTTTTTTGGGCGGCTACGTGTCCATGGCTGGGGCAGCCCATTTTAGGAGAGACCGAGGAAGAGGCGGTTCAACACGCCAAGTACCTATCGATTGCCTTTCGTAGTGCCGCCCGAAAAGTTCTGCCTGCGGTTGTGACGATCAAGACAGCCACGTCTAAAGAGGGACAAGAGGCAGGGCGTGGTGGGCCTCGGTTGCCGTGGGAGGAATTTCCGAAACCCTCGGAACCGGGTTTTCAAAATGAGATTCCCCGAAACCCAGATTTGGGCATGGGAACCGGTGTCATCATTGACCCCAAGGGTATCATCATTACCAACCGCCACGTGGTCGAAGGTGGTGATGTTGTCACGGTACGTCTGGTCGATGGCCGTGAGTTCCCGGTTATTGACAAGAAGTCGGATGAGTTGAGCGATCTCGCGATCCTAAAAATTGAGGCCGCGGAGGATTTGCCGGCAGCGCGACTTGGCGATTCTGACAAGTTAGACATTGGCGACTGGGTGATAGCTATTGGTAATCCGTTTGAATTGGAAGGGACGGTCAGTGCTGGGATTGTCAGCGCCAAAGGCCGGACGTTGCGTTCAATTGGACGCGTTCGTTTCATTCAGACCGACGCCGCGATTAATCCCGGCAATTCGGGTGGGCCCCTGGTGAATTTGGATGGCGAGGTCGTCGGTATCAACACGGCAATATTTTCGCGTAGTGGTGGGTATCAGGGCGTTGGTTTTGCTATTCCGATCAATCTTGTCAAGTGGGTCAGTTCCGAGCTGTTAGCTCACGGTCGTGTTCGGCGGGCATATCTGGGTGTAACGCTTGAGGATGTGTTGCTTCCTCGCAAGGCGGTAAGTGGAGAAGAACGCCAGAGTTTGGGGGGAGTCGTGGTGAGGCAGGTGATTCGCGAGACACCAGCGGACAGGGCGGGGCTCAGGCGGAACGATGTCATCTTGAGCTTCGATGGTGTCGATGTAAGCGATGTGGCCAGTCTTCAGGAGATTGTGGAGCGCGCCTCCCTGGACGTGCCCCACAAGGTTCGTGTCCTTCGCGATGGAACTTCCATTGAGCTGGAGATTCAGTTGCAGGAATCTCTTTCGGAGCGAGAGTTGGCAGAGCGATTGAAGCAACAAAATGAGTCGCAGGATCAACCCCGACGCAAGAGGGTTTATGATAAAGAACTGGGCCTGATGCTGATGGATTTCGATCCTGCTCTTGCGCCGGATACCGGTGTCCGCGTCACCCATGGTGTGGTTGTCATTCACGCCGATCCGGGGAGGCCTGGTGCCCGCGCCGGTCTATCCACGGGCATGGTGATCGTCAAGGTCAATGATCGCGTAATCAACAACTTGGCTGAATTCCAAGAGGCCATCAAAGCGGCTGATTCCAAAGCGGGTATCAAACTCGAAGTGGTAAGTCGGCTGGGCCGTCAGATTCTCAATTTGGGTGTCGGGGAGAAAAAATAACAGCATGGGGGTGATAGGGACCTTTGGCCTCGAGGCCTAGAACATTAGGCAAGGAAAAACCCGTCCCTAGCGTTTGGGCGAGGTGTTTGCGTCCATGAATGACACAGTCACATGGGGACTTCTTGGCGCCGTTCTTGTTCTACTTATTATTGCCACAGTTGTCGTCCAACTTCTTCGCCGCAGTCGGCCGGAAGTCATCAATTCAGAAATCGTTGAAAGCTTTTCAGGGCGACTGCGGGCGTGGTGGCTGTTGTTTGCCGGGCTCGCTGGGGCCATTGTCCTCGGAAAGACCGCTACCGTCGTCTTTTTTGGGCTCATTTCCTTTTGGGCTTTGCGGGAATTCATCACCCTGACACCAACGCGGCCCAGCGACCATCGAGCGCTTTTTTGGGTCTTTGTTCTTTGCACGCCCGCCCAGTATGTTCTGGTGGGGTACGCGCAATACGATTTGTTTGCCATTATCATCCCCGTTTACGCATTACTCTTTCTCCATACGCGCATTGCATTCTCCAACGATCCTGTCCGATTTTTGGAACGGACGGCAAAGATTCAGATGGGCCTTCTCATTTGCGTGTACTGCTTAAGCTATGCCCCAGCCCTTCTCACCACATTGGAACTCGGAAACGATGCCTACAACCTTCGACTCCTCTTTTTTTTAGTGTTTATTACCCAGCTGAGCGATGCCCTTCAGTTTGCCTGGTCCCAACTTCCTAGCCGACATGTGGTGGTGCCGAACATCAATCCCACGCGGACGTGGGAGGGACTTTTGGGAGGATCGGCTAGTGTAACCCTAATCGGCGCCATGCTGTGGTGGGCCTTGCCCTTTAATTCAATCTGGATTACCGCCGGACTGTCCTTGGTAATCTCCTTAGTGGCCTTTGCCGGCGGTATTACGATGTCCGCGATCAAACGGGATCGTGGTGTTAAGGACTATGGGACTCTCGTGGCCGGACATACAGGGGTCCTTGACCGAATTGACTCGCTCTGTTTTGCCGCTCCGGTCTTCTTCCACCTCACGCAGATTTATCTGGCATTGCAACCGGCAGCATCCGCATAGGCCTCGGTCTCTTGGTAACCTCTTGGGGTGCTCATTCCTTACGGCAGAGGCATTAGAAATCACACAGAAACGACAATGAGTGGACTCACTATAGCCATAGGCGATATCCACGGGTACGACGTCGCACTTCGTGCAGTGTTGGATCAGATTGGTCCTTCAGGTAGTGATACGGTCATCACGCTGGGCGATTATGTCGATCGTGGTCCAAACAGCCGGGAGGTTCTTGAAATTCTCATTGAGTTGCAGGGCCAAGTTCATCTTGTTCCCATTCTAGGTAACCATGACGAGATGATGCTTTCCATTTGGCAAGGAGATCATCACCTTTTTGATGACTGGTTGCATTACGGAGGTGCGGCGACGCTCGAATCTTACGGTTTGACAACATTAGATGGTGTTCCCGAACATCACATTCGTTTTTTGCAGGAATGCCGCACCTACTTAGAAACACCCACCCACATCTTTCTCCACGCAAACTACATTGAAAATCGACCGCTAAGTGAACAGGACGTATTCACACTTCGTTGGGAATCTTTGCGGCAACGGCTTCCGGGGCCTCATCG
Organism: Planctomycetota bacterium; assembly: GCA_029549885.1. Lineage (GTDB taxonomy): Bacteria > Planctomycetota > Planctomycetia > Pirellulales > Thermoguttaceae > Thermogutta. Next base: position 4,717 of record JAKPII010000034.1, read on the forward strand.
ATCGGGAAAAAAGGCCATTGTTGGACATACGGCCCAGCGGAACTTCGAAATCCTTGACCTCGGTTATCTCGTGTGTATTGATACATGCTGCTACGGCGGTGGGTGGCTCACAGCCCTTGATGTGGAGTCGGGACAGGTTTGGCAAGCTGACGCTCAAGGCCGAACACGGAAATGGGTCTTGGACTCTTTCAACACCAGCCCCGGTTGATAGCCAAGAGGGATTCTTCGGGATGCGATTGGCAGTTCCGTTATTGCTGGGATACGTCCTAGCTTTCAGGATTGTGCAAAAAGAAATCCCGCAAGTGGGCAAGCAGGTCTGCTGATGACTTTGAGCTATGAATAAGTACCCGAAACCGTTTAGCACCACGTCGCGCTGTAACAAAGCGACTGGCAAAGCTCCGCATGAGGATTCCTGCCTTCACGCTCCCGAAATAGCTTTCGAGCTGGCGGTAAAGTTCCAGTAACATTTCGTACTGTTCTTCGGCAGGTGGCTCGGGCGGTGGTTCCAAGCCTGCCAAAAGGGCGGCGGCTTCGCGAAAGATCCAGGGACGTGCCAAAGCCACACGACCGATCATGACGCCATCAACACCGAATTCCCTCATGGCCGTTACCGCTTGTTGGGCGGAACGAATGTCGCCATTACCGATAACAGGAATCCGCTGGACACGCTTTTTGACGGCAGCGATCTGTGACCAATCCGCAGTTCCGCGGTATCTTTGTTGTGCCGTGCGACCATGAACAAACACGGCGGCGCCACCGGCTTGCTGGATAACTTCGGCGACCGCGGGTGCGTTGATCTCTTGATCGCTCCAACCAAGTCGAATCTTGGCCGTGACCGGCACAGGGGATACTCGTTTAACCACGGCGGATACGATTTCGCCAATGTCGTCTGGCTGACGAAGCAGATAAGCCCCACACGCCACCCCCCGGGTGATTTGCTCCGCAGGACAACCAAAATTGATGTCCAAACACGATACATCGAAATCCTCGACGAGACGCTCGGCCACCATGGCCAGCTTATGAGGATCGTTATCCCAGATCTGAACCGCAATCGGCCGCGGTTCATCTCGGACACCCCACAATCGGTCCGGGAGCCGCTGATAGCGACGATCCAGCTCCAAAAAGCCGCGGGCACTAACCATCTCGGTGCAGAGCAGTCCCACTCCGCCAAGTGAACGTAGTAATTGGCGAAATGCATAGTTGGTATATCCCGCCATCGGGGCCTGAAACAGAGGTGGGCATATGCGTAAGTGGCCGATCGTCACCTGTGTCGGTACCCTTGAAGTTAGACGCCACTCGTTCCCGCCAGCAGGAGAATGAGATTCACCTGTAGACAGTTCAGATTGAGGATTGTTTGCGAAAGACTCTTGCATTCGAGAGTCACCTCGCGCAACACCCGGCGGATTTAACGTTGTGTGATCCCGATGGCAGAAAGGAAACTCTTTTGGTCCAAATCAGGTCGTACCAGGGAAACATACTCGGCGATGAGTTGGTTGTATTGGCCCGTTAGTTCAATAAAGCCTAACCAGGCTTCGTGCTCGAAGTGAAGGGCGCTCAAGACGGGACCAATTCGCTCCTGCTTGTTGAGAAAACGTCCTACGGCAAAAACCCGCGCCTGGTCTGCGGCATTCAGTGCTAAAGCGTTTTGACATAAGGCCGCGTATGTGGCTGGGATTCGGGAAACCACCCGCATGGCGGCAGTGCGGGTCGGTTCCGGAAGGACTGTCCGAATCTGGTCCCATCTGGTATCGTATTCTCCAACGTAAGGAAGTGTAATCGCTACGGGATGGGCATTGTCGGACTTCGAGTTAAGCGCGATCAGGTCGGAGCCTCTGTCCAGCATCTTGAGGTGGATATCCTGAAGACCGGCATCCACCGTGCGGCGAAATGCCTGGAGTTGTAACATCTCTTCTGCGGCACCGGGTTCATTCCATCGGGCCAAGACAGTTGGAAAGAGTTCGCTGAGAA
>JAKPII010000055.1 GCA_029549885.1 Planctomycetota bacterium
GGGGGCACCCTCACCCCCGACCCCTCTCCCGCCGAACGGGCGAGGGGAGATTATGGGATAGCCCCTGATAGAAAGGTCATGCCTAGGCGAATCGTTTCTTTGGGAGAAAAACATGCACGATTGTCACAACTGCACAGACCACATGTGTGTTCTCTGGAAAGAAAACGGAGCTGGGCGAACCGGCGACACGTTGTCTCGCCTAGTTTTCGCGTTATTACTTATTGCGGTGATCGGAGTGCCATTCCAGGTTCAGGGCGAGGTGCAAGGCGGACGTGCCCCTGTGGGAAAACCACGGCTGGGGATGAATCTTGCCGGTCCAGCCGACTGGAACACGGAGTTGCCCTTCGTGGATGTGTTTCGTATGTCCCGCCCATGGATCAGCCAACGGACAGGTCAACCCTGGGGCCAGGGGCCAGCTCTTGAGTTGGACCAGCACGGCTGGGTCAAGCGTTTAGAGCCCGGATGCTATGCCGAGACTTTGATGTGCACGATCGACGATGGACATTACCCCTCGGGACGGTACACCGTCTTCTATGAGGGAAATGGTGAACTCGAGGCTTCCGGTGCAGCACGCGTTGTTTCTCGTCAGCCGGGACAACTGATTCTTGATGTCGATAGCTCCAAAGGAGCCATTTTCCTCAAGATTACCAAGACAGACCCAGAGAATTACATCCGCAACATCCGCGTGATCATGCCGGGTTTTGAGAAGTCTTATAACGCCGATCCCTTTCATCCGGCCTTTCTCGCGCGATGGAAGGGCATTGCCTGCTTTCGTTTCATGGATTGGATGGAAACGAACAATTCCAAGATCTCTCGATGGGCCGAACGACCAACTTTGTCTTCTGCAACGTTCTCCCAAAAAGGGGTGCCCCTGGAATGGATGATTGAGTTGTGCAACCGGCAGAAGGCTGACGCGTGGTTTTGTATGCCCCATTTGGCCGACGACGACTATGTCCGCAATTTCGCCCGGATGGTGAAGGAAAAGCTCGATCCCTCGCTCAAAGTTTATGTAGAATACTCCAACGAAGTCTGGAATGGAATGTTCGAACAATCCCGTTGGGCGGGCCAAGAGGGCGTCGGCCTAGGATTTGCAGAAAAACCTTGGGAAGCGGCCTGGCGATTCACCGCCCATCGGTCAATCCAAATCTTCCACATTTGGGAGGAGGAGTTTGGAGAACGAGAGCGGTTGGTTCGGGTGCTTCCTACGCAGGCCGCCAATCCCTATGTGTCTGAACAGATTGTCCAATTCAAAGATGCCTACCAACACGCCGATGCCCTGGCGATTGCGCCGTACATCTCTTTTAATGTTCCCAAGAGCGGCAAAGAACTAACAGCCGATGTGGTCGCCACTTGGACTGTGGATCAGCTTCTCGATCACGTGGAACAAAACTGCTTGCCCAAGGCCATTGAATGGATCCGCGCTCAAAAGGCAGTTGCGGACCGCTTTGGATTGAAACTGATCGCCTACGAAGGGGGGCAGCATCTCGTCGGCGTTGGTGGTGGGGAAAACAATGAGACTCTGACCAAACTCTTCCATGCCGCCAATCGGCATCCCCGGATGGCCACGATCTATGAAAAGTACTATCAAGCCTGGGAGGAACTCGGGGGTGACCTGTTTTGCTACTTTTCCTCCGTGAGTCGCTGGTCGAAATGGGGGAGTTGGGGGATTTTGGAATACTTTGATGACGATCCGATGGCATCGCCGAAGTTTCGGGCGACGATGGCGTGGGCCCACAAACTCGGCCAACCTGTTTGGCACCCCCGATCAAACTGAGGATCACGCACCACCGCGAGCCGTCGTCCGTCATCGTGTAGGCGCGGACCATGTTTCGTTGGAAGAACAGCTCTGTGTGGGGAAGTTGTGTCACTTCGGCAACATGGGTATCTTGGCCTCAGACGTACCCAACACGTTAGTGCGACTCGTAAGGCCATGCCGCCGTTGGGCCGATGAACTGTTAACCGGGTCTCCTACGCATCGTAGGCGGCTTGTGACGGTGCGGGGAGAGCCTATCCCAAAATACCCTCTCCCTCTGGGAGAGGGTTGGGGTGAGGGCAAGCAATCGTCGGAGTCGATCGAGAACACCAGTAGCGATTTGATCTACCCTCACCCCCGGCCCCTCTCCCGCCGAACGCGAGAGGGGAGGTTGTGGGATAAGCTCTAACACGGCCGCTGCTAAAAATGGTGGCCGCGCGTAGGGTGATAGCTTCCTGAAAACAGAAGGAGTGGTTGAATCATGCTGCGCCATCTGATGATTGTGCTGGTGGCGTTTCTCGCAAGCGGGTTAAGGCTCGTGGCTGTGGCGGAGACTGTTCAGCGGCCCCGCTTAGCCGTTCTTACGGATATCGGCGGAGATCCGGATGATCAGCAGTCGATGATTCGATTGATGATGTATTCGAACGAGTTCGACATCGAAGCACTGATTGCCACTGCCTCAGGGACGCCAGGAGAACTTAAAGTCGCCGTCACTCGGCCGGACCTTATCCTCCAGATCATCGACGCCTACGAAAAGGTTTTACCCAATTTGCGCAAACACGCTCAAGGCTGGCCGGAGGCGGAAACACTGCGTAAGTGCGTCAAATCAGGCAATCCACAAAGGGGGCTTAAAAACATCGGAGAGGGGCACGACAGCGAGGGCTCCCGGTATCTCATCGAACGAATCGATGCTGGTGGCCCAGAACGCCCGCTCAATATCACCATTTGGGGTGGCCAAAGCGATCTGGCGCAGGCTTTGTGGCGGGTGAAAAAGGAGCGCGGCGAAACCGGTTTGGCCGAATTTGTCAAGAAGTTCCGCGTGTACGACATTGGCGATCAGGATGGGATCGCGGATTGGATGCGGAGGGAGTTTCCTGGAATGTATTACATCCTTTCGAAGGCACCGCCGGGGCGCGATAAACGGGAATCCACCTACCGAGGAATGTACCTGACGGGCGATATTTCGTTGACTAGCCGGCAGTGGATCGAGGAACACGTCCGATCTTGTGGCCCATTGGGTCAACTTTATCCCACCAAGACCTCAACGGCCCCTAACCCTCATGGCTGTCTGAAAGAAGGGGACACGCCGTCGTGGTTCTTCTTTTTGCCCTTGAGCGGCAATGACCCTAATGACCCTTCGAAGCCAGGCTGGGGGGGACAGTATCGTCGTGGCGACGATGGATGGTACCATGATTTGCCCATCACCGCTGACTTTGACCCGCGGACCACGGTGAGCCAATGGCGGCCAGTCTTCCAGGCCGATTTCGCCAAGCGAATGCGTTGGTGTGTTGAATAACGGAATTGTGCTTTGCGTTTGTCTCGACCGAGCATAGGAATCACCGGGCGAAATCGGCAAGTGCGCATGGCAGAGATTGAAATGGCCAGCCTATGTGCTGGTAAAAGGCTAACCTCAGCCGATGCTGGGGGCGCCGCTTGACCAGGTGGAAGGCAGTATCTAAGATGGGCGCTCTGAGAGGGCTGTGGGGTTTGCCCATGCGTGGCAAGGGCGAACATCTTGCAGACTGCGATGATGGAGGAGAGCCCCTCATGCCCGGGTTAGCCTCGTTCTCTGGGTAAGTTTGTTGAACGTGTTCTTTTTTTAAATAGGAGAACGTCATGAGTCGCACCTTCAGAACAAGCCGCCGGGGTTTCTTGAAGACCACCGGGGCCGCGTTGGCTTTACCGTACATCATCACCAGCTCGGCGCTGGGCGAAGGTGAGAGGCCGCCAGCAAGTGAGCGTATCGTGATGGGCGGAATTGGTATTGGGAACATGGGACGGGCTGACCTGGGGGCTTTCCTAAGGCGGCCGGATGTGCAGTACGTTGCTTGCTGTGACGTTCGCAAGAGCGCCCGCGAGCAGGCCAAGGCTACGGTCGATAATCACTATCAAAACAATGATTGCAAAGCTTATAACGACTTCCGCGATCTGCTTGCCCGGACCGATATAGACGCGGTTCACGTGGCAACCCCCGACCATTGGCACGCCATCATGGTCATCGAAGCCTGCCGCAGCGGCAAGGATGTCTATTGCCAAAAGCCCGAGACGCTTACACTCCGCGAAGGTCCGTTGATGATCGAAGCCGCCCGGCGATACGGGCGAGTCGTCTCCGGCGGGAGTCAACGGGTCTTGGAGGACTACCGGGAAGTGGTCAATAAGTGCTGGAGCGGCGAGCTGGGGCGGATCAAGTGGATTAACGTCAATGTGGGTCCGCTCTCGCAGCCTTGCTATCTGCCTCCGGAAGAGGTCCCCGACGACATCGATTGGGATATGTGGCTTGGCCCGGCACCCTGGGCCCCTTACAACAAGGCCCGTTGCGACGGCAACTTTAGCACCTCAGGCGGAAGCTGGCGATCATATATCGATTACTCTGGTGGCGGCATGACGGATTGGGGCGCGCATCACTTCGGTGGGGCCACTTTTGCGGTGGATGTCCGCGAATTGCAGCCGCAAGAGGTCATTTACCACAACGAAGGGGGACGCGAGTTCCTCGAATACCGGTACCCGAATGGGATTGTGCTCTATCACAACCGTCCTAACACGGGCAATCTCCAAGTCGAAGGGACTCCTGGAGAAACCCGCGAGCCGAAGCCTGTCCCGGGCTACAAGGGGACCGGCGGGATTTATGGCGATTTTATCGAATGCGTGAAGACGCGGGAAAAGCCGTTCCGGGACATCGAACTGGCGGTCAATACGATGGTCGTCTGCCACCTGGGGATTATTGCTTACACGCTTAAGCGATCCCTCAAGTGGGATGCCGCAAAACAGCAATTCGTCAATGATCCTGAGGCTGACCGACTCCGCGATCGTGCCCGTCGTGAGCCTTGGGTTTTGTAATTGGAACATCGGGGATCAGTGTGTGATATGAGTTACCAGGAAATCCATGAATTTGCGAGGATATGCCATGTTAGAAGACGCCTTTGAAGCCCTGAAGACGTTTGACTGGGGGGCTGACCCTAAAGTGTTGAAGCCGATTGATGATGCCATCGTGGCCACGTACGGCGATGCTGCGGGGCGGCGAGAGTTGGAGAATAAGCTGCTTGAGCTTCTTAAGAGTGATGTCTCCCGTGCTGCTAAGGACTTTATCTGTCGGAAACTGAGGGTAATTGGGACGGCCGCAAGTGTGCCAGTGTTGGCCGGGATGTTGACCGATCCCGAGAACGCGCACATGGCCCGTTATGCCCTGGAACGAATGGAGTGTCCTGAGGCGGCCCAGGCCCTGCGGGATGCCCTGCCCAAGGTAAATGGCGCGCTAAAGATCGGTGTGATCGGATCGCTGGGCGCGAGGCAAGATGCGGCCTCGGTGCCAGCGCTGGCGGCCCTGATGACGGATAGCAACCCAGGCGTCGCCCGGGCAGCGGTCCTCGCTTTGGGCAATATCAGGACTGCGGAGGCGGCCCAGGCGTTGACGGCAGCCTCGGTGGCCCCGGAGGTCCGACCTGCTGTTGCAGATGCCATGCTGGCCTGTGCAGAGGCACTCTTGGCCGCGGGCAATAAGGTTCAGGCCATGGCCCTATACAAGAAGCTGATGAGCGACGACCAGCCGAAACACGTCCGCTTGGCTGCCACACGAGGCATGCTCGTGGCGACCGGTAAGTCCGAGTAGTCATTAAACGCTTGTAGTGTTTGCTAGAGATGCGGATGCGGCAGTTCCCATCCCACGGGATTGAGGATTACGTCGCGGTGGGGTGAAAATCTGCCGCATCCCTTCCTGTATTCTCGTGGTTCATTGGGAGACCCTAGTAATGTTGCGCACTACCGCCGGTTTATGCGTTTCCCTGTTTTTCCTCTTCGCCTGTGGGCTGGGTTGTTCGGTATTGTGCTTGGGCGAGGAAGCCTCTCCGCCGGATACCCAACTCCTGCAGATGGTCTTGGAGCTTCTGCGGGAAGAGGACAAGGACATTCGCGGATTGGCCCTCGAGCAGATTCGCAACGAACTGAAGGGCGAGGCCGTTACTCGACGGCTGGCCGAGGAGCTACCGAAACTGAAGAGTGAAGCCCAGGTCGGGCTGCTTGGCGCCCTGGTGGATCGCGGTGACAAAGCGGCACGACCGGCGATTGTGTCGCTCCTCAAGGAAACCCCAGATAGTGCCGTCCGTCAGGCCGCGATGCGGGCACTGGCCTTTCTTGGCGAACCTGCGGATGCTCAACTGCTGTTGCCGTTTTTCCTGGAGGGAACCGATGCCGAACGGCAGGCTGCTCAGTTTGCTCTGACGCGGATTCCCGGCGCGGAGGTAGGAGCTGCCATCATCCAGGCCGCTGAGAGGGCGTCGGCTGAGCAGTTTCGCCGGTTGATTGCGTTGCTCCTGGAACGTCGGGAAAGCGCCGCTACTGCTCGACTTTTGGAATGGGCTGGCTCCGGCGATCCTGCACGGCGGGCCGCGGCGGTTGCGGCACTGGGCGACTTGGCCGGTCCCGAGCAATTGCCGCAGATGGTCCGCCTCGTGCTTGCTACTCCACCGGGGCGCGACCGCGAGGCGGTGGAGAAGGCTGTGATGCTGGTCTGTGCGCGCATCCCCGATCCCGAGCAGCGTGACGCCTCCCTTTTGGCGGCCATGAAGTCGCTCAATGAGACCGAGCGAGTGACCCTCTTGCCGACGTTGGGACGTGTCGGCGGAAAGTCTGCCTTAGCAATGATCGAGGCCGCCATCCAATCCCAGGATGCCGCGCGACACGAGGCAGGCATTCGGGCTATCGCCAACTGGCCGGACGGCTCGGTGGCCGAACGTTTGATCGAGTTGGCGCAACACGACCCTCATCCCGCCCATCGGATCACGTGTCTGCGGGCACTCATCCGTGTTGCGCCCTTGGCCACCGATCGTAGCGACGAGGAAAAACTGTCGCTGCTCAAGACCGCCATGAGTCTTTGTACACGTGATGAGGAACGGCTCCTCGTTCTCCAGCGGGCGCAGGCGATACGTCACGTGGCCACGCTGCGATACTTAATGACGTTTCTCGATCAGCCGGCGTATGCGGAGGCGGCCTGCCTATCGATTGTGGAACTGGCTCATCACCGAGACCTACGTGAGCCCAATAAAGCCGAGTTTGACAAGGCCCTGGATGCGGTCATCCGCACGAGTAAAGACGCCGTCGTGGTGGAACGAGCCAATCGGTACAAAAAGGGCCAAACCTGGGTCCGGCCGAAAGGGTCGCAGTAAACTGCCTCGGACGCCGTTCCAGCACAACTCCGGCAGCGAGGTAGATCCGGCAGCGGAATAAAAGGAGAAGCCCATTAGGAAACCGGGGCGGGGGTATGTTGTTGCGCACGTGATGCGCTTTCACTTTGAAACTCCTCAGAAAATGACA
>JAKPII010000067.1 GCA_029549885.1 Planctomycetota bacterium
CGCCAGTCAATCCGGTCGGAGCAGGGGGGGCGGTCTCAGCCGCCACCCCAAGTGATAACCCAGCGGGAAAACCGCTGCCCCTCTTGTCTGATCGTCCCCTATTTCAGTCCAATCCCGAGCCGATGCCCGGCATTCGCTGGATGTTTGCTCGTCCAGGGAGTTTTCCCCCGCTTGGTTCCGGCGTGGTAACTCCGGAATTGTCTCCGGCTAGCTCTGAGGATCGCTGAGGATTACCTCCTGTGGGCCGCGCGATTAGCACCCGTCGAGGTCTAGCGTTATTTCCCCAGACAAGACCTTTTCCAAAAATTGCCGGTTGCTATCAAGCAGATCGCGGGCGGCGACCAGATCGTGAGGTTTCATCCAAAAGACCTCCGCGACCTCCTTTGGATTCGGTGTTAGCCTTGCGTTCGAAGGGAGAGACGCCTGCCACCACATGAGGAAGACACCCCAGGGTGTCACGCTTTCCCAAAGGACCCGTGTCGGTTTGATATCAACCCCTAATTCCTCGCGGAGCTCTCTGATAAGTGCCATTTCCGGCGTTTCGCCCGGTTCGATGGCGCCCCCAGGAAAACACCATTTTCCGGGAGCGGGGACGTTCGCCGCCCGACGGATGAGAAGAAGTTTTCCTTCCTCAGCAATGACGGCCACCACCCCGCGCTTTCGTATCGTCCCCGTGGGCTGATTCATGGGGTTACCGTCAATATTGGGCGAATCGGAATGCGCACCGGGGTTGTCATCAGCAGAAATCATGGAATTCGTTCCAAGTTGGAAAAACAAATCAGGGCATGAAAAAACTCTAGTCGATTTGGGGAATTCGCCAGTGACTTGGATTGTTCCGCAAGGGGCGGAAACAAGATAAACTAAGCAGAATCATCATCCATACATAATAGCGGGTTGCGTTCCCGCTGTTCAGGTCTTCTAGTACGAGCGTATCCCATGGGTTCCGAAAACATCCCCTTCGACGCAAACGAACATGGCCCTTCGAGCGAGCCGCCCCTGGTTCAGGGATTCATTGTTTTTCTCGAATCCGGGATCAGTCAATTAAACAATTTGTTACGGCGGTTTGATGTAAGCCGTTGTCGGGTTCTGGCGCTACACGTGACGTCTCAATGCGGGGCCGCCATGGTCAGGATCATCGTCAGTCATCCCGAAGAGGGGCGCATCATTCTAGAGCGGGCCGGGCTGCCCATCGCCGATTATCGGCTTGTGGGGGTCGTCCTTCCCGACGGGGTTCAGCCACTTCTTCGGGTGTACCTTCCGTTGATCCAAGCAAACATATCGGTCACGGCCACGCACGTTGTGCCCTTAACTGGGCGTGGCAAGAACGCCGTATTGCTGGAAGTCGATGCCCCTTCGCGGACAATTGAGATCCTCTTGGCGCATGGGTTTCAATTGATCGACGAGAAAATGCTTGCGCAAGAATCGCCCTCGTGAAAGGATTGGGGGATCGGGAGTGACGTGTGGTCTGACAAACGATGGGAGCCTCAACGATGCGTGTTAGCACAAGGAGATTGTTCTCCACGCGGCTTGTCATCTTTGTAGTCGCAAGTGTGTTGGCGCAACTATCGCTGGTCAACGGCGAGCTGGCCAGGGCGGTAGAAGATCAAGCGACTGCCGAGCAGTACGCACAATTGGCCGAGGAAATCGAAGGTCATTTTCTCAAGGAGGTTTTGCCGTTTTGGTTTCCGCGATGTCTGGATCAGGAGTACGGCGGCTTTCGTCCACACTTTCGTAGCGATGGTTCTTTGGGCCCGCTCAACGATAAGACCATCGTCTTCCAATCACGAATGACGTGGGTGGCAGCCGAAGTGGCGCAGCGCTATTCGGAATTGGCCGAGACATACCGCAACTATGCCCGACATGGATTGAAATTTCTCCGCACCGTCATGTGGGATCGGGAATACGGCGGTTTTTATTGGGGAGTTGATCAAAATGGACAAGTGAAGCCGAGTTATGGCCAAGAAAAGCATCTTTATGGGATATCCTTCGGATTGTATGCGGCAGCCAACGTTTATCGTGCCACGGGCGATGCCGACGCCTTGCAGTTAGCCCAGGATACGTTTGCCTGGCTGGAAAAGCATGCGTGGGATAGAAAACACGGCGGCTATTGGGAAGCCTTTGCACGGAATGGCACGCCGCTGATTTCACCACCCCCACCGGGAAGCGACGGCCGGGCTAATCCTCAGCGCGATCTGCTAGGTACTCCCTACGGCTTCAAATCGATGAACAGCCATATTCACATTTTGGAGGCCCTCACCGAACTGCACCGCGCTTGGCCAAGCGAGGAAGTTACCAACCGGTTGCGAGAAGTATTCTTTATTGTCCGCGACAAAATCGCCGTGGAGCCAGGCTGCCTCAATCTCTATTTCACACCCGATTGGCGAGCCGTCCCGGACCACGATTCGTTTGGGCATGATGTGGAAACGGCCTATCTTTTGCTGGAGGCCGCCGAACGCCTCCATCTGGCGAACGATCCGGCGACGATTCACCGGGCAAAAAGCCTCGTCGATCACGCACTGGACTACGGTTGGGACAATCGCCTCGGCGGGTTTTACGACAAGGGGACGGCCTTTGGTCAGCCTTACGGATTGGAAAAAATTTGGTGGACGCAGGCCGAGGGGCTCAATGCGCTGCTTCTAATGCACGAACTTTTTGGAGATGATGACCCCCGCTACTGGCCACAGTTTGTCAAACAGTGGCAGTTTATCAAGCAGTACCAGATCGACCATAATACAGGCGAGTGGTTCGACACGGTGTCTGCCGAAGGCCAACCCCAGATCAAAGACCTGGGGCACATCTGGAAGGCAGCTTATCACAATGGTAGGGCACTGATGGAGTGTGGCACGCGGCTTCGCCGCTTGGCGGGGATGAATGGCTTAACTCCTCATGAGAAGTCCGGCAAAAGATGACCTTTTGTTGGGGGAATTTTCGACCTTGACCGGGAGATAAAGGTCTTTCTATAATCGCCTGCCCGCGCGAAGGTGTGTTCGTGGCGAAAGTCGCTCCGCGAATTAGCGACTGGGCTAGCGATTGCAATCCGGCCGGCGCCCGCGGCGAAATCCGGCACGGGCTCAGCCAACCCACGGTGGGGCAAAGGCAAACAAGGGATGCCCACGGTTTTGTTTGACCTGGGGTTGATGGATAATTGACAGGAAAGGTGACGCAAAAGAGGAAGGTTCCGTCAACCTCAATCTGTGTGCTCGGAGGCGGAACGGCGGCAAATGGAATTGCCCTTTGCTGGTGCTGTCATCGAAGGGTTGCCCACGTGGGAGCCGATTTCCACCATGCCGCTCACTCCCTATTCGGACGTCAAAGAGCAAATCCGGCAGGCCATCGATATCGTTGACCTCGTGGAGCGCTATATCCCCTTACGTCGGCAAGGCCGGGGTTTTGTGGGGCTTTGCCCTTGGCACGACGACCATCGCCCGAGCCTTCAAGTCAATCCCCAGCGGCAGAGTTTTCGTTGTTTTGTCTGCGATATTGGGGGGGATATCTTCACCTTTATGATGAAGATAGAAAATGTCGAGTTTCCCGAGGCCATGGCGATGCTGGCCGAAATGGCCGGTATCCCTTTACCGCGGGGCATCGGCAGGGGTTCCGCTGTTAGTCAACAAAAGCAGGATCTTTACCGCGTCATGGCCTGGGCGGAACAGCAGTACCACCAGTGCCTTTTGGAGGCTCCAGAGGCGGCACCGGCCCGCGAGTACCTGGCGAGTCGTCAGATTTCCCCTGCCAGTATTGCCCAATTTCGTCTGGGATTTTCGCCTCTCCAGCCGGACTGGTTATTACGAAGGGCTCGGCGCGATCAAATTGATCCAAAAGACTTGGTGACAACGGGCATCCTCGTGGGTACCCCGGGCCGCGATCTGATCGACCGGTTTCGCGGACGAGTTTTATTTTCCATCCGCGATAGCCAGGGGCGAACGGTGGGATTTGGCGGGCGAATCCTGCCCCACATGGCGGAGCAAGTGCCAGCTAAGTACGTCAATTCCCCGGAAACCCCCCTCTTCTCCAAGAGCCGCCTCCTTTATGGGCTGGACGTTGCTCGGGATGCCTTCCGGCGAACGGGTACGGCCCTAGTGATGGAAGGCTACACCGACGTGATCATGGCCCATCAATGCGGTTTTCATAACGCGGTGGCGGTGTTAGGGACGGCCTTGACGGATGCCCATCTCCAGGTGCTCCAAAGATTCGTGGATCGTGTGATCTTAGTGCTGGATGGGGATGAAGCCGGGCGGCGCCGTGCGGCTCAAGTGTTGGAACTATTTGTGGCACGACAGATTGACCTACGGGTTTTGACGCTCCCGGATGATCTCGACCCGTGTGACTTTCTCTTGAAATATGGGGCACCGGGATTTCAAGATGCGTTGGACACACGCACGGTCGATGCCCTCGAGCACGCCTTCGCCGCGGCGACACACGGTGTGGATCTCGAGCGGGACATTGATGGTGTCACTCGCGCTGTCGATCGTTTGCTGATGGTGATGGCGAAGGCCCCGGCCAAACTCGGTCAACACACGGCTCAACAGCAAGCCCGCGAATGGAAAATCCTCTCGCGGCTGAGCGTGATGACGCGGATCGACGAATCGGTGCTGCGAAAACGGCTAGAAGAGCTTCGCCGCGGTGGGCGCAGCCGAACCGCAGCGGTGGCCACCCCGGCACCTAAAACCACTCTCGATGGTTGGCATCGGACGTTTCTTGAGTTTTTGGTGACATTTCCCGATGCGGGGGAGAAGCTGCGGGCAGCCTTTCAGCCGGAGCAAATTGAGATTCCCCTCGTGCGGAGAATTTTTGAAATCGCACTTGATTTATTGGCCAACGGCAAACCCGCCGATTTCGACCATTTGATGTTGGCAGTTGATGACCCTCTGGTGCATAATATCCTCGTGGATGTTGATCAGACGGCGAGTGAAAAGAGGCTTGCCGAGCAAAATCCAGAGGAAATCCTACGTGGTTTGTTACGGGCCCATGAGGAGCGTGTGGCCAGGGCCCGCGGTAGCCAATTGACCCATGTCTTAAGACAAGGAGGACTAGACCCAGAGCAACAAATCGACCTACTGAAGCGAATTGTCGAACAAGAGCGAAATCGCCAGAAGTGGTCCGAACCCATGGATGGGTGAGGCTTTTGGCGTCAGGAAGCTTGTGACTCCCGCAAGCCTGTTGATTCATCGGCTTCCTGAAAGGAGTGAGTGCTTTCTTTCGGCACGGAACGCGCGAAAGGAGACGACCCGTGAAGCATGGCGACAAGGAGTTGCGTAGGCTTATTGCTCAAGGACGAGCCCAAGGTTATCTCACGTATGATCAAGTCATCGAATACCTCCCCGACCAAGGTTCTCGACCGGAAAAGCTTGATCGCTTGATCACGGCCCTGGAAGAAGCCGGCATCGAAATGGTCAATCGTCCGCCGCGGTCGGAGACCTCGGCAAATGCCGCCGGAGAACCGCAAGACGAAGACCCCCTCCTCAAAGATCCTCTTTTGCGAGATCTGCTCCCCGGAGAAAAGGCCAAATGGAACAGCGATCCCATCCGTTTGTACCTTAGCCAGATGGCCGATATCCCCCTACTGACGCGGCAACAGGAAGTGGCCCTGGCAAAGAAGATTGAGGTTACTCGCAAGAGATTCCGGCGCACGGTGATGGGATGTCATCTGGTCCTGAAGCAAGCCGTTCAAACGCTGGAAGCCGTTCAACGGGGCGATCTGCCCTTTGAACGGACCTTGAAGATGTCCCTCACGGACCAGTTGACAAAAAACCAGATTTTGGGCCGAATGCCCCACAATTTACGGACACTCCGCGCGTTGATGGCGGAAAACGAGAAGGATTTCCGCCGCATGATCAACCGTCGGACACCAGAAGAAGTGAAGGCTAAGGCTCGCCGGCGTTTTCTCGCCCGTCGGGCGAGGATGCTCATTCTCGTTGAGGAACTCGGACTCCGCACGCGACGTGTCCAGTCCATGATGCAACAAATGCGGGACATCTTGAAACGGATGGAGACGATCCGGGCCCGGCTGCAAGAACTCAAGACGCAGCCCGGTGAATTGGGCGAACGCGAGCGGCTTCGTCGGGAGCTAATGGCCCTCATGCTATGTACCCAGGAGACGCCGCGGAGTTTGCGAATTCGCTGCGAGAAGATGGAGACGCAATTCCGCGATTACAGCGAAGCCAAGCGGGAATTGTGCAACAGTAACCTGCGGCTGGTCGTCTCTGTGGCCAAGCGCTACCGTAATCGCGGCCTGAGTTTCCTCGACCTGATACAGGAAGGAAATACGGGCCTCATGCGGGCAGTCGATAAATTTGAGTATCGCCGGGGCTTTAAGTTCTCGACCTATGCCACTTGGTGGATTCGACAAGCCATCACCAGGGCGTTGGCGGAGCACTCTCGCACGATTCGGATCCCTGTACACATCATCGACCAGATTGGTAAACTGAAAAATACGTCGCGCCGGTTGATGCATGAGCTGGGCAGGGAGCCAACTCCCGAGGAAATGGCGCAGGCCACCGCGTTGCCGGCAGAAGATGCGTCCCGCCTGCTCGAAATGGGACGTCAACCCACCAGCCTGGATCGACCGATTGGCGAGGACGAGGACAATTGCTTCAGTGAACTGCTGGCTGATCACACGCTTGATAAGCCGGAGAACATCGCTCACCGTGATTTGCTGCGGGAGAAGATTGACAATCTGCTCAAAACGCTTACCTACCGTGAGCGCGAAATTATTCGCCTCCGCTACGGTTTGGGCGATGGCTATAACTACACGCTTGAAGATGTCGGTCGTATCTTCAAGGTTACACGGGAACGGGTCCGGCAGATCGAAGCCAAGGCCATGGAAAAACTTCAGCATCCTGTACGGGCCCAGCAATTGGCGCCTTTTGTGGACGGACTGGTCGGATAGTACCATGTCCGTCGTGGGTGACGGATATCAGGCGGGCTGTCCTAATGGACAGCCCTTTTTTATTAGTTATCAAGGAGATCTCTCGCCATGTCATCGCAAGCCTTGACAATTCCCGAAATCTTGCGACGCCTCCACGGTCTCCATCAGCAGATGGATCAACTGCGGGGGCGTTTGATGAAAGGACCACGATTAGCACAAGCCCATCAGGAGCAGATTCGCCAGGCCGAGAACAATCTCGACCAGGCTAAGAAGGCCTACAACGACACCCGACTTGCCAGCCATCGCAAACAGTTGGAATACGAGCAAAAGCTGGCCGACATCCAACGCCGCAAAGGCCGTCTTTTAGAGTGCGATGATAATCGCGAATATCAACTGCTAAAGGACCAGATCGCTGCTGACGAAATGGCAGCCAGCGTTCTAGCGGATGAAGCTATCGAATTGATGACGCGTGTCGAAGAAATGGCTGTCAAAGTCCAGGAGGCTGAGGCTGCCCTGGCCGCTGCTAAGGATGCCGCCGCCAAGTGGCAGGCCGAGTTCGAGAAGCAAGAACCGGTCATTCGGCAAGAGATTGCTCAGGTCGAACAGGAATTGAAGCACCTTGAAACCCTTTTGACGGGGGATGTGCGAGAGCTTTATCAACGGGCCCTCCGCAATAAAGGGAGCAGCGCCTTGGCACCTCTCAGGGGCGAGTTTTGTGGCGGGTGTAATCAGCATGTTCCCCTACAGATGCGGAGTCAGTTGCTACTTGGAAATGCGATCTGGTGCCGCTCGTGCGGACGACTCCTTTATTTGCCAGAAAATGAAAATCCCCATTCGCGGTCCTAACTTGAGGGATCGCAGGCCGGAAGCCTACCAGAGTCGAAAAGTTGTTCTTCTTTAATTCGGCACGGTGGAAGCGAACGCAGGAAGACTCGTCCGTAGCTCTTCTGATACACCCGGGGGTCCAAGATGACAACGATCCCACGGTCCGCGCGGGAACGAATCAGCCTCCCGAACCCTTGGCGCAGCTTAATAACGGCCTCCGGCAATTGATACTCTTGAAACGGGCTGCGTCCTGCGGCCTTGATCGCTTCCAGGCGTGCTTCTACAAGCGGACGATCAGGCACGGCAAAGGGTAGTTTTGTGATAATAACGTTTTGCAGGGCTTCACCTGGGACATCGACCCCCTGCCAAAAACTGTCCGTTCCAAACAGTACGGCCCGGGGGGTGGTCTTAAACCGTTCCAACATCTGTGATCGGGGCAAGCCCTCGGCCTGAGAAAATAGTGTGTAGTTTTCTTTGGCGAACCAAGATTGCAGCGCAGCAGCGATTCGCCGCATAAAGTCATAACTTGTGAAGAGCACGAAGGCACGCCCCTCTGTCCTGGCGATATATCGCTTCAAGGCCACGACCGTTGCCTTCTCGAATTGTGAAGAATCAAGGGAGGGATCGGGCATGTCGCGGACAATGATGAGCTCCGCTTGCTCTTGATAATTAAAGGGGCTACCCACTTGAAGCGTGTCCGCCCGGGTCAGGCCGATCCGGCTCTTGAAGTACTCAAAACCCGATTCTGCCACCGCTAATGTGGCACTTGTCAAAATAACGCGCGGAATTTCCTGAAACAGGTGCTCGCGCAAAATTGGACCGACATCAATGGGAGCGGCTCCGAGAATAATGCGGGGGACTTGACGGGCCTCCTGGACTTCTACCCAGTACACGTAGCCCTCGTGGGATTGCCGGATCCACTGATC
>JAKPII010000076.1 GCA_029549885.1 Planctomycetota bacterium
TGGCCGACTTCAGGTAGTTTCTCTGTGTCCTTGGTCGTTGTGTTGGACTCTTGAGATGCGGCTTCCTGAGGCTTTGTTTGCGAAGCCACAGGGCTTTCTTGATTCCGTTGCCGTTTTGAGCCTTTCCGGGTCTCTTTGGCAACGGCAGCGCCGTTTGCCGGTCGGTCCTTGCCGGACGATGTCACACGATCCTTGGTAGCCTCAGACTTTGTCGTTCTCTTGGCGGACCGTTTGGTGATCATCTTGGTCTGGGACACGATGCGATCCTCCTCGGTTGCTAGAACCATCTCGGTAATAACGTGGGGGGGTTCCCTTATAACGCGAAGGCACGACGAAACCGTGACCGAGAACCCCAATTGCATCCGGCCGAATACCCCACGAGCACGGTATGCTTGAACATTCGGGTTGGCGAAAGATGTTGTTGTAGGCAGGCTAGATAAACTCTTCCGTCAAGAGAATATAACACACGCAAATCGAGGATGAATCCTTGGAAAAGTGAAACGGTTACAAAAACCTTTTCGCTCGTCGGTTTCTTTGGCAAATTCGATTTTTCCGGCATGAACGCCGTTTCTGGTGCATTTGATACGTCGCCTCGGGAACGTGGCTTGTGATGTGATCTCCGATCGTGTCAAGGTTTGCCCGACCACGACAGCGCGTCTTTGCCCAATGCCGGCCGGTTGGGCTGCCTTACTTGACGCCGCCCCATCGAGCGAACATACTATGCCGTAATTTCCAAGTAACGCACCGTAAAACCTGAGTGATTCATTATGAAAGGCAGGTCTCATGCCTATTCGGTTCCTCTATGGATTGAAAGCGGCGTTGGGGACGAGGTTCAGAAAAACTGGTGTGCGTCCTGCCAAGCGGCGAGTTCAAAGCCTTTTTCGCCTTGCCCGCGGTGTGGAACCTTTGGAAAGTCGTCACCTTTTGTCTGCCTCGCCTTTGAACAGTTTCGCGGGCGATGTCGTGGCCGGTTGGGCGTTGGGTGGCCAGGCCTTTGACGATGCCCGCTCGATTGCCGTCGATTCACAGCAAAACGTCATCGTGGCAGGCAGCACCTTCTCGGGAGGGTGGACGTCGGCCGGATATGACACCACCTGGGGCGGCGAGGGCGATGCCTATGTTGCGAAGTTTACCCGGGATGGGCAGCATCTGTGGTCCACTTACCTGGGCGGAGCTTACGACGACGGAATCACGGCCCTGGCCGTTGACGAGGAAGGATTCATCTATGTCGCAGGGTGGACACGCTCATCTGGTTGGGTTTCTGGCGGATACGATACCTCATACGGCGGTTCCGGGGATGGGTTCGTTGTTAAGTTGAGTCCGGCGGGCGAGTATCTTTGGGCCACCTATCTCGGGGGAACCAACTGGGATGCAATCTCGGCCCTGTGCCTAACGCCCGACGGCAAGATCGCCGTGGCGGGAACAACAAGCTCCTCCGGCTGGATTCGGAAGGGCTTCGACGCGACGTACAACGGGGGCACTTTTGACGCATTTGCCGCCGTGCTAACGAGAGATGGCGAGTTTCTTTGGTCAACCTACTTGGGCGGGACTGGCTGGGACTACGGTTACGCTGTGAGTACCACGGCGGAGGCCGTGTATGTGGCCGGCAAAACCTCCTCGGCCAATTGGGTTTCCCAAGGATTCGATGTGATCTACGCCGGTGGCAACTTTGACGGCTATCTTGTCCGACTCTCGCTGGCCGGGCAGCACGTGTGGTCAACTTATCTGGGGGGAACAGGGGAGGATACCGTCGCCTCACTGGTATCTGACAGTGGCATTGTGTGGGCGGCGGGTAGTACCACCTCGGCGGACTTGCCTTTTGCCAGTGTTCAAGAGGGACAAGACGGTTGGGACGGGTTTGTTGTGGCTGTGCAGGAAAACGGCCAACCGCTGTGGGGTACCCGTCTCGGCGGAACGGCGACGGACCAGGCCACGGCTATCGCGCGGGCCCCATCCTCGGGCTTGATCGTCGTGGGGACCACGACATCGGATGGTTGGCTTTCTGGTGGCCGGCGAGATGTCCCCAGCGGTGAAAGCGATGGGTTTATCGCCCGACTTTGTGCGACAAGCGGCGCCGTTCTGTGGGGGAGCTACTTTGGCGGGGCTCAAGAGGATGTTCCGCTGGCGGTGACATTGGGCACAAACGGAAGTGTACTTGTCGCCGGGATGACGGATCTATCCGATTGGTTGCCCGACGAGCCCTGGGGTAATCTGGGAGAGATGAACGCCTTTGTCGCGGTGATCACGGCCAATCGGGCCCCGGAGATTACTGCTTTTTCTGCCGACCGACTAACGATCGCAGCCCCTACTTTCGTGGAACTTCGCGTCTTGGGGATCAGCGACGGTGATGGCCCGGCAGACGTGAGTGGTGTTCTCTTCTACCGAGACACGAACGGCGACGGTCTTTGGAACGAGCCAGATCGGCTCCTGGGAGAGACGCGTGACATCATTGACGGAAAGGCCACGTGGATACTTGAGATCACCGAGGGTGCGTGGCCTCTCGGTCAGCACACGGTGTTTGCCGTGGCGTACGATCACGCAGGTCAGACGAGTCATCCTGCGGTGTTGAATTTGACCGTGACAAAACTGGTGGAATTAGGCCCGGTTGATTACACAACCGTCACAGAGA
>JAKPII010000164.1 GCA_029549885.1 Planctomycetota bacterium
GCCCAAAGTAATTCGGTTCCGTCAGCCGTGCAGACGCGAATATCGCGGATATTGCGTCCCGCAAGGGGAATCCCAGAAGCTGCACCTGCCGAAAGACTACCAGGACTTACGACGGGTAGCGCAACGGGGTATCCAGCCAAATCCCTGGACCAATGATTGTGATAGGTGACCCGAACACGGCTCTTCCAATACCCGCCCCAATGGAGATAAAGCGGATGGTGCCAACTGACCCCCGGTGCATTCTCCTTTTGGGTGTCGTGCATCGCTTCCACCGCAAAAGTGGATCGTAGCCGCACGGTGCTCAAGCTACTAGCCGCCAGAAGCACAAGACCTATCAAGGTAGTGACGTTCTTGAGGCGATTCATCGACAATAACTCCCTGGTTGGAGCCTCTCTGGGGGACACTATTGCGAGGCACTCGGCAAATGTGGTGTTCATTCTACGGTAATAAGGCAGTCAACGATAGAGAGTGCCCAGAATCGAAGAAACCGGTGGCGTGGAGGCCCTAGTAAGATGATGTTTCAAAGAGAAGTGACAGCCGGTCAATCATCCAAAGTCGCGATCAAGCGCACGAAGATACTCAATCGCGTCTTCCAGGTCTGGGACAGCGACTCCTACCTGTCGCCCCGCACGATCACACCTGGCCAATAAGACGAGTAAATCATAATCCTCTGAGCTTTCCAGTCGCCGACGGGCACGCTGGCCAATACTGCCATCCAAAACTTGCAGCCCCTCCATGTGGTGGGCAATCAGCCAGGCCGTGCGCTCTGTTATGTATCCGTCTAGAGCCTCCAAAGCGGCCGCGACGTGATCTTTTGGGTCAATCGCCTTTCCCACATCGTGAAGAAGAGCCGCCAAAAGAAACTCCTCATCGTAGGGCGATTCCGATCGAGCTAAGTGAAACACCTGAAGACTGTGTGTTAGGAGGTCGATGTCTGGCTGACCCTTACGGTCGTCTCGAATGTGCTCAAGGGGCACCAGGAGTGACTCATAAGCCAAAAAACGATCGACCAGGGCCGGTTCCTCCTGAGGACACGTACGATAAACGAGGGCGGGATGTTCTCGGGCAATAAGACGTTCCAGCTCCCCAATATTCGCTCGTTGAATCGGCTGCCCGGTCGTCACATTGATCGGTAGTTGACCGACCATCGCCGCCGGATACAGAGTTAGCCGACAGACAAACCGGGATGTGACGTGAAAACAAACACAACTTTTCTCGGAGCCTGCTGTTTCACCTGGTCTGTTGACAATCTCAAACGGGATGTGCGACTTTTGTAGCGTGTCCTGAACCGCCTCAACGCTGTCGGAGAAAATGTGGATGTCGATCGGCGAGCCTCGACGAGCATGACCGGTGAGCGTACCGCCGACAAGATAAGGCTGGTACTCTTTCAGAATCTGCATGATTCGGAGTGCCTCGAGCCGCATTTCGCCGACCTCAACACCCCGGCGTTCCCCCTCAAAGGCTCGCGCCACAGCCTCGATCTGTTCCCGGATCTCACGATTTGTCGGTAAGTCCCCCAGAGGCGCCTCGCCGCGACAAATCCGTCTGGCCGCCTTCGTCCTGGCGCGGTGGTATTCCGTTTCCTCACGAAAATATATAAGCCGTGCCGCTTCCCATGCGATGCGACGTCTCAATTTGTCTTGGGACATGCTACGATCGCGATCGGCCAATCACGTAACGTGAAGACAAATCTCTTCTTCGCTTCATGGCGAAGAAGGCCTGGTTAACCCCGACTGCTCGTATAACCCTTTTTTTCCGATTGTACTCTCCTTCAACGCCCGCGTCGCACCAACCCCGCCGACCCGCGCGATCAGGTACATCAATCAACTGCCGTTTCTCAAAAGACTCGATTGGCGTAAATTAAGAAAACTGGATAAGCTCGGCAATCCAGATGTCAAAAGCCAGTTCGTCAAAACAATACGCGGGCACGGTCAACCGTTACCGGATAGCAACGCTTTACGGGGCCAATACCAACGTCGAAGAATTCTCTTGCTGCCGTTAGTCCTTCGTCTGGGTAGTCAAGTACATGGGCAGGCCCATCTGTTCGATCTGGGCCAGCTGTTCCTCGATCCAGTTGATATGATCGTCCTCGTCCTTAGCAATCGATTCGAGCAAATCCCGAGTTACCGAGTCGTTCAAGTCCATAGCCAATTGGATGGCCTTGTTGTACGCCTGGATGGCCCCCATCTCAGCATTGAGATCGGATTGAAGCTGCGTTTGCACATCTGGCCCCACATGGACGTCACCGACCTGAGATACAATCGGGGTGCCCTCAAGGAAAATGATCCGCTCGATCAGACTCTCGGCGTGTTTCATCTCCTGCCGGGATCGCTTCTCAATGGCCTCGTGTAGCCGTTCATAGCCCCAGTCCGCACACATCTCGGCATGGACTACATATTGCACGATGGCCGTCAGCTCGTCCTTGAGAAGCTCGTTCAAGGTCTTGAGAATCTTTTCGTCACCTTTCATAAATCACTCCTAGTACATTCAAAGGTCCGCGGAAGCCGATCCTTCATGCTGAATCGTTGATCTTCCTTACAGGATATTATTGAATCTAAGCGAAATCCGTCAAGTGGTCATAGTCCCTCCAGTGAGAAAAGCACCAAACTTCGATTGTTTCTTTTCAGGTTTTATGGGATGATTTTCACACCTACCCATAAGGTGTGAGAGAAAACCATGAGAACTTTCCTGGTAATTTGCTTAATTCTCTCTGTGCTCGCCCAAACCGGCTGTACCGGCGGGGGAGCTGTGTATCAAACCCGTGACTCGTCGATGACGTCTTATTGGAAAGGTTTCGACCCGTATCCCGAGGACCGCACTGCCCCTGCGATCGACGGTGGACGGCCTCCCGGCTTTGAGCACCCTTTGAGTGAACCTGAACGCGTTCGCTCCAAACCCTGGCTTGCCAACCAGTAACCCCTACCTTAAAGTCTATCGCAAATGTCCCCCTCTCCCTCTGGGAGAGGGTTGGGGTGAGGGCAATCGATCGTTTGGGGCGATCGAGAAAACCTTCAGCGATTCGAGCCGCCCTCACCCCCGACCCCTCTCCCGCCGTACGGGTGACGAGAGATTATGGGATAGGCTCTTAATTTTTTGTTTTTTCCCACGAACCTTCGGGTGTCTTCTCGTTGGATAGTAATGCCCGCGCCCTTGGATTAAACTAGATTTCGTGTTTGCAAGAAGTTGTCCCTTTTGAGCTGCTTGCAGGGAGACTCAACGATGCCGTTGACACGTCGCGAGATGCTCACGTCAGTGGGAGGTTTGTTGGCCAGTTCTTCACTTCGGCCATTGCTCGCAGACCAGAACCGCCTATACAAAATTGGTGCCTGCGATTGGTCCATCGGAGCGAGACAGGATATTCGTGCCTTCGAGGTTGCCAAGGAAATTGGTCTGGACGGTGTACAAGTGAGTTTCGGCGAACCCGGCGGGAGCTATGACCTCCGTGACCAAAAGGTTCGCCAACAGTACGCGGAAGCCGCGGCCAAGACAGGGGTGGAGATCGCATCCTTGGCCATGGGTGTGCTCAACAACATTCCGTTTTCCAGCGATCCAAGAACCGTAGAGTGGGTGAGCGATTGCATCGATGTGATGGCCGCCATGGGCCAGAAGATTGTCCTTTTGGCCTTCTTTGGGAAGGGCGATATCAAAGGTAAACGAGATTTACAAGATGAGGTCATTCGGCGACTTAAACAACTTGCTCCAAAGGCCGAGGAAAAGCAGGTAATCTTAGGAGTCGAAAGCACGCTCAATGTGGATGACCACCTCAGGATTCTAGACGGTGTGGGTTCACCGGCGGTCCAAGTCTATTACGATGTGGCAAATATGCATTACGCCGGATATGACATCTTCGCCGAGCTACGCCGTCTGGGACGCGAACGAATCTGCCAAATTCACATGAAGGAATACAACCATTTGCTCGGCCAAGGACCAATCGACTTCCTAAAGATTCGTGATGTCCTCGGCGAAATCGGCTATTACGACTGGTTGATTATTGAGGCCGCCACGGTTAAAGGGCGATCTGTGGTGGACTGTTACCGTGACAATCAGAAGTTCTTGCGGTCGTTATTCCCAACGGCCAAGACGGCGTAGCACGAGGTCCTGGCGGCGCCGGCTTGGGGCGGAGTCACCCGATTCGTTACTCTCTTGTGATGGGTTCGTCCGGCTTAAGGGCCGTCATGGTCGAGCCGTCGTTGACGCCCGGAGCGGCGGGCAAGTCTGCTGCGCTTGGGTCTTGCTGTGGGCTGTTGGGCAGTTGGCCTGACGCCTGGTTTTCTGCTCCGGCGTCTTCCCATTCTTGCTTGGCCGCCACCTTTTGAGCCGCTTCTTGCCGGCGTTCAATTTCCTCCGACAACATTTCGACCTTACGGAGGGTCTCTTGCATATTCTCAAAATCGAGGAGAAGTGGCGGCTCGCCTTCGAATATCACCGTAGCCATTCCCGCCACGCGCCATCCGTTCGCCTCTTTCCGAAGCATCCAGGTGATTTCATCAGTGCGGGGCTGACCGCGTGAATCGAGATCGGTCCAGTGCGTCCGCACGCGGGCTCCATCCGGCGCCAGGTATTGAACGTCCTCAAAAACCTCATACCGCGCGGTATCGCTACCGACAGGCGCAAATTGGCGATTGAGCTGGCCCGCCTGCTTGCGAGCCTCTTCTGAAAAGAGCGCTACCACCCTTTCGTCATCTCCCGTGCGAACCGCCTCAAGAAAAACCTTTACTGCGGATACAGGATCACCAGTGACTTTCTGCAATTCAGATTGAGAAACCTGCGGCAGGTTTTGGGAAGAATTACTAGCGGCCGGCTGTTCCCCACCTTTTGGTTGCTCCTGGGATGGGCCACTATTACATCCTGCCAACACAGGAATGAGCACACAGAATGCCCAAATAAGCCAATAAACCTGTGATCGGATGCCCCGGCTACTTCCGTGTTTTGTCATAAAAACCTCCTTGTCACTTGCTAGATAACGTGCTTGCATGCCTTAGGAAGGCAGAATACAGCCCTCTGCTTATCGCACCGAGCTGTAGGGCGAATCTGACATTAACCCCATAGAAATTGCACTCTTTGCGGGACAGACCATTTCCTTCGTGACCCCGCGGATAACGGGTGCCTTGCGGGCCAACGCCTAACAACAGGCAGTTTGCCAATTTTTGACGGGCCCGTCAAGGCGAAATGAAACTGAGGGTCCCGCTTTCACCACAGACAGCGCGCACAAGCTTGGTACCGACCGGAAGCTCGCGTGAACGGAGGAGTGGGCCGGTCCAAATCGGGAAAGTCCGATGTCCACCACCGATTACATTGCTACAATGGGCTGTCGTCAAAGTGATGTAGTACCCAAGATCCTATCGGAACACATTTTCAAAGTAACCTGCGCGTAGGAGGGACAAGCCATGAAGATACGACCCCTTTGCCTCGGCGTTCTCGCCTGGTGTTTGTGGAGTGTTGCCGGGCGATCGGAGGACAAACTCCCCGTTGTCATTTGGCCGGTTGATGTCCATGTCAAAGTGCTTCGTGATGCCCAGCCGCCAGAGGATATTCAACTTCCGTTAGTTGTGAAGGCAGCCCAAAACGAATATGAATCTGCCCAAGTCGCTGTGCGAACCGCGAGAGAAATCAAACGGCTGACAATTCGGGCGTCTGAATTTCGCAATCCAGAAAACGGAGCGATCCTGCCGGCCGAGAGTGTTCGCATGCGGTTCGTCGGCTATATTCCACTCAAGGCAAACACGCCAAATGCCGAGCGAATCCGTGTGGCAGCCGCGCCTTGCGAAATCCCCGACCCGCTTTTGGACGAGACCGAGATCAGCCTAGCAGCCGAGACAAGCCAACCAATTTGGGTGACGTTTTGGATCCCTCCGGGAACTGTCCCAGGGGTCTATCACGGGGAGTTGGCGATTGTTGCGGACGGCAACCAAGCAAAGATCCCAGTCGAATTGCACGTTTTTCCTTTCGCTCTTCCTGACGAGCGTCATCTGTTCGTGACCAATTGGTTCAGCCCGGGAAATATCGCCAAGGCCCATCAGGTCGAAATATGGTCCGATGCCTATTGGGATATCCTAGCGAAGTACGCCCAGAACATGGGCCAACACCGCCAAAATGTGGTTCTTACACCTTGGACCTTGATTGAGGTAACAAGGAATCCTGATGGACAATTGACATTTGACTATTCTCGCTTTGATCGGTTCGTGGAACTGTTTGAGAGAATGGGGGTGGCGGATCTCATTGAGATTTCCCATGTGGGGCACCCCAAGGGAGGTTGGGGTGGACCTGTAGAATTGTCGAACCTCCGGGCAAAGGACAAATCGACCGGGGAAACCGTATCCTTGGACTACGAGCGAGGATTGAAACTCCTGCTTGCCGACCTCGAACGGCACCTTGAAGCAAAAGGTTGGCTTGAAAAGGCCGCCATCCACATTTCCGATGAACCAGCGATTCAAAATGTCGCTTCGTGGCGAGCAGCCTCGGAGCTAGTTCATCGTGCGGCACCGCGTCTCCGACGAATTGATGCCATTGAAACCATCGACTTCGACGGTGCCCTGGAAATCTGGATCCCAAAGTTGTCACAATGGGACACCTGGCGTAGTGTATTTCTCAAGCGGTCGGGCCAAGTCGAGTTTTGGTATTACATCTGCTGCCACCCTTATGGCAATGTGTATCCAAATCGTTTTCTGGATTACCCCACAACCTGCGTGCGGATTCTGCACTGGATCAATTATGTTGATGACCTGAAAGGCTATCTCCACTGGGGGTGGAATCATTGGGGAGACGACCCCTTCGGGACGCCGTCGGACCGATTACCGCCGGGTGATACCCACGTTGTTTATCCGGGCAAGCAGGGGCCCCTCGATTCGATTCGCTGGGAGATTCAAAGGGAGAGCCTTGAAGACTACGAATACCTCTGGCTACTTGAGCAAAAACTCACCGAGGTCAAAAGACGTCTCGGTCCTGCCGCAGCATGGTATGAACCAAAACGTAGGGCAACCGAGTTAGCCCGACGCGTCGTGCCCAGTCTTAGCGAGACCTCAAAGACTCCGGAGATCATTTGGAAGACTCGAGAGCAAATTGTGAACGAAATTCTCGACGCGGATCGACAACCTTTGGGATTAGTCCAAACCGAGCCAGATCACGGCGCCACCCTAATCCATGGACCGATCAATTTAGAGGTCCGCGGTGTTGTCGAGCCGGGAACAACGGTCACAGTGAACACGTCCAAGGTAGAGGTCGCAGGTGATGGTCGATTCGGATGCCGAGCTAACCCTCGTGGGGAAGAAGGACTGGTGGTTATTATTCTTGAAAAGGATGGACATAGAAAGGAATTCCACCGTTTCTTTGCGGTCCGG
>JAKPII010000187.1 GCA_029549885.1 Planctomycetota bacterium
CAATCTGGCGTTGGAGAAACTCCATGGATTCACTGCCGACCATTTGGGGCGTGTTGTCCGCATGACTCGCCACCATTTGGAGATTGAGATCGAAGACCGAAACCCCCTCCGGACGCGACGTTCGGCCGACCGCCCCATCTGCTTTGGGCTTCGCGTTGCCCTAACCGAAGTGTCAACTGGAGTCACACAACCCGTCCGGACACGAATTCACCTGGAGGTTTGGCCGAAGAGTGGGCGCGAACGCCGCCGACGCGAGATTGTCCTTCGCGCGCACGACCTGATCACAAGCTTTCACTCCTACTTAATGGTGAGCGAGGTTACACCGGAAGCCAGTGCCACCCCTTGGGGACGGCTCAAGAGGCTTGCCGCTCGCTTCCTCCGTACCCGGCCGAAAACACCGACCACCGACATGTAACAGCAAGGCCATTTCCTGTAAACGGTCTCACTAAACCCCGCGGGCCCTTATGGGGTGCCTCGGAGGATCGCTTTCTCTCTACCAAAGGCCTTTGTAAGCTAATCAGAAGAGTTGGATTCTTCCTATTTCAGAGAATTTGAACCCCACTATGGAACGTGAATTCACTCCCGGTGCGTTGCGGGCTTTGGCCGCTGCGGCAACGTGGCAACTCGGTGAGACGTTTGATGGCTTACGACCGGTCACCATTCTCATGGGGCTTTTGGCAGAGCCGGAATGCCGGGCTGCTGCGCTCCTTCGGGCGATTGGTATCGAGGAAACTGCCATCCTCAACCGCTGGCCCGAACTGAGGCGCTCAGATCGTCCTCCCGTGATAACGCCAGAATCACCGCCCGCTTTCCACGCCGAGGCGGAGTCCATTCTCGAGGCGGTTGACACATACATGGATTGGGGAGATTGGCCGCCGATCATCTCAACCGAGCACCTCCTCCTTGGGCTCGTGGCCGGAGATGAACCCGTGGCTTGTTGGTTGCGCGAAATGGGCCTGGAGTTTCACGATCTACTCCGTCAAATCTTGGAACGATATGGGACGGCCACGAAATGGCGTAGTCCGACTGTCCCCCTGGAGTTATCTTCCTCTTCTGAAGCCCAGCCGGAAGGGGAAACGTCTTTGCCTTTTGATCGTGAAGTAGCTCACGGGTCAAGTGCGTTGTCACGACAAGCACCGGAGATAACGAGTTCTTCTGAATCGACGCCTCAACGCTTTGACAATCGCGAGGAAAAGACGAGGGACTCACTAGGAACAGCGACCGAGATGCGGCTTTTTCGCGTGGTCGATGCGGCGCTCAATCGGGCCATGGAAGGCCTTCGCGTGATCGAAGATTATGCGCGTTTTGCCCTCGATCATCCTTTGCTAGTTCGCGAAATCAAGAACATTCGTCACGAATTGGCTGGTTTGGCGGCAGCTTTTTCCATGCCTGTTCGTCTGGCCGCCCGTGAGACCCAACACGATGTGGGGACGGAGATCAAGGCTACCAATGAGCTTCACCGCATGGCGGTGGAGGACCTTGTGGATGCCAATTTCTCGCGGGTGGAAGAGGCGTTGCGGAGCATTGAGGAGTGTGCCAAGATTTTGGTTCCTCAGGTAGCTTTCGGTATCGAGCAATTGCGGTATCGGTGTTATACAGTCCATCGGGCGCTTCGTATCAGTGAAACTGCCGCACAACGTTTGCAGAATGTGCGCCTTTATGTGCTGGTGGATGCCAGGTCCTCGGCGGAAGAGCTGCGAAACCTGGTGGCTTCACTCATCGATGCCGGGGTCCACGCCATCCAACTCCGTGAGAAACATCTCTGCGATCGCCTGCT
>JAKPII010000189.1 GCA_029549885.1 Planctomycetota bacterium
CTGAACCTCGTCCCCAACGCCGCTTTCAATCCATAGAGGAACCGAATAGGCATGAGACCTGCCTTTCATAATGAATCACTCAGGTTTTACGGTGCGTTACTTGGAAATTACGGCATAGTGTGTTCGCTCGATCGGGCGGCGTCAAGTGAGGCAGCCCGACGGGCCCGCATTGAAGGACCTCTCGCTGTCGTCGTCGGACAAATCGGAACACGATCAGAAAGCACGTCAGGAACCACCCTCCCCAAGGGACGTATCAAATGCACTAAAAACGTCGCTGATGCCGGCAAAATCGAATCTGCCGAGAAGACCGAGGAAACCGACAGCCGACAACGTTTTCGCAACCGTTTCACTTTTCCAAGGACTCATCGTCGATTTGCGTGTGTTATATTCTCTTGACGGAAGAGTTTATCTAGCCTGCCTACAACAACATCTTTCGCTAACCTGAATGGTCAAGCATACCGTGCCCGTGGGGGTATTCGGCCGGATGCAATTGGGGTTCTCGGTCACGGTTTAGTCGTGCCTTCACGTCACCAAGGAACCGCCCCACGACATCCCCAACATGGTTCTAGCAACCGAGGAGGAGCGAATCGTGTCCCAGACCAAGTTGATCGCCAAACGGTCCACCAAGAGAACAACAAAGTCTGAGGCTGTTAAGGCTCGTGCAACGTCGTCCGGCAAGGTCCAGCCGGCAACCGATGCTGTCGCTGCGAAAAGAATACGGAAAGGCTCAAAACGGCAGGGGAATCAAGAAACCCCTCCCGCCTCGCAAACAAAGCCTCAGGAAGCCGCAGTTGAGCAATCCCACACAACCGCCAAGGAAACAGCGGGGTCCTCCGAAGTCGGCCATCCTTGTGAGCGCGAGACGCAGACGGCGGAATACGTAGTCACGGTCGATCGCCGTCGGTTACCCGATCGCCGAAGCGGTGAGGACCGCCGCCAGCAAAACATCCCTGTGGCTGTGGAACGGCGAAAGCTCGAGCGTCGGGCAAAGGTCCCCCGTCGTCGTCAGATTGACCCTACAACGTGCGAGCGAGACTATACGCCGGACGAAATCGAATTCATGATCGCGCTGGACGAGTACAAACGCTCCAGTGGTCGGATGTTTCCCACGTGTAGCGAAATCCTCGAAGTGATCAAGAAGTTGGGCTACGAAAAACGCCCCAAACCCGCGGTTGACGCCCAGGACAACATCCCCGCCGAGAACCACGAGGATGCCACGCCGTCCCCGGAAGCCACAAGCCCGAGCGAACCGTCCCCACCTGCCGCGGACGCCCCGGGGTGTCAAGCTATGTCGGGCGGGATAACGGCGGTGTCGGAGGCCGCGACCTCCACTCCTCCATCACCTACCATGCCGCTGTCGAGCGTTCAGTAATCCTCACCTGGACGGCGGTGTAAGGCTTTCGTCCGCGAGGACGAACGTGGAAAGTTTCCGCGAATTGGATACCGCGGATACCTCCTGTCTTCGTTGTGGCGTGGGGTGGTGATCTCTTGCGATCGCGAAAACCCACGGGCACGGGGAGCGCGCTCCCGATTTGCTCTTGTCCAGAATGGAAAGTTTGCATACGTTAAACGTGATTGGGAATTGCCCCTTCAAAGGCGTCAGGGCGTCTCTCGGCCCGAACCCCAGGGCAGGGGCACGCCTTGACCGTAACTTCTACCTTTGGGTATCCCTAACACGGAGGTTGGGTGATGCACCATCCTGCCGAGACGAATCGAGGTTTGATCATTCGTGAGTCGTCCCCAGGACGTGTGAAGTGTCCAAGGAAGGAAGCCATGATTGACGTGCGGGCCATCACGGAACTGCACCAGGAAACCGTCGAGCGCTGGCATCAACAGGGCCTGGATAACCCCTACACGGGGTTCCTCGCATTGGTTTGTGAACAGCATCAACGCAACTATCTTCTCTGGCACGAAGAGGACAAAGCCCGCGACCCGCAGGCCACCGATGTCCAAATCGCCGCGGTAAAGCGCCGTATTGATCGACTCAACCAAGAAAGAAACGACTGGATCGAACGGCTCGATGAGGCCATCATGAAGGCCCTCGCCGCATGGGGCGTGATCTTGCGGCCACGGGCACGACTCAACACCGAGACGCCTGGTAGTGCGATCGACCGGCTTTCCATTTTGGCCTTGCGGATTTACCACATGGAGGAGCAAACTCGCCGGTCCGATGTGGACGAAGCGCACCGTGCTAAAGCCCGAGAGAAACTCGAGATCCTCCGCCGGCAACACGCCGATCTTAGCCGCGCGTTAGCGGAACTACTGGCCGACATCTTTGCCGGGCGGTGCGAAATGAAGATTTACCGGCAGTTCAAGATGTACAACGATCCTGCCTACAATCCCTATCTTTACCAGACTGGGCAGCGACGGGCGGCTTAAAGCCTATCCCAAAATTCCCTCTCCCTCTGGGAGAGGGTTAGGGTGAGGGCGAGCCATCGTCGGAGTCGATCGAGAGAACCAGCAGCGATTCGAGCCGGCCCTCCCCCCCGGCCCCTCTCCCGCCGAACGGGAGAGGGGAGGTTGTGGGATAGGCTTTTAGGCACGCTGTCCGAGATCAGGAAAAGCTGTGTTCCGGACCGGGGAACTGCCCCGTTTGGACTTCCTCGATATAACGCCTCAAAGCTTCCTGAATAATCTGCCCAAGATCGGCATACTGTTTGGCGTGCTTGGGGCGACGAGGCTGTGTGCTGTAGCCCAGCAGGTCGTGAAAGACGAGAATCTGGCCGTCGCAACCAGGTCCTGCGCCGATCCCGATTGTGGGAATGTCCACGCGGCCAGTGATTTCTTCCGCCACAGAGGCCGGAATACATTCCAAGATGACGGCAAACGCCCCGGCCTGCTGCACGGCCTCGGCATCGGCAAGGAGCCGGTCGCGATCGCGTTCCACACGATAGCCGCCCGAGGCCCGAATCGCTTGCGGACGCAGTCCCAAATGGGCCAACACTGGAATCCCTGCCCCGGTCAACGCTGCAATGAGTTCGGCCTGTTCCCGGCCACCTTCTAGCTTCACGGCCTGGGCCAGTGTCTCTTTGAGAATCCGTCCAGCATTTTTGAGGGCATCCCGGACGCCTGTTTGATAACTGAGAAAGGGAAGGTCCACCACCACCAAGGCGTGGCGAGTCGCCCGGGCCACCATCTCTGCGTGATACACCATCTGCCGCAGCGTTACCGAGAGCGTCGTGGCCTTTCCTTGGACCACCATGCCCAGGCTATCTCCCACGAGAATCCCATCCACGCCAACCAAGTCCGCCAGGGCCGCCGAAGGATAGTCATAGGCCGTGACCATCACGATTTTTCGCCCCGATCGCTTCAGGGCACGGAACTTGGGAACCGTCAATGGGGCCGACTCGGCAGACATGGGACAGTCCTCAACCAAGGGCGAACACCTCAGGACGTGGACGATGAAGGGCCTTCGGGAATGACCAACTCGGGCCCGGCCGTCGGCTCGTGAGATGCCGCCTCTTCCGGTGCGGCCAGCAGATGTTCAACTTCGGCTTCGATCCGCTTCGGGTCGGGCGCAATGGCCGAAACACCGAATTTGGCCCACAATCGCCCCTGGCGGTCGTACAACCGAAGATGGGGCAGTGCGCCGTCGTCGATCTCAAATTTTTCCACGGCTTCCAAACCGATCCCATAGCGGCTAATCAGGTTTACGACGCCCGCTGCTTGATTCCTTTCCAACACGGCTTTGACATCGTCGGCCTGCTCGTCCGGATCGTTGATCGCCACAAGGATCACGGTCAGGCCTCGCGATGCATACTTTTTGGCCATTTCCAGCGTATGAGGTAAGAGCTCCATACACGGCGGACACCATGTTGCCCAAAAGTCCACAAGGACCACCTTGCCGCGATTTTCCTCTATGATCCGGGCCAAATCCGTTTGGTCACCCACCCGGATTTCCGCGGCTGGCAAGGTTTGTTCCGCGGAAGCACCAGAAGATGAACTCTGTTCTTGGGGTTCCGTACCTCGTTCCGGGCGGCTGCATCCGAGCCATGGTAATAAGAAGAGCATGGGAACAAGATATCGTGGCGTCATTTTCATTCGCAGGTCCTCTGTTGTGATTTTTCGCAAAGTAATATTCTGACGGCTGGCGATTTGATCCGCTCTGAAGGCGACGGTGATGACGCGGGCAATCGAGGCAGACCGTACACCTTTCCGTTATTATTCCCCATCGTCCTCGCGGAATTCAAGGATACATGTTCTCGCGATTTCGCCTAATGTTAAAACCCCCACAAGCCCAGCATTTAGGTTTTGAGTCCAGAGATTAGCTGATGTGGATGGCCGGCCACTCGAGCAAATCAGTAACCAGTTTTTACAAGCGTCGGGGTGGCATTTGATACCCTAAGTGACATTTTCTGCGCTCAAACGGCGGCGAAACGCCCGCACAACCATGTGTATCGATCAAGCTGACCACCAGGTGATCTCGGTCAGGTTCGCGTAGCGCCCAATCGCCAACATCTTTTGGAGAAATCGCTGGTGCCGCCTATCAGGCACCAATCTTGGGGACCTTAAGGCATATAACCTTCAATGGCCCTTGTTATACAGTCCATAGCCTATCTTCATTTGACCTACGCAGGCAGCACACATGGCCCTCTCCTTCTAAGATTTCATCTTCCTGTACACAAAGGAAGGCCGACTTTCTCAGTCAAAACCGGAAATGAGTGAATTCCACGCACCAACGGATTGCCTTGACGCCCTTGATCCGTTGTGATGAACTCTTGTACGCTATCATTAGCTGTCAGGGTGATCAGATTTTGGCGTTTGGCCAATTCAGTCATAGTAGGCGAAAATTTTTTCACATGTATTGCGGAAGAACATCAACACCAGAAGGACTTCGATTTAGACGGACGGTGAACCATGGGTGCCAACACGACGATTTCGTGGACTAAACGCACGTGGAATCCATGGCGGGGTTGCACCAAGATCAGCCCCGGCTGTAAAAATTGCTACATGTTCGCAGCACAATTGCGCT
>JAKPII010000193.1 GCA_029549885.1 Planctomycetota bacterium
CCGATGAGGAGGAGATTGTGCCCTCCGGCGGCGGCAATGACGGCTGCCTCCTTGGCACGCTCTTGTCCCTTGATTCGCCCAAAATCGAGGGGTTTTTCCCCTACCTTCTCGAAACGAATCTCCTCTTTGAGGACGTTTTCGAGTTTTCGCTTTCCTTGGAAGAATTCAATCACCTCCTCCAAAGTTGAGACGGCGGCCACGCGGCACGACTTACGATCAGATCTGGCAGTGATCAGGGCACATTCCCGTTCATTTCCGCTGGGAACGACAAGGGTTTGTCCGGGCATTGCCGCCTCAGCAATGGAAAGGACGCCCGGCACCCGCCTAATTTCGCCATGTAAGCCCACTTCTCCGACCAGGACGTATTCGCCTTCGATCGTTTCGGGGAGGTCCGGCAGGTAGCCCGATGCCTGGAGCATGATGATGGCCAGAGGCAAATCCAGCCACGTGCCTTCCTTCCATATACCGGCTGGCGCGAGGTTGATCTGAATTGCCACCTGCGGTTCCGGGATTGCATATTTAGCGAACGCTCCCGATATCCGGTTGAGCGATTCCCGTACGGCAAGGTTTGCCATGCCCGAAATGTTAACGGCCTCCCGCCAGGGGATACTCCGTCTGAGGACTTCAAGGGCGCGGGCTTGGACCTCTACAAGGTGTCCCTCCAGCCCAAAAAGCACTCCACCGATGAGGGTGTGATCTCGGCGAAGGAGATCGTCCAGTCGAGCGATCTCATTTTGATCCTGCCCAAAGTCTTGCCGCCGTCGCGTCATGGCTCATTCTCCTACCCCCAAAAACCGCGGAGCAATCGATCGAACGACTTTTCAAAAGCTACCCAACTACATTTCCGTGCGATAAGCCCCCGTCCATGGTCTCACCCCAAAGCACAAAACGGCGGGCGAGGCCAACATTGTCTCCTCGCCCACCTATGTTCGCTATTTTCAAACCAAAAGCCAGGGTATGTCGGCGCTATGGGCGAACCCGGGCCTCATCCGCCGTGGGGAAATCGTCAGGCACGGGTTGGGTGACCTTACCTGACGCCGCCCATTCTGCGCCTCGCTGATACGTTACGATAAAGGCCACGCTCTTCAATTCGTTTGCTGTATGTCCCAGGGCATTGAAGAAGACACGTCCTTTGCCGTACTCCACCGTAAATAGGATCGGTTCGTGCTCATCGGAACCGCCCTTGTCCTTGGGGGCGAAGGCTGTGGCCAGCACGGTCAAGTTCTTTGCCGGACCGCGGAGCCAGCCGTAAAGTTCATCGGGAACGTGCATAAACCGTGGCGGTAATCCCTTCATGATGGGGTGTTCTGGATAGCGGACATCAATGGCGAAGGGTTGCATCGGCCCATGACCACCGCCACGACCAGGGGAGAAGTCAAACTCAACACGGCCATTACGCCAGCGGACGTAGGGACCCCATTTCTCGTTGCGATTCCCCCAGCCGCCCAAGCCGATGATCTCGTTATACTCTGGCCAATCGGGGAAGGCCGCACAGGCAAAGTGATAAACCACCACTCCGCCACCGTTCTTGACGTAATCCACAAAGGCCTTTTTGGTTTCTTCCGGCCAGGAATCACCCTGATAGTTGAGCACCACGACGTGGTAATTCTTGAACTCCGGCTTGAACGAGCTCATATCCTCGCCCTTGGCCGGTGATTGCGCCACATCCACGGTGAATAGGCCCGTTTCTTCGAGAAGTTGCTTGAGGACGGGCGTCGTGCCTTTCCAATCGTGGGCATTTTGGCCTGTCACAATGAGGGCCTTATACGGTGCGGCCAGTACGGGAACGGCACTTAAACTGATAACTACAAGTGTCAGCAGAAATGTTCGTCGTTTCATGTCTCAGTCTCCTTGTTGTCACTGCGTTGTCTGTCACACGATCATCACCGGCGCTCGTACCTATGGTCGCGGCACCGGTTTAGGACGGAAGCCCCTTAGCCAATCTTGATGCTGCGCCGTACGTGTTCATCGCGGCGTGCCTTGTCGATCCGCTTGAAGGCCTCGTGCGGATCATACACCCCATAGAGCATGAGAAGGGGATCAGAAGGGTCTTTGGTTCTCAGGAGAATGCGGCCCACATTGACCAAGCGTTCCAACAGATTCTGATGGAGCGCAAGGTCCTCGATATCAATGACTTCCATGGAGTCGATCGTGCGAAAGATCAGGCCCTTCTGGTGATAGAACCGGTAGGTCGTTAACCGATATCGAATCGTCGCTGCCTTGTATAGGCCGACCAAAATGAAGTAGCCCCACACCAGGACCAGGAAGCCCAGGGTGATTTCCCAAAGAAGGGCTTGATGTTCTTTGAGAAAGTTTTGCGTGATCCAAACATCGAGAACTAGAACCACGATGGTGATCAAGCCGAGGAGGATCCACGTGGCCACCATCGCCCGCATGGAATAGCCGCCTTTCCACAACTCGATATCGGGATCGCCACGACGTGGCGGGCGCTCGTATTGGCCGCTGATGGCATCAGGCTGCGCCTGCGCGCTCCTTGGTGCTTCCTGACCCGGCGACGGGGCTTGTGCACCGGCCTCTGGCTCGAACGCTTGATCAGATTCCTGGTAAGTCATCGCTCCCTCCTTCAATTTTGGGA
>JAKPII010000250.1 GCA_029549885.1 Planctomycetota bacterium
AGTTGCTTGATTTGGCGGACTGCCTCGATGAAATTGATGGCGTAACGGTTATGCTCCTCGATGCCCGTTCCCACCGTCAGGATGTTCGCGTCAATGATGATATCCTCCGGGGGAAAGCCCGCCTGCTCGGTCAACAGGCGATAGGCCCGTTGGGCGATCCGCACTTTGTGCTCTACCGTGACGGCCTGTCCCTCCTCGTCGAACATCATCACGACGACGGCGGCACCGTAGCGGCGGATACGTCTTGCCCGTTCTAAGAAGGCCTGTTCCCCTTCCTTAAGGCTGATGGAATTGACGACCGGCTTGCCCTGAAGACACTTTAGCCCGGCTTCCAGGATTGACCACTTGGAGCTGTCAATCATGATAGGGATTCGCGTGATATCCGGCTCGGCCGCCAGACGATTGAGGAATTCCCTCATAGCCTGCTCGCCATCCAACAGGGCATCATCCATGTTGACATCGAGGATGTTGGCCCCGCCTTCCACCTGTTGCCGGGCGATGGCCACGGCCTCGTCGTAGCGTCCCTCCCTAATCAGTCGGGCGAAGCGGCGGGAACCCGCCACGTTGGTCCGCTCGCCAATGAGGATGAAATTACTGTCGGGACGGATGACGAGCGGTTCTAAACCGGCCAGGCGGGTAAATCTTGGGACCTCGGGCGGAGTCCGCGGCGGACAATCCCGCACCGCTTCGGCGATGGCCCGGATGTGTTCTGGTGTCGTCCCGCAACACCCGCCCACAATATTCAACCAACCGGCCTGGGCAAACTGGCGTAAGGTCTTGGCCATCTGTTCGGGCGTTTCATCGTAACCGCCGAATTCGTTGGGTAAGCCGGCGTTGGGGTGGCAACTGGTGTAGATCGGCGCAAGTGAGGATAACTCTTCCACAAACGGCCGCATCAGTTCCGGCCCCAGGGCGCAGTTGATCCCCACGCTGAAAAGAGGGGCATGCGAGATGGAAATCCAGAAGGCCTCTAGCGTTTGCCCGGAAAGCGTTCGGCCACTGCGGTCCGTGATCGTTACGGAGACCATCACCGGCAAGCGGCGTCCCAAACGATCGAAGAGGTCTTCCAGGGCCATGAGACAGGCCTTCAGGTTGAGCGTATCGAAGACGGTCTCGACCAGGAGGATATCGGCCCCCGCGGCGATGACCGATGCTGCCTGCTCGCCGTAAGCAACGTAAAGATCGTCGAAGGTAACGGCCCGATAACCTGGGCGGTTTACGTCGGGCGAGAGGGATGCCGTGCGATTGGTGGGCCCAATGGAAGCGGCCACAAAGCGGGGTGTGGTATCCTCGGGGTGAAGCTGGCGGAAGCGGCGAATGGCCTCCTGCGCACACTGCACCGCGGCCCGATTGATGCGATCGACCTGATCCGTCAACTGATAATCCGCCAGGGAAACGCGATTGGCATTAAAGGTATTGGTGCAAATAATCTCGGCCCCGGCTTCCAAGTAACCCAGGTGAATGTCGATGATGGCCTCTGGCTGAGTGACGCACAACAGATCGTTACAACCTTTAAGGGGCACGGGATGATCGCGAAAGGCCTCTCCTCGAAAGGCGGCCTCGTCCAGTCCCAACCGCTGGATCATCGTGCCCATGGCGCCATCAAGGATGACGATCCTTTGGCGGACAAGGGCCGCGAGATCCTCCGCAGACGTAGCACTCACCAGTGTGCTGCCAGGCTGTGGCGTCAAACAACCAACAGGGTGCACGGTGTTTATTTCCCCTCAGGCAAAATGATTAATCTTGGCAAACCCCACCGACTTTTTTGGGCGGAAATTCTCAGCCTCGGAGAGCGACCCATTTCTGCGGGCATCTTCTATCGTCACCCCATCGTCTGGGGCGAAGGCGCCAAGCTGCGCTGGAGGACCGCAACTCTTTGATCGCTTACCTACGCAACGGCGCGAGATAGGCTCCATCCCTTAATGATATGCAAGGCGAGGAGGTAATGGGGAAGAATCTTCTGAGGTTGTGCGGCGGTGTCGGGAGGGTCGCCGTCCC
>JAKPII010000266.1 GCA_029549885.1 Planctomycetota bacterium
AACATGGCGATAAGGACCTCCAGCAAGCTGAAGGCCGCTCGCCCGGTTCGCTCCGACAAGGGCGCTCGCAACGTTATTCGGGGGGCAATTCCCGGACAATTCACCTTAACGTCCTCCTACGCCTTTCATCTGTCGGGCATCGTAGCGAGCTGTGAATAGGTTGGATGGGACCTTGGCGCCGCCCACCACTTCGAATCCCCCTTCCGGCGCTGCGAGGGGTGCCGTCACGGCCAGCCCGGTATTGGGATTGACCACCAGCCAGAAGTTGGTCAAATCTTGCCAGTTGTATAAGCCATCGTCGGCCAGCGAGGGTTGTCTCCTTTTAGGCGGCTCTGGTGGCGGCTCTGCGGTTGATGGCCAAACGTAAGTGGGCGACGAATCTCTGGTCGGATCATTCGCCTTTAAAGGCTCCGCGAGTGTGCCCTGAGCCGGCATTCGATCCCATGCCCCGATAAGAAAGTAAATGGGCTCAGTTACGCTGATCCCCTCATATACAGGTTGCGCTTGCCACGTCTCTTCGGCCGGATTCCAAAAGACCTGATATCGATGACGATAAACTTTGTCAACGCCACCGTCTGGCCGGAAGAGCACGATAACAGGTGAGGGATCGAAGTTATTTTCCCTCACGAATGGAACAAATCCAGGCACAGCCCACTTGAGGCCGTTCGGTGGTGGCGGACTTCGTCTTTCCTGATCATATTCGAGGAACCAACTATCAGACCCCGATGCAACAAGATCGATCACGGTTCCCGGCGGTAATCGGACGGGCATCGCGCTCGATGGTTCAGGACGCCGGTGGATTTGAAACGATACGGGATGTGACCACTTCGGAGGTTCATTCGGATCTTGCTGAACTGGCCAGGGTGTATCAGTCAAGTCGAGTAGCCTTGCAATCAAAGAATTCGGACCTAACGACCCAATGCGGTAGCGGACGCTCTGCGACTCGAAGGTTATTAAGTCCCCGACTTTGACAAGCTGAACCAACAGGGAAACATCGCCCGTGAATTGGACCTCGAAGTAGCCGTCCGCACGCTTGCGAACCCTTGCTTTTGCCGCCGTTGTGTCCCCGCAATAAGGGGGTGGAACCTCAACCATCCGGAGCGTTACGGCGGCTTCGGGCTGCGATTTGAGACGTTCAATCGCCACGCCGACTGGACGACCGGTTTCCATCGCGCGGCTACGGGCGGCGTAAAAGAACCCGGAGACTGTGCGGGACGCCTCACGGATGCGGCGCTGCTCCATCATCGGGCGGAGCCGAGGGACCGCCACCGCCAGCAGGATCAGCATGATGCTGATGACGACCAGCACCTCCAGCAGGGTTACACCCTGTCGGGCGATGTCGCGGCGGTGAATTGTCGTGGCGGTTCGGCCTAGCCTCATGGCATCGTCTCCGCACGGTGGTTGTGGATGTTGTCGAAATGACCACCCGGAAAAGCAGGTTTCTCCTGGTCGTCCGCGGGTGGGAGCTTGTAGGGCGCGCCGGCCAAATTGCCACCCTGAATACTATCTAGGTTGTACCAATCCAACATTCGTGGGCGGAAAGGAGGTGTAGGAGGCTGCTGTATTTCGATTGGATAAATTATGGCTTCCCAATTTCGCGGGACAACAAACGCAAAATATCCGGGGTTTCCGTTGGGTTGGCCAAATGCGTCAAGGCGGTCGCTGGTACCAAACGACAGACCATACGCGCCGTCGGGCCCTGCGGAAAATATCAGCGGGTACGAG
This sequence comes from Planctomycetota bacterium, assembly GCA_029549885.1. Lineage (GTDB taxonomy): Bacteria > Planctomycetota > Planctomycetia > Pirellulales > Thermoguttaceae > Thermogutta. Next base: position 1,726 of record JAKPII010000266.1, read on the forward strand.
GCGTAGGCGTAAGGATCGACTTTCAACGGATCAAAGGGATCGTGATGAGTCGATGGATCGCTGATTTGTAAATCACTGTCTGTAAAGCCCACAGGATTGCGAATAAAGAGAATGGGGTTACCCCACCCATCCACGAAGACGGGTAGTCGCCGCGTTGTGGAACTACAATCTACATCGATGGCCGGGAAATCAAGAAAAGCGATTTCATTATCTTGGAAAAGCTCGCGCGAACCAGGATTGCCGACGGTCACGATCATATACAGCAAAACAGCGTTGAGTAATTTGCCGTAGCGATTCGTTTGCTCTTCGGATAGATTTCCAGAGTGAAGGGCTCTGGCAACATCACCTGCACGCGTTTGCCTTAAAAACTCGACATATTTGTTCCAAAGTATCGGAGCCCGCACCGACCTGGCGATGACAGCGCCATGGTCGCTTTGCAGGTAAAGCGTGTATTGGTTCACGACGCCCTGGCTTGGGTGGATTTCATCCCAGTGATCCGGCATTTCCCAGGCCATGATGCAGCGAATGGCCCAAAGGCGGAACTTCGCTGCAATGACGGGCGGCAGACCGCGGGTATCGACGGGGACCCGCCGCGTCCGGTAGCCGTCGTATTGTGCCATGACGATCTGATTGATCTTGCTGATGGTCGATTTTGTCTTGGCGACACGTCCCTGTTCCCGCACCCGGCCGATCGCTCCCCAGGCAATCGTCATCAAGATCGATATGATGGCGATGGTCACGAGAAGCTCCGTCAGGGTGAACGAGCGGCGTCTCGTCGCAAGTGTCTTTTCAGCCCAAATGTGCCGAATCATTCGATTTCGCTCTCCAGCCTGGAAGCAAAGTTGGTGATGTTGTCGTAGTCACCCTGAGTAAACTGATCGCCCGTGATCGTCACGGGCCAGGTTGCTGGATTGTTCAGTTCGCGCGGTCCCCCAAACGTGCCATCCAACCCGGCATGAATGATTTGGAACGTTTCGGGATTACGCCATGCGGGAGTCGCACTCACGGTGCCACCATCCAAGTACGCCACGGCTACGTCGTCCACGGTCTGCTCGAAATGAGCAATGACGCCATTGACAGCATAACCCGATCGGCCCGTCGCCGGGTCTTTCTTGGCGCGGAAATAAACCACGGGTGGAGCACTCATGCCTTCCGGGTAGTAGCGGATGAAGTCCACTCGACCGTCGTCATCCACATCTCCGTAGCCGATCTTCTTGGGATCGAATTCAAACAGAACGCCGGTGCGCGGACGCCCCATTTGGAAGGGGTGCTCTTCATCGGCAAAGAAACCCTCAGGCTTGTAGGTGCCACCCGCCACAAGGGGTTCCGCGGGCAGACCACCCAGCCAGAAGACGAGGGCCGTCGCCGCGTCGAAACGTTCCGGATCTATGCCCAAAGCCCTTACATCATCGGCAAATGCCTTAAACTGCTTGTCAATTATCTTGTCTGGGGTGTCTGTCGGCTCAACTGTGATGCGTAACTGATACCGTGGCCAACGCCTGCGAAGGTGACGGAGGACCTCTTGCTCCGCCTGAGTGACGACCACCGGATCACTGGAGTGAAGCCCCCAGAAGTCCGGTGGGAATTCGCCGAACTGGTTCTTGTACTCCATGAGGGCGGCTTCCAATTGTTTGATTTGAGTGTAAATCGCT
>JAKPII010000310.1 GCA_029549885.1 Planctomycetota bacterium
TGTTTGGGTGGGCATTCCCGGAGCGACCAACAATTGCGAAACGAGATTATTAGTCGCTGCATTGACCTGGGAATTAACTATGTTGATGCGTGCTGGGATAACGAGGTAATCCGCGATGCCAAGGCTTTGAAAGGCCGCCGCGACAAGATGTATCTTGCCCTCTCCCATGGGGCCAAAGAAGTCCGCAATGAGGAATATCGTACGGCCAAGAAACTTCTCGAGTCACTCGATGAGCTCCTCAAGGCGTCGGAACAAGAATACACCGACCTTTGGCGGATTACGTGCTTGGAACCAGGAGGACGTCATAGCTTCGACACCTCCTGCGAGATTGTGGACGCCCTGACCAAGGCCAAGCAGCAGGGAAAAGCCCGGTTCGTGGGAATTTCCTCGCACGACCGCCGATGGCTGAAATTCATGATTGAATATTTCCCGCAGATTGATGTGATCCTCTTCCCCTTCACCACCATGAGCAAGGCGGCCCCGAAGGATAGCCTCTTCCCCGCCATCAAACAATGCGACGTCGGGGCCTTTGGAATTAAGCCGTTCGGCGCCGGGTCCCTCTTTTCGGGCAATAAGGCAGAGGACATGCGACGGGCACGTTTGGCCATCCGGTATATCCTGGCCACCAATACCGTGGTTCCTATTCCCGGTGCGAATAGCTTGGAAGAGGTGGACAATCTTGCCCTCGCCGTCAAGGAACGCCGTAGCTTGGACGTAAAAGAGCAAGCCGAGCTTGACCAGTTGAATCGTCACATGTGGGCGAACTTGCCTCGCGGCTACCAATGGCTGAAAAACTGGGAGTATGTCTGATCCGGTGTGGTGAAGTATTCTGGGTGCCGTTCCGCTTTGGGGTATCTACAGATGGGTGTTTTGCGCGGTCTTGGATGGGTGCTCCTGTTACTTGTGGTCGGTTGTTCCCGAGCGGCCACGGAAAATCGTTCGGATGCAGGCCAACAGGCAGGTCCGACGTCGCTTAGCCAAGCGGAGGCCGTTCCGGTAGCGCCTTCGGCCGAGCAACCCAGCCCGTCCAGCCAAGCCGATGAAGAAGAGAATATGACCGCCACGGCCACAGAAGAGTCTTCCGCCGGTAACAATTCAACGGAAGAACCCTTGCTTCTGTTGGAAGAATCAGATGATGGACAGGATACCCATTTGATGGCCGATAACAGCCGTTGTTTCGTCTGTCATCTTAACTTCCAATTTGAGGACATTGCATTGGTCCATGCCAGAGAAGGCTATGGTTGTGCATACTGTCATGGCCCGAGCGATGCCCATATCGCCGACGAGTCTTGGGCCTCAGGTGGAAACGGGACGGCACCCGACATCATGTACCGCCCAAACGAGGTGATCCCGGCGTGCCTCAAGTGTCACGAGCTTTCCAAGTCAGACCCGGAATGCCACTGCGATTTTCCCAGATTGCCTCAAAAGAAATCGTGCACCGATTGCCATGGCAATCATCGGCTAAAGGAACGGACGTGTCACTGGAAATAGGACTCGGCCCTAACTTCTCGGGCAATCTGTTATATGCGTCAAGCCCAAGTTCCTTCTAGCATCAGGTAATCCACGGCTGACGCCACCTTCTTGGTGCTCGCTGGGTTTTGGTTACGGGCCGTGATGCTCTCAAATCCCCGAATACGGAGGACGTAAGGCACGTCGGGAGCGAGAAGCCGGAGTCGTTCTTCCGTGGCATCCAGCAATACCAGGTCTTCACCCGTATCGAGGGTGGCCACGTCATCACCTCCACCGCCTGAGATGAAGATATTCGAAAAAATGTTCGTCTTGATGATCTGGTTACCCGTGTGGAATTGTATCGTGTCGTCCGTCAAAGAAAGGGTATCGTTTCCCTCGGAACCGAGCAGCTTAAGTCGATCATCACCACCAGTGGAACTGATTGAAACCTCCCCGAAGAATTTGGCCCGCAAAATGAAACTGTCGCCCCTGACACGCAAGAAGTTGGACGTTCCGCTGACAACCTCATGGCCGGCTGAATCGAACAAATGGGCTATGTCATTCCCCGAGCCTGTTTTGGCATATCCGTGAACTGCAAAATAGTCATAAACAATGATCTGATAACCGGGGCCCTCCATCCGACTTTCGCCGGGTTTCGCCGTGAATACATCATCTCCTTGCGAATCGTACAACTGGGCCCAATCGTTTCCGCCTAAACCATGGGCCTCAATCACAATGGCGTCACCTGTTGGCCAAGCGTAAGTGACGCCATTGATGGCCAACTCCCGCGTCTCGGGTGTCACCACCAACCACTCGACCCCTGGGGTACCGGAGACCGTGACGTGCTGGCCATCGACGGCCACGAGGTTGACCAACGTCAATGTCGTGAAAACATTCTCGCCGGAAATCTTCACGTAGTAGATCTCGTCAGGTCCCGCTGCCGTTACATCGATTCGTTCGTTTTCGCCCTCCGTCCTCGAGGTCGCCACCAACTGTTGGCTGGCGTTGTAAAGCTCAACACGCTGGCCCGCCGACGGATTGAGGCCTGCCGCCAGGATCGTGAGAACTCCGCCCTGACTCGTCTTGATTGGGTAAAGGGTACTACCAGCGGCTACATCGCTGATGACAAGAAAATCGACGGTTTTGACAGTCAGCGTAATTGTTGCTTTGGGCACATCGGGCAACGGCTCGAGATTCCCCGCGATGTCACTCGCCGTGACCACTAGCTCGTACGAATAGCCCGGTTCCGCCTGAAAAGCCGCCGACGTCGTCGACGTATTCGCCAACCACAGGGTATAAGCCGTCTCTCCGACCCGGCGATACCAGACGTTGTAACTCGCCACACCAGACCCGCCCTGGTCATCCCCCGCCCAGGATAACGTCACGGGAAGGCCCCAGGCCTCCGTGGGGACGGACGTAAAATAGCTGATCGGGGGCTGTGTGTCCAATTGTTGCAAGAGGATAGAGACCGAGTTCCCGTCATAGTTGGCCGTAACAAGATCGACGCGTCCGTCACCATTGATGTCTCCAAACGCCAAATCCGTCGGATAGAGTCCGACGTTGGCCTCTCGCCACAAAGTGAATGAACCATCCCCGGCACCCAAAAAAACCTGAACGACATCCTGATTGGAACATGCCACAGCTATGTCGAGACGCCCATCCACGTTTACATCGACTAAAGCGATGGGTCCTGGAGAGTCCTTCGTGTTTATGACGGCCCCCGCCGTTAGTTCTCCCGAACCATTATTGAGAAAGACTTGGACGTTGTCGTTACCCATATTGGTCACGACCACGTCTAAAGCGGAGTCGCCATTAACATCACCCACCGCCACCGCATATGGGAAAACACCGAGAGAATATGTCGTGGCACTTCCAAATGTGCCATCCCCCCGACCGAGCAGAATCGCTAGGGTCCTGCTGTACGAATTGACGGAAATCAAGTCCAGGATTCCGTCGCCGTTGATATCCCCGGCCTTAACGGCAAAAGGTGCATTCCCCGATGAATAAGACACGGCTGGCTGAAACCCGCCCTCCGAGCTGGCGAGGATCACAGAGAGTGTGCCCCCGTTATGATCGGCCGTAACGATGTCGGGGCGGCCATCGGCGTCAAAGTCGGCTACAGCAATGGCCGTGGGATAGTCACCTGTTGTAATTGGATCACTCAGCGTAAAGTTACCACCTCCGTCGCCCAAGAGAACGGCCAAACGGTCCTCAAACCGGAGGCTGACCAAAATATCTAGCGATCCGTCTTGATTGAGATCGCTGACCGCCAGTCCGTAGGCCTGTCCTCCGACACCATAGATCGCCGCGTCCCCAAAGGTCCCATCCCCGTTGCCCAAACGGACCCTGACTTGAGACGTTGCATCATGCGCCGTGATCAAGTCCAGAATACCGTCACCGTTAACATCGGCAAGGGCCACGCTCTGGGGAGATGTACCCACCGCAAGTGGTCCCTCTGTGAACCAAAAGTAATCGCCACTGAGAAGATACCGCGGCTCAAGGCTTTCAAATCTTCCGCGCCGGCGTCTGCAAGCTGTGGACATGTCGCTTCACCTCTAACGCTGCAATCGTCGATCTAAAAAGAGGCCAACTCAACCTGACGTCCGATCGAATGTCCCTTTTTCGAATCATCCCGTCCCGCGTCTGCCCTGTCCTTCAAAGAAATACCGATTTCGCAGTAACACACAGTCCGGCCAGGTTCGTCCGAACAGAAACTGTCTACAGATTAGGTGCAGGTGACTACCAGAAAAGTTCCCTGCTTTGCCCCTTTGCCTATCTCTAGGATTGTTGGAATGCCGTAGAAGTCAAGGGCGCGCCTCGCCAAAGCGGGGGACAGACTTCAGCAATCCCGCGAAAACTTTTACGTTACAAAAAACCACATCCCTTGAATCTCGAGAAAAAAACATGTGCTTCAATTTATTTACTTCCTATTTGACGGATAGGAAATCCAGGTCCCAGGCTCGATAATCGTTACCGGTCTTCCGGGACCGCATGCAAGACTTAGGCGAAGATCGAAAACAGCTTGCCCTGCCACAAGAAATCGGCAAGCTTCCCTTCAAGAGTCGTCTTGCTCCGACGATGACTTAGAAGCCTGTAAAGCACCAAGGGAGTCGGCCTCCGATGTCCGTCGGACTTCGTATAAATCGTAAAGATCAAAAAGCATTTCTCGCAAGTTTCCTTGATGGCGCGCGAATGAGGCCCGAACGTCATCCCGATTAATAAGGGGTTGTCCGCGGGCTAGGAGATATTGGACAATTTGCCACGCCAAGTCCTCGTTTGGTTCGGGCGCAAAGAGAAGGGGAATCTCAATATCGGTGTGGGCCGTAACAATCAGTCCGAGATGCTTCTTTCGGCAGAGGCGGCGTAACTGATAGCGAGACCAGGCACTTAATTGCTCATAACCGTCAACAGTCACGACGGTATCCTGAAGTGCTTCCAATTTCCGCCATGTTGCCTGCCCCAGTGTTCTTTGGCCATCATGGAGCTCGAGCGCCAGACACGGTTGGCCATTGTTTTCCATCCAATGTGTGAAGGCTGCAATAAAGGCTGACTTGCCGGCACCATGGGGGCCGATCACCGCCCCCAGCCGTTGGTTAGCCTGAAAGATTTCGTGAACTGACTCCCATGAACATCCCGGTGGAAAGATATAGGGAATAACCCCCGGCCGGACGAAGCGGGCCGAAAAGGGATTATCCACCTGTCCCAGTGGTGCTTTCATCGTAGTCTCACCCGGGCCGGGGCTACGCGGCCAAGCCGGAAGGGGACCTCTTCCACAAGTTCACGGCCCCGTGCGCGAAAGACTCGCACGCGCACACACCAGCGAATTCGAATGATCAAACCGTCGTAACTTAACGGTGTCTGAGGAAGAACCGTTTGAAAGCGGAGAGGTTCACGCAGGTCAAGCGGTAAATCTCCCTCTTGCGACCAGCGGCGAAAATACCGCACGTGAAGGTCCTGATCTCCCTTGCCATCCGTGTACCAGAGAATCGACAGCTCCACCGCTTTGATATCCTGAAGGGGCAAAGGCTCTATCCGAACCTGACCGGCCAGTACTTCGCCGGGTTCGTAAACAGTCTTCTTTCCATCAAGATGGATCAGTATCCGTGGCTCGGTCATGAATATGTTTCAGAGGCCTGACCTGGATTGACCTGTTGTGGGGATTCTTCGTCACTTGGGGTTTCCGAAGACAGACCCTCACGGCCTGGCCGGGAATCCGGTCTCCGCTCGCGCTCTGGCCCGGGGAGGACCACCAACGGAAAGACCCGCTCAAAGTTCGGCCAATCCTGGGCACTGCCGCGGACATACAAACGCCAGCGGACTTCGTTATGTGGCGAACGAAAGGAATGCATCATCCCATGGGGAATCTCGATTTCCGCCTCCGTCTCGAAAGGGACACTCCGCAGGATTTCAAACCGCTCGTGCCGCCAGAGGGTCTTTTGCCAGACGCGGCGGCACTCTCGTCGTGTGTTGGTCCCATGCTGGAACGTTGCCTCCTCCTCACATACGAGCAACATTTCCAGCCAGTTGATCCTCAGCCAACCCGTCTGCTTCAAATAAACCCGGTAACGATGTCCACAGAGAAGTGGAAAATCGGAAATCTCGACAATCGTTTCCCCCACGGCGCTGGTGGCCATCCACTGCCGGAAGAAGGCACCGAGCAAGGTAAGACCAATCACCAAACACGGCAATAAGAAAAGTGTAAAGCTCCAATCGAAGCGACCCACGTAGTACGTTCCCAGGGCGAAGGCGAGGACGGCAATATTCCAGCCCAGCGCAGCAGCCAGCCAGGCGTAAATCGCGCGATACGGCGCCCCCAGAACGGGCAAGCGGTAAGGAAGATGGGTCCCTGGTTGCCCAACTCGCGCGGGAATTTCAGGCACAAACGGATACATGGCGGCGTCTGGGTCCGCACTGAAGCTGAGGCTCAGGGGGCGTCCCTGTACAGCCAACCGCTCCACGGACTTGCCCCACCGCCACAAGTGATAACTGACACCACCGGCACCGAGAATGACAAAAGAGAGCGGAATAAGGAGGACCAACCATGCCCACCACCAAAAACCCCGGTCAATCACGGCGATTTCAGGGTCCCGTGGATCATACCAGCAGGTAATAATATCGTCGGCCTTGAAGCGTTGAAGCGTCTTGAGGGCCCGTTCCTTGTCCACCGAATAGCCATTTCCTTGAACAGTGTGGATGTCATAGGTCCAAAGCCGGTAAGTGTGGCCTCCAACCTTGTATTCAATGCAGACTTCAGGCCGATACAAGGTTTGGCCATCGCGGACGGTCGTCCCCACGCGGGTTTCCAAGATTCGTGCCGGAGAAGGACGAAAATCGCGATTTACCCACCATTCCGGCAAGACGAACAACGAAATCGTCAACCAGAATCCGACACAGCCCAACAGGAACAAGACGCCGAAAAACGCCCCCTCCCAGATTCCGGCGATCTGCTCGGATCCGGTTCGACGATTACCGCGCTTCTTTTCAAATAAACGAAACCAGCGAGCCAAATTGGTGTCTTTCCAGCCTCAGCGTCGTTGCCGACCCGCCGGACCGATTTCGCCAAACTACTTCACATTTCTTCCCGTCCGTAGTTCTTTTGAGGAGAAACCTATCTCCCCAGCGCGTTGTCCTTGATTTCAGCCACAGTGGGAGCCTGCTTGCGGGATGGCCGTCAAGAAAGCTCCGACGTGTTCCCCACTGATTCATCATGACCCTACGGAGTCGGCAACCTTCTCCGTCTCGTTATTTTCCTCAAAAACGGGGGTCGCTGTCGAGTCGTCGAACACGATCCGGAACTGGATGACGCTCGACTCAGACATCTCGGGGACAAAAGGTGTAGGACGATCTTCCAGGCCTAAACTACGGAGACGGCTGCGACGAAAGAATCCCAGTCGCTCCAGGGCGAGAAAGACTTCTTCCAGCGTCTTCTCGCCAAAGTTCGCAATACTGAGAAGTCGCTCGGGGGAGGTATTGAGAAGCTGGGCAACCGTGAGGATTCCGTTCTCCTCGAGACAATTCGTCGTCCGGACTGACAGGCCGATCTCTGCCGTGCTCATCTGCAGCCGCTTGTTCAGCTCGGCCTCGTACAGTGCTGCTGGGCTTAAGCGAACGCGTGAACCCATAACGTTCCCTCCTTGGACGACCAAAAAGCCATGGCTATCCGTTGCCGGTCAAGGAATACAAGACACTCACTCGCTGCCTTATCCTTCTGCGAGGGCCGACCACCGACGACTCGCTACGCCTCGGTTTGCAACGGAATTGCCTGACCCCTAACATTCCTCCCAGCCTCGCAGAAGGGGTCTCGCTCGGTCAACGAGCAATACCGAATATAGCAAATGTGCCGATTTTAGGGAATACGCGGAGCGCCAAAGTTTGCGAAAGTTATCCAGAGACCCGACTTGCCGGCCATCGGCGGGGACCTTCCCCCCAATAAGGGCATCCTCGCGTCCGTGAGGGGGCTTTGTCCCAAAAGGAGCCGGCGCGTTATTCGAAACGGTTTTGGGACATTGACTTCCCCGATTCAGACCGTGTCAACCCGCCGGACACTCACTGATCCTGGCGCCGGGTGCCTTCGCGACGGGCCCTCCGTTGTTCTCTGATTTTCCGCTGCTCATCCGAAGGCAAAACGTGAAAGCGAATGCGGAAGACCCGATGGGCGCATAATTGGTCGCAGCTATAAAGCCTCTCGATCTCCGCGCGTAGCTCCTGGACTGATAAAAAGCCATCGGGAATGGCGTCTTCATCCGTCAGGTCGTTAAGGGCCACCTCATCTACGGAATCGACGCGGATGTACCCAACCCCGGGGATGTAACTGAGCTGCCCCGCCCTCATGTGCCGAACCTTCCACACGCGGATTGTCTGGGTCTTACGACCTGTGCGGATATCATCCAGGAATCTCTTTTTGAACAGCAACATGTCACATCAACGGGGAGCAAAAACGATGAGCATGATTAAACCACCAAGTACGATAATGGCCGCCCCGATGGCGAGTTGCAGCCAAAAACGTGCAGCACGGGCGGCCGCTGCCGCGGCCATCTCTTCTCGCTTGCGCCGATATTCCTCACTGGCCTCGTATTGTGGTTCGAATGTCGTCTGACATATGGGGCACATAACCGGCCTGCCGAGCATGTCCGCGGGTGTTTCCAGAATATGTCCATTGGGACACGGTATGTGGAAAACACTCTGACTTTCCTCCGCCCCCAGAGACACACCTATCGCAGGCTCTGGTCCGGCCGACAGCTCAAATGCTCCCGGTTCGACGGAGAGGCCTGATACAGAAGCGAAACTGGGAGAACCGCGGACCTCGCCGCCAATGGCATCTTCTTGTCCATGCCCAAGCAGAGCGCTCTCGGTAGGAACATTTACAGACGCCTGACGGGAATCCTCTTGAGATGACGCGGCGGTTGGCTGATTCAAAGGCGCGGGGATAAGCATTTCAGTACCGCAAAATGGGCAGACCGCGGCCTGGCCTACCTGCTCGATTTCTGCCTCCAAAATATGACCCTGGGGGCAAAAGAAATGAAACCCCATGACGTCCCCGTCCGTCACGCATCACCACTGGCGGAACATGGCACCGCGTGCAAGTGCCTCCGCTACCACCACTGTGTTACCAAGTTTTGCGATCCCTGACCAATACTTCGGTCGTCACCCACGTGTCATTCTAACAA
>JAKPII010000286.1 GCA_029549885.1 Planctomycetota bacterium
CCTCGCAAACTCAGACAACTCATATTCGACCAACTCTGCCAAGCCACGTAGGCACTCAAGACTGGCAAAAGTCGAGCTTAGACTGTCCCCGGAATTGAAGTCGGGCGATCGCTTACCCTCACCCCAACCCTCGCTCGGGGAGAGGGACCGGAGGCAACGAGCGCCACCGCAATGAGTTCCATGCTTCTCTTCTCCCCTTAACGTGACGGATTGGGGGTAACGACCACCCCTCTCCCTTTGGGAGAGGGGCCGGGGGTGAGGGCGGCCGGACAAGTGCTCCGAGACCACTGGCCTGGTAATTTGTGCGCTTCGGAAAAACGGCCATGGTCGACAGGGATAGCCCGGGGGCTGGGCGGTGGGGCTGCCCTTCCGGCCCATTGACGTTGACACGGCGCGCTGGCCCTCACCCGGCCCGCTGGCGCTCGCCACCCTCTCCCGGAGGGAGAGGGGAGGCCGTTGACGGCGGGACGGCGGATTTGGTAGCCTGGACGTTGACGGACCACCTGAGCACCGTGCGGGATATCGCCAAGTACGACCCGCAAATGGCGTGAATTGGCCCGACGAAAACCGGAACAAAGGGACGAGCGGGGCGAGAGGGCCACGACCGTGGTCAACCACCTGGTCTATGACGCCTTCGGCAAGCTCACGTCGGAGAGTAACCCGGCGGTGGATAGTCTCTTCCTTTTCACCGCCCGGCCGTTGGACGGCGACACCGGCCTGCAAAACAACCTCAACCGCTGGTACGACCCGGCCGACGGCGTCCAGGATCACCGTACCTCGGTGCTGACCATCATCCCCTCGGTGGACATCGACACCGACAGCGACAACACCGGCACGATCGACCGCAGCGACTGGGAAGAACAGATCGAGAATGTACCGGACTATCCGGGGGAGCTGCTCGTTGTGAACAGTGATGATGACAACGAAAACGGCATTCAAGACTATCTAGAGAACGACGATTACAGCTACCCGGAGGGTGGCGAGTGGGCCCCCTTTGCGGACGACGATCTATTCCAGGTGGTCCTTGATCGCGGCTTCGAGGATCTGTCTGGGATGGATGGTTTTGCGTTCGAGCTCAAAGTTACTGCAGGTATTGGTCTGAGCTATTGGCTCGACCAGACAAAGACACCAATCGTCGACGATCCTGTGTTTGGCCCAGACGAGGTGGTCACGATCGTAGAAGCGGGCCAGGAAAAAGTCGTTTACCGCTGGTTCGTGTCCAGCGGCTTGCTGATGTGCCCGGCGAGTATCTATGTTGAGGGGGTTACTGGAAGTGCCTTGACCGACACATTGATGTGGAGTGTGGCGAAGCCGAATCCTCCGGAAATCCCCGGCGGCAACCCAATATACACTGTAATCGACGTCGACAGTGTGCGGTGTTCCACCTTCGGTGTGGTGCTGACACCGTACACACCCCAAACACACCACATTGCGCCCATGCCTATCCCAATGAACAAGTGGAAACAAAACGGTGTAGGCATCAGACGAAACGGGGACCATGACAACGGTGGACCTTCCCGGGATTGGTTTATTACCGAGGCGGTTTCTGAGGAAAACGACCTGGTTCGGATTGATGTAGATGTTTATCCTGCTTCGGGGGTCACCTACTTTCTCAAGTGCAATTCACCCGATGTCAGGTTTTGGAGTACGCGCACCAAAGGTGGTTCTCCCTTGGACGCTACGGGGGACGGCTTGGTGCTTACGACTGATGAGACCCTCTGGGTGGAATGGACCAGCTACAGTGACAGCACTGCTACCGTGATTGCCGAGGTTTGGCTCGACGATGCCACCGGCGAGGAGTATCGCGCTTGGACGCAGTATATGACACTCAGGCCGTTCGAGAGCCTGACCGCCGCCTTCGTTGGGGAGCATCAGACGGCCGGCGACCCAGCAGCGTCGCCCGGCCTGAACAACCTGGTAATCGAGCTCCTTCTGGACGGTTACGACGTGCAGGTATGGGACGATGGCCACGATTG
>JAKPII010000303.1 GCA_029549885.1 Planctomycetota bacterium
GTGGGGGCGTTTTTAATTCTGTGGCTCCTCCTGTTCTTTATGTACCGCAAGGGGAGCTTTGTGAGGGTTTAAATGACTTCATCTCGCAAGCATCACGCTCATTGCGCGTGAAGATGGCGCGAAAGCCCTAATTTTGTCGGTACGACGTGCGCTGGGCCATTGCCTACCGACATGTTGCTTTTCGCAGTTCAGTGGCGTGCGGTATGCCACTTACGACACGCTACGCCAAACGCGGAAGAGGTGTAGGGTACCGGATCGCGGCCGTCACCTTGGGGAGTCTGGGGGCTCTCGGCAGTTGCGCTGGCGGCGAAGCCGTGACAACCCCGTGAATAACTTAGCTATAACGTTGTGGCTTTCTAAGGTTCGGGCGACATATTGCCCATCGTGAAGGTTATAGAAGGGAAATGATAATGGTGCGCAAAGTGGTTTTTAGCGGATTAATGCTTTTGTTTACGGGAATCTTAGTGGTCCTCACGGGATGCGGGAAGCGTGGCCCAAAGTTGGCTGACGTGAGTGGCAAAGTCACTTTGGATGGACAGCCCTTGGCCAAGGTGATTGTTACCTTTGTGCCCATCGGAGGCGGGGTTTCCTCATCCGGTGTCACCGATGAAGCAGGGCGCTTTAGTCTAGCATGCTCGCTGGGCCGGGGCGCCCTGGTGGGACAGCACCGGGTATATGTCCAATCGCAGGCCGCCGGCCCAGAAGACGTCGTTATTCCCGACGAGGACCCCCCGGATTACAGGCCGGATCCTTACGCGAGTCTCCGGGCACCGCCTTTCGTTGAAAAAATACCTGCCCGTTACAACACTAATACCGAAGTTGTTCGGGAGGTGCGGCCTGGCACTAATGTTATTGATCTCGAACTAACATCCCGCCCATGAGTCCGAATCTGCAAGTTTCTTGTTTAAGTGAACGGCGCCGATGATGAAAAGGGGCAGATTTTCTGGTAATCGGAGTTAATCCACGATATGGGAACGCAGACAACGAAGGGTGATTCATGATGCGCAGTCTTCAACGACGAGCGAGGGCGTGGTTATCTCTTGTCGTTTTTTTAACGGGGATATATGCGTGGCAAACCAAATGCATAACGCAGTGTTCGGCAGAAGTGCGCTGGAACCTTAAAAGCACGGCGCACGGTGATTTGCCGGTTCCCAATTCGGGTAACGAACAAACATGTTGCCTCGTGTTTGATGTCGATCAAGACGGTATCGACGATTTCGTGATTGGTGAACGGACACAAGCACCATCCTTGGTCTGGTATAAGTGGCATGGGAAGGGATGGTATCGCTACATCATCGATCCGGAGGCTTTACCGCTTGAAGCAGGAGGAGCCGTTGCTGACATCGATGGGGATGGAGACCTAGATTTGGTGGTTGGCGAAGATTACCGAGGAAATCGAATTTGGTGGTGGGAAAACCCTGCCCCGGAACTTCGCCGCCCGTGGCTACGACGAAAACGGAGATGGCCGCTTTCTTGATTGGCACGGGGGTTGGTATCAGCCGAATCGCAACGAGCCCGCCGAATGGCGTGACCACGTCGGAACGGTGCTCAAGGCGCCGTTGCAAGTCACTTGGAATACCCGGTGGGTTCCCGACCAGCCTCCCGGACAGATTCGTTTGATCGCGCGCATTCGCGACAAGTCTGGGACTTGGTCTGTCACGGAAGAGGTGACGGGGTTGACATTGCATCGCCCCAATGAAACGGTCACCCTGCATTGTGTGCGCGATTTTCCACCGGAGTTTGGTGTTCGTGTCGGCCAGCGCCGTTCATGTTCGATTAGGCTGCCCGAAAGTTATAACCCCGAAGCCGTCGTGGAGGCTGGGCTACATTACCGCACGTGGCACGGTTGGGATAAGCATCATGCACCTTACAAACTTAACGACTATGAGCGACCGCACGAAGGAAATAACCACCATTATCACTATCATATCCACTCTATTCCTCCTCAGGTGTTGCGGCCTGGTGACAACATCTTCGAGATTTTCTCCGAGACTGACCATCACATGCTCGAAATCCTTTGGCCTGGCCCCGCTCTTATCATCCGCGCAAAAAAATGACCTGCGAACGAAATCTTGAGTCCGCAGCAGGTTCCGGTATGTGCTGTGAACCTGCCAGACCAAAATAATTGAGCGCCGCCCAATGGGCGCGCCATAGTATGGCCGAGGAAGGGTTTCTCAAAGCCGATTCATCGCGGGGAATCTGGGCCATCTCGGACTTTGGGCGGAAATATCTGGCGGACAGCCGCGGTTAACTGCCGACGGGGTGCTTCAACACAAGACTAACGCCAGATCACCGGCCACCCCGGGGAATTATCGTAGTCTCGGCAACCACGGGGGGCACAATCAGGGCAACCACAGGGGGTTGCCCCTACACGCACCGCACCAAAACCGTAGGGGCAGGCCCCCGTGCCTGCCCCAGGCCGTGTGCCTGCCCCGAAATCAAACCAACCACGGCGGTCCGCCCCAAATGACAACAACCACGGGGATCGCACCAA
>JAKPII010000307.1 GCA_029549885.1 Planctomycetota bacterium
GTTCTCCCTCGTCCATCCGGTGAGGAAGATGGACCGATCGACTTCGGCCCCCAACTCGCCCAGGGTCTTTTCAATTTTCAAATTGGCCGCGGGCTCCAACAAGACGTAGATTTCGCCCACGATCCCGATTTTGATCGGATCACAGCTCGGATCGAGAGGCACCCGCCGCATGTCGGCCAACGCTTCCTCAGCGGCTTTTCTGATACCTGCCACCGTGTCTTGGGCGCCAATGGCCCGACAGCCTCTTTTGTAGACTGCCTCGGCACTTCCCTTCTCGGCCTCCCGCGGTCTGATCCGGTGCAGCTCGCGCTCCAGACGGTCCAAAGCCTTGATCATCTCCCACGTCTTAAACGCCGTGTTCACCAATTGCCAAGGCGCCCTGCGAAAGGCATCCAGGCGGTGCAAAGCTTTCAACAATTCAAGAGGATGGCGCCTGGGGGGCTCCAAAACGATCATTTCAAACCGGTAACCCAGACTCTTGAGAATCTCTCGTTGCACGGTACCGTACAACCCGGCGCGACAAGGGCCCACGCCGCCGCTGGTCACGATCACCTCGGCGCCGCGCTCCAGTGACTCAACATAACTGCCCAAACAGATCTTCAAAGGCAAGCAGGCAAATTCCGGACCGTACAGTGTTCCTAAAGAAAGGGTTTCTTTGGTGGGCGGATTGGGCAAGATCACCTCATGCCCCAACTCACGCAAGAGAGTGGCAAAGGCCGGCGAATAATGTCCCATAGGAGGAAATGTGATCTTAGCCATGTTATTGCTCGCTTTCGTTGTCCGAACTGTCGATTTGGCAGTCCATATTTGACCGCCGTCAGCGGACGACGCGGTGCGGATTTCTGCGCAGCATATCCACAAAGGCCTCCAGCCTGGTCAAACAGCCCGCCTCGCCGGTCTCCTCGTCAAGTCCGAGTGACAGAAACGGTTTGGCCCCTTCTTTGCGGGCCTCCAGCTCCAGCAACTTATTGACCATGGCATCAGGTCCGCAGGCAAAGGCAGTGACATGGATAACCCCGTCGATATCCCCGTTGGTCGGGCTCAATGCGTAATAACCGACCGTCTTGACCATTTCGCTGTAGTGCCAAAACAGATCCTTTTGCTCGGGATGGCGCAGTTGCTTTTTTTGCGCCTGAAGGGTTTCGGCGGTAACCACTTCCACACCCATGCTTTCCAGCTTGTCTAACACACCGAGGCTAACATACTCATCGTATACGAGATAGGGATATCCCAGCACTGCCAACCGCAGAGGGCGACGTGCGTTCTCAGTAGGAATCCGCCGGGGGCGACGCACACCGACGATCGATTCGGTAGGTCGCCAGTTCTCACGCAAGCGCCTTTCATGGGCCGCTTGAGCTCTCAGGGCGGAGCGATAGGCCGACACCAGAGCGCTTCTTGTCGCTCCCAAGCGGCTGCGAAGCTCGTCGCAAGCCCGCCACAGACCCATGAAAGTGCGACGATCTATGCGCACCGTGAGCAACGGAGGCAACGCTTCAAAAGCGTACCTGACCATGTCAGGCAAGCCCAAGAATTTTGGGCAAAAGATCAAGCCTCCTTGCCAACTGACATAACGAGGAAGAAAGAGCATGTCGATCTCGCCTCGTTGCCACTTCTCACGCAAATCATTCACGTGACCGAGAAAGACCTTGATCGGTACACAGGCTTCGCTCACGGTCTCCAAAATCCCGGCGTCCAGAATGGCTTTCGTTGTGGGTGACGACGGGATGAGCGACGCGCCCAAACCGTTAAAGAACGCCCGCCAAAACGGATAGAAAGTGTAATACCACAAAGCCCGCGGTATACCAATTCTAGGGCCCGATTTGACCGTCGCCGCTGACTCGACAGACATTACGGATCTACCTACTCCCAACGCTTTCTTATCATGGATTTCTTCTCGTTCCGGATGCCGTATGCCTGCCGAACACCCCGTGGTCAGCTCTAGACAATATGCTTCGCTTTTTTCGCAAACTTGTCGTCAAATTCCGACTCGAAGGGCTAGAAGACGAAGGCGGCACCCACCCGCAATGACACACCCCCGAAATCCACCTTGGGATAATCCACATACTCAGTCACATCGTAGCGTTGGGCATCAAACCCTTCCCCGCTCCTGACGGTCCATTCTCTCACGGGTGCCCCGGTCAGAAACGTCGCATTCAGCTCCAGGCGCAAGCCCTCTCTCCAACCTAGGTAGCATCTGAGACCGGCATCTCCTTTGAGATAAATCTGCCCGCCCGTAGCCGAGCCCCGTGAGGGAATGGTCCAGGGCGTTCCCGGATAACCCCAATACTCCTGAGTGGCCAAGGCGATGCCAAGAGTTCCTTGCATGTTGACGGTGAGACGCTTGGGCACCAGAGGTATTTCCCAAGAGCCGTAAACGCCTAATCCACTCACGTCCACCCCGCTCACCGGTGAGCAAAACATAAGCTCCAAGCCCGTCCCATGCCGAAAAGGCAACTCATAACCCAGGCGTAGTATCCAGGTGTTGCTTACATCCTCCACCGGAGGGTAGTACGGCGAGCCGCTCAGCCGCACGCCCGTCCTTTGCCAAGAGACACCCGTATGAAAAAGCTTCGGGCGACCCTCCTCGACCAGATAGTCTCCGACTCGCGGCGTCCGGGATGCCCAGAGCACGCGGGCGCGAGCCGTCGCCCGACTGACCTCGGTCACCCGAATCAAAGCGATCTCTTCCATGAACTCGCGATCGAAATCGAAAGTTGGATCATCGTCGTCCTCCGCACGCAAAACGAGGAAATGCTGCCCCCGCTTGACTCCGGCATCCTGCCCCAAGGCGAGATACACATCATCGCCGGCGACACGGGAGATCCTGGTCTCCAGGGCAAAAAGCTCCTTCAACTCCCCTATAAAATAAGCGTCAAAACAAGCCTGAAGGGCAGCAATGTGAGCGTCGTCTCTTCGGTCCTCGATACCCGTGCCCGAAAGCGTCAACACCTTCAAAAGCTGGCCCGTACTGACATCGATGATCCTGATACTCACGTTGGCGGTGGCATGGTAATAGCCCGAGCCGTCGGAGTCGCGTTCCCGCTTGGCTGTCAGGCTGTCGATCTGACCGACGAAAGCCGTCGCAATCCCCGCCAGTCTGCCAGCTTCCACAGCCGTAGTCTGATCAACCGGATAGGAGCGCTGAAACTTCTGCTCACGCATGATAAGTTCCAATCGTTCGCGCTCGATGACATCAAACCGTCCCAGATCGACCAGGACCTTGGTCAAGAAGTTCGCAGCACTCTGCCTTTCGTAGTACCCGCCCGCGCCCGCGAAGGCAAACACACCGACCCGCATCCGGCTGGCCTGGACCGAACCCGTAATAAGCAAGACGATCATCAGAGAAAACCATATCCTATGACACCGGTACCGTAACCGCATCGACGCCACCTCCTGGCAAATCGTTTGAACTGCGTCTACGAGTATACATACGCCACTGGAAGATGATTTTCCTGGAAAATCCATAAAAAAGACAGCCATGTAGCGCTCTCCCTGTGCGTGTCGCAGATGAGTTGAAGGTTGCGTGGACAGAGGACGTGACGGATGGATGTCGTCGTAGTATTAGGTGTCGAGCTTGTCGGTTGATTCGCAGGAGTCATTCATGAACCCACACCCGACGCAACGAGTCAAAAAGAGGGAAAAGACGCTCTGCCTCCAATCGGTGTCAGTGGAAAGCCAAACCGAAAAAGACGCCAGGACGTCCGGATAGATAAGCTTCGCGAAGAAATCGCTATCTCCCCCTTCTGACTTGGGGATTGTGCATTTATGCAGGTTTGGCTATCCTTGATGGCAGGAGGTGTTTTTCGTGCTAAAAGGAATAAATCAATGGTGCTTTCCCGGCCACTTAAGTGTGGAAGAGTGTATCGATCTGGCAAAAGAGGCCGGTTTTGCGGCGTTGGAACTCAACGTCAGCGAGCCTCCGTCGGCAAAAGGTACCGAAGGCACGATCATCGAATCCCTCGGACTCAGTGATGCGGCCGGACTGACCACCGAGACCTCGACGGCCGAGGCGCAAGAAATCGCTCAGACAGCGCGCCAGGCCGGTCTGCAGTTGCCCAGCCTGTCCACCGGCCTGCATTGGCAGTATCCGCTGACTAGCCCGGATCCGGCGACTCGGGACAAAGGGATCGCCATTGTAGTCAAGATGCTCGAGCTGGCCGCGGCCGTTGGAGCGGACACGGTCCTGGTCGTGCCCGGCGTTGTGGATGGCCGCACAAGCTATCGGCAGGCTTGGGATCGCTCGATCGCCGTACTTCGAGACTTGGCCGGCGAGGCGGCCAAACAGCGGGTACATATCGGAGTCGAAAACGTCTGGAACAAATTCCTGTTGAGTCCTCTTGAACTTGTGCGCTTTGTGGATGAGATCAATTCCGAGTGGGTCGGCGCCTACTTCGACGTTGGTAACGTGCTCATCAGCGGCTATCCGGATCAGTGGATTCTTGAGCTCGGAGAGCGGATCCGCAAAATTCACGTCAAGGATTTCCGCACCGACATCGGCAACATCCAAGGCTTCGTGCCTCTCCTCCAAGGAAACGTACCCTGGAAGCGGACGGTACAGGCCTTGCGCAAGATCGGCTACGACGGCCCCCTCACGGCAGAGGTCAGCCCGTATCCGGGCAGTCCGAGCCAGCTCGTCTTTGACACCTCCCGAGCGCTGGACATTATCCTGGCCATGGAATAGTAAAAACAGGGGCCTTTGTTGCAGGGCCCCTTTTCAGATCATTTGGGAGTGAAAATCCAACACGGCCTTCCTGACGTCCGCTACGCGCACGATCC
>JAKPII010000333.1 GCA_029549885.1 Planctomycetota bacterium
AAGCCCTAGCAGGGTTAGAAAATAAGAAATCAGACCAGCTCGCCGTCCCACCACATGAATGACATCCGACTGAATAGAGGTAGGATGCGAATGCAATTCGAAGGAGCGTAAAACGAGAGAGCCCCCTGCAATACTTCTGAAGAATATCAGTCCTAGTAAAAAACACGCTGCGACGAAGTTGACGAAGGTGATTAACGCCCCGAACACCTCAAGCCCGCCGGGCGAAGCCATACCCCATTCCTTTTGCGCTAAAGTCAAAATGTGACTTGGGACGAACTGCCGCTAGAACCAAACACTACTCTAACCAGGGCCAGAAGGACTGTCAACATTTGCCTTTTGGAATGGGCACGATAGTGGCGCCCCACGCGGGTGGGGCGCTCTCATGAGCCTAAAACTTGGCACCACCGGCTCCTTGAGGTCTTGCGGGGTTGGCCTCCCATGGCCAGGACCGTCTTCAGCGAGGTTTGAATCGCCCCGGACGGAACTTGCGATTTGGCTATCTTTCTCGCGAAGAACCGTTGTAGCCCCGCCATTTGTTGGGGGATGCGATGCGACCTATAATCACGATAGTCGCCCATTTGGCTTGTTAATGGGAGAGAAACCGTGTCTGGGGCAGTTCCGGAGGTCAACATTCTGGCCGATTTCATCTATGTAGCATGAAGACGGATTTCAGCTCATGATCGTGGGGGAAGACTTGCCGGTGCGAGACCCAACATACGGCATCGCTGAGGTCCACCGGTGCCTGGCTTGGTTGCTTTCCGAAATTCCCCAATTGAAAGCTGCTCTTGGGGAACTCGCTGAGCCACCAGGCTGGGAGGCCATGCGAAAACGTTTCCAGTCCTTGGAGTTCTGCCGCAACAAAGGCCTATCTCCGCCGCTTGTGGCCGTGCTTTTCGGACCAAGTGGAGGTGGAAAAAGCACCTGGTTTCGTCTTCTGACAGGGGTGAATGTTCCAGCGGGCGAAGAACAGCGGCCGACCACCTGCGCTTGCGTCGTGGCCGTACCGAAAAAGCTCTGGGAAAGAGAATTCTTGGAAGGTGTTTTTCCCTCCTGTGAGCTCGCAGAGCTCCAAGACCCCAATCAATTGCGGGTAAGCAGCGACCGCGTGTTTTTCTGTCCGCAGGAGGATCCTCAAGGATTGCCGTTTATTCTGGCTGATGTGCCGGATTTCAATACAGTGGAGTCGCAGAACTGGGAACGGGCGGAGAGGATGCTTGCCCGAGCCGAGCTTGTCTTGTTCCTCACTTATAGTGAGTCCTACTCGGATCGGCGGACGGTGGAAATGCTGGCCCGGTGCTGCCGGTTAGCAGGCCAGTTGGTCTATGTCTTCACAAAGACGGAGCCGGAGGCCGCTCGGGAAAAGAGGAGACATCTCTTGCAACTGGTACGAGAGCGGCACGACCTGGGCTTTGATCAAAAACGCGTTGATGGAAAAACACTATCCGAGTTTCTCGCCGAGAGCCTCTTCTACGCCAGTCCGCGAGTTCTTTCGAGCGAGGAGTTGTCCGGCGAGAGAGTTATCCCCTTGGATGAAACTGCTCCCGGCTTTTTGTCACTCTTGGTCGGGCGGGACAGTCACCACCTTGTCGTGCGGGGACTGATCGAAGCCATCCGCGAAGGTATCTTTTACTCGAAACGGCTAGCCGAAAAGGCCGAGAAGGAACGAAATGAATTGGAAGGAAATCTGCGGACAATAGAGGAACTCATTCACCGTGCGGCCCTGACCGTTGTCGAGGGGATGTTTCCCGTCGGCCGGCTGGTGCAATTGGCCGTGGAAGAATGCGAAAAACGTGTCCCAGCCTTGATTCGGAAGTCCCTCGGATGGATGAACGGGGTCACAAACCGCATCCGGGGGAAAGTAATGACAGTAAGAGATTTCTTTAGCCTAGGAGGCGGGTCCAACCGAGAGGAGGAGACTGTTGATATTTGTGATCAGTCGCAGTTAGAGCGGAAGCGATTGCGCCAGGCAGTGGAACATCTCGTTCACGAGATTCGGAGCCATTTTCCTGAAGAAGCCACCGCGAACGGGATCTTTTCCGCAGAACGCTGCGAGAAAGCGCGCGACGTGATTGAGTCACAACCCTTACCCCTTGCCGGGATCGGTTGGGAAGCATCGGTCCGCGAAGAACTTGCGCATTGGGTGCGAGAGAACAAGTGGACAGCTACGACGGTGAGTGTGATCCCGACGACGCTGGGGATTTCAGCTTTAGGGTTTTTAGTGGCAGACTTGGGCATAAGTGGAGGACTCATTGGTACACTTGGTACGCTTTCGGGCCTGGCTACCGTCAACGGCGTAGCGGCATGGCTTCTGCAATATTTCGGCCGATGGAAATTGCAACAAGTTGCCGAGTCTGCGTACCAAGTTTGGGCGGAGTATCGTGCGAAAGAGTTGGCCCAGTTTCTCGGCGAAATCCTGGAGGCGGAACTCTTCAAACCTTGGAAGGAGCGGCTTAGTAGGCTGGCCAAGCACGATTTAGGTAAGACACTTCGAGCATGCGAAACACTACAGCAGGTCCTGGTGAATGTCCGTGATGCGAGAGAAGAGGATGCCACGGTGTTTTCCTCATTGGGGCCTGCAAAGGAGACGGAGTGATGGCCCAAGGCACGGTGGATATTTCGTCGGCTGAATTGCTTGTAGAAAGAGTAGCCCGGTTAAAGGCAGCAGTTGGCCGCCTCTGTCACTTGCCGGCTGCCGCCGAGATGACGGTGCGACTTGACCGTGCCCTTCAGTACCTCCAAGCCGAAACAGTCCCTGCCGTAGTTCAGGCTGTGCTGCTTGGTCCAACCGGCGCGGGCAAATCGACTCTTTTTAATAGTCTAATCCGTCGGCCAGGTGCCAGCCCCGTTTCCGACGCCGAGCGTTGCTTTACGAAGACGCCCTACGTGGCGGTCTCACAAGCGTGTCGCCCGTTGGTTGCCGTTCCGGAAGAGCTTCGCCCACAGTTCGTCGAATCGCCATTGCTGGGGCGATTGGTTCTTTGCGATTTGCCGGATATCGATGGTGTCCTTGCAGAACATTGGGACATTGCGCGTCAGATTGTGGAACAAAGCCATATCGTCGTCTATGTTACATCTCCGGAGAAACGGGCGGACTTTCGTGTCCATGAGGAGGTCCGTCGCTGGGCCGAGCGAAAACGTTGGCTCTTTGTCCTCAACCGGGCTGATGAAATCCCTGAAGGGGCCCTGGAGGAAGTTTGTCGCGACTGGGACCGACGGTTGAAGGAGCTGGGCTTTGATCCGGACGAGCGAAACAGGTTTGTCGTTTCGGCCAAGCATCCCCAGCGCTTCCAGTTTGACCTTTTGCGCCGCGAGTTAATCGAACATGATTATCGCCAAGACCTCCGCCAGTTGCGAGATGAAGTGTTTTTAGCTCATGTGCAATATGCGACTTCGCCGACGGTGTTGGCTCCTTTGCAGGACAAGATCGCGCAGCTAAGGCAGGCTGAAGAACGATTTGCAGAGGAGATTCGCCGTGTATATCAGAAGGGCTTTCAAGAACCGCGGGTGGCGGCGGCCTTTCGTGCGATTGTGCGGCAGCAAGTGTGGCAAAGCCTTGCCAGGCGATTGTGGGGAATCGCGTCGTTGACGGCTTGGGTGCACGCCCGTTGGCACTACCTGATGGCCGGTTACCGGTTGCTTCGCCTGGGCGTTTACGGGCCTTCGCTGTGGGGGATAGCGAGGGCAACTATGGCCGCTTTGCGGGCGTTTGTAACCGGGATCTGGCCGTTGAAGGAGGTTCTGGAGAAGCTCGGCAGTGATACCAAATGGCGTCTGAAACAACTGGCGGCCGATATCCACCGCACGCTCGAAGATCATCAATTGGCCGAGGTACTCACTTCTCAAGTGCCCGATACTGCGGAGCCTCCGTCATCCAGCCCGGCCACAACCTTGAAAACCAGTCTGGAGCAGATCGTTGTCGGGCTACTTAACGAGGAGACCGATCAAGAACTCCTTTTGGAACTCCGCAACGAAGTGGACGAACAGGCCGAGGAGCTCGCCTCCCGAGTTGCCAAATGGTGGGTCAACGTTGCCGCGAACTTGCTTCCGACGGCCGTGCTTGTGGATATTGCGGTCCGCCTTGGCTGGGCGTGGGTCGGAAGCGCCTGGTACCTGAACTTGTCTCGAGCGAACTATCCTCCGGCGGGTTTTTATTGGCTTGCGATGGCACTTCTTGTACTCAGCGTACTACCGGGACACTGGTTGGTGAGCGTGAGGACTAACGGTCAGATCAATAGGTTGAGGCCCTCCGAAGACATTCGTATTGCGAACTCAGCACTGTTACGGCCGTTGCAAGAGGTTCGCGGATTACTGAACGATGTTGTAACTCAAGCAAGAGCCCTTCATCAACAAGCTTGCCAACTGCGTCAGGCACTTGCCCATCTTCCCGGTACCGTGGTAGGACGATCGGGAGACGATGAAACTTCTCCCATCGATACATGACCATACGTTGGCCTACACTTGCGAAAGGCCCGGCGACGATCATACTGAGGAGACATGATGTGGCCGGGGTGTAAAACGTGTGGCTAATATCCGTGGCTTTCGCTTCGTTTCATGCCGAAGGCCTATTTGCGATGAGAGTCTGTTTCGAATGTCGAGGAGGTGGTGTGATGATGAGGTCCATCATTAAGTCCGTGGCGCGGTGGTTGGTCGCTTGTGCCGGTCAAATTGACCGGCGTTTTGTGCTTATTTTGGGCATGTTGATGGTCTCTGTCCTGACAGTTGCACCGGTTAGCCCACTTCAGGGCCTGGGAGCGGAGCCAAATCCTACCGAGTGGCGAGGTGTTCACATCATGGCTTGGGGGTTGGCCGGAGGGCCGGAGGGGCTTATCCCGTTGAAGGAAGCGATCACTAAGGTGTTCCATCCTATGGGAGTCAACGTGATCGTTTTTGAGGTGGGATATAACTTCGACTATCGCAGCCACCTAGAATTGCGTCAAACGAAGTTCATTACGAAAAAGGACGCGCAGGATTTGGTGGAACACTGTCGCCAGTACGGGATTCGTGTGATCCCCCAATTCAATTGTCTGGGACACCAAAGTTGGCGAAACACTTTGTATCCACTTCTGACCCAGTATCGGGAATTCGAAGAACCGCCCGAGGCGCCGCCTGGCCAGCGGTGGACCGAGTTGCGGAGTTGGTGCCCATTGCATCCGGAAGTTAATGGCGTGGTATTTAGTCTGATCGATGAGCTGATCGAGGCTTTCTCGGCTGATGCCTTTCATGTGGGGATGGATGAAGTCTTAGTGATTGCCAGCAAAAATTGCGAGCGGTGCCGCGACAAATCGCCCGCCGAGGTGTTCGCGAAGGCAGTCAACGACCTCCACCAGCACCTGGTCAAAGAACGAAACCTAACCATGCTAATGTGGGGCGACCGCCTGCTCGACGCTGAAATGTTTCCCTATGGCAAAGGGTGGGAGACCAGCCGTAATGGCACGGCGCCCGCTATCGACATGATCCCCAAGGATATCGTCATTTGTGACTGGCACTATGGAAAACACCAGGAATATCCTTCGGTCCGGTATTTCCAGGAGAAGGGCTTTCGAGTTTGGCCGGCCGGATGGAATAACGTTGATGCCGTTCGATCACTAATACGCTATTCCCGCCAAAACAATATGGGCGGCGTCGTTGGTTACCTCGCGACCACATGGGTTCTTGAGCCTGGCGGCTTCTGTTGGGCACTTGTCGGCGAACGACACCCTGCCTTGGTCTCGCAGCGTGCCTTGGATGCCGCCCAGGCCTTTCATGCCGCGATGGAAGAACTTAACGCCTCGGCCGATCAGCCTCACTAGTCAGTCAGTTGGTTAATATTTCGTTAAGACGGTATTTGCCCCGTTGATCTGCGAGGAATTTCAGCCAGAATTAAGTGTCTTGACCTACAAGACAGAAGAATTTTCTTGCCCAAGCGGTCTTAGCGAAAGGAGAGTCTTGATGAGGACCCGTATTGCAATCTATTGGCTGGTAGTCGTTTTTGGTTTTGTCGGCGTTGCGCAGCAAACTGGTACGGTTATTTTCGCCGAAGAATCGTCCGTTCGCGCCAAAAATGTGATCTTAATGGTGGCCGACGGGGCGGGCTTCAACACGTGGTTGGCAACGAGTATGTACCGCGGGCGTGTAGGGCGCGAAATCTACGACCAACCGGGGTGGGTTCGGCTGGCGTGTACGACATTTCCTTTGAACACGGCGACTCAACCGAAGAAAACGGGTCAACAAGACCCCAATGTCGTGTACTCGCCTTCGAAGGCCTGGGATGCTGAGTCGGGCTACAAGTGGTTGACGAGCTCCGCTACGGATTCAGCGGCGGCCGCGACGGCACTTTCCACAGGCCAAAAGAGCTATAATAACGCGATCAATTGGTCCGATATGGACCAGGCCATGATGGGTGAGTCGCTTCCTGAAGTAGCGTATCGGGCTGGGAAATCAGCGGGCGTGGTGACGAGTGTGCAGTGGTCGCATGCGACACCGGCAGCTTTAGGTGGTGCCCATAACCGAGATCGGGACAATTATGCTGAGATCGCTCAGGAAATGCTGGCGGCTCCCTATTTGCAAGTGATCATGGGGGCGGGCCATCCTTTGTTTGACAAAAACGGTCAACCAAAAAAGGGTAAGTTGGAAGAAGCGGATTATCGTTATGTTGGAGGGCGGCAAGAATGGGAAAAACTGACATCGGGCCAGCACCCAGGTGGGTGGACGCTCATTGAAAGGAAAGAAGATTTCGAAAAACTCACCACAGGCCCAGCTCCTAAGAAGGTACTGGGAACAGCCCAGGTGGCCACAACTCTCCAGCAAGCACGCGGGGGCTTGATCAAAGTGGTCTTGCCTGGGGAACCGTTCGCTGAGCCATTAAATGACAACGTGCCAAGCCTGGCAGTGATGGTCGAAGGGGCACTCAATGTGTTGGATAATGATCCCGATGGTTTCTTCCTGATGGTCGAGGGCGGCGCTGTGGATTGGGCTAATCACGCCAATCAACTCCATCGCATGATCGAGGAACAAAGTGATTTTTTGGCTGCGGTCGAGGTTGTCGTTAATTGGGTGAATAAGAACAGCTCCTGGGACGAGACGTTGGTTGTCTTGACGGCAGATCACGAATGCGGCTGTCTCTGGGGGCCGGATTCTGATAAGAAACCGTTTGCCCCCATCCAAGATGCTGGTGCTGGGAAGATGCCCGCGGCTCGTTATAACGCAACGAAACACACGAACTCGCTGGTACCGTTGTACGCCCGCGGAGTTGGGGCAGAAAGGTTTGCCGCTTTTGTGCGCGGTGAAGATGCCCAGGCGGCTCAAGTCTGGGGAATCTCCGGTAAATACGTGGACAACACGGATGTGG
>JAKPII010000314.1 GCA_029549885.1 Planctomycetota bacterium
CGCAAACGTGCCCGATCAAGTCCGCGAGCAAGAGCAGATGGTGCGCTTGCGGGGGATTCCGCGGATGGCCGCCAGCAAGGTCAAGCTGGTCGATCTCATGCCTGAGTACCAGGCCGATAAAATCAACGAGGTCCTAGAGGGTCCGGAAGGTCGAGAAATCTTGGCTTTTTGCACCAATAACGTAGAGCAACGATTGGAAGCCTTGAAACAAAGCCCTCATGTCGATAGCAACCGCGTGAAACTCCTGGAAGCGCTATGGCGAACCGTGCTCACCCTCAAACGCAATGCCGACAATCCGCCAACGACGTATCAGGGCTATTCCCAGGTCGCGATTCAGCAATCGGATAACCTGAAAAGGCAGGTGACCCAATTGGCAGATTCATTCTCTCAACTTCGCCCTGCCTATGCCGATTGAGGATGGGATAGGCGACCGCGTACCATCACTGACGAGAAACATTGGCCGACTTTGGACGTCACAGACGCCTAATTCTTTCTCGAAGCAGCTTCGACCGATCCAAGGTGCAGGCACGGCTCTCAGTGAACAATTTTCCTATCATCTATGAACAGCATTATTCGCTGTCAATGGGGGCTTTTTGTACAATCGGTTCATCCTGGATTACCTTCCTGAATAAGCTCACCGCCCCCGCCACCATATTCTCAACGAGAACCTGTCAGCTCGTTGGTAACCGGATTACAGTGCCCGAACCGCTTGTTCAAATCGTATGGAGGTTTCAACGCAATCCTGGCAACTCACTATGCACCAGAGGTACGAAGTACCCCTTTCTTCAATCGGAAACGCCCAAACCATCAGGTCACCCGACTGGCGGAGCCATTTTCGTCAATTTCGGCCTGACAATTTCGATTGATGGAGCTTTGAACCTTCTGCGTGCCTTAGGCCAGTTCGTTGACCAGTCGCATCTTGGAAAGTCGGGCAAATCGCTCGAGATCCTTGGTCAAATCGCCCAAACAGGTTGAGCGGTGCAGGCCGGCACTCCAATTCCGCCACAGTTTTTCCACATCACCATCGACGCGAACGGTAATTTTGGTACGGCATCCCCGTTCAATGTCTGGGGCATCCACAACCTCACCGGTGAAGTAGAGAAGGGTATTCGTATCCACTAATAAGGCTTGCGTCGCCCGCACGCCACGAGGCACAAACACTTGGGGAGTCACGCCCTCTTGCCTCTCCATCACGCAGCGGAGTTTGTACGGCAGGTCCGGGGAATTAACACCATCCATTTTGACGGTGCCCATGCAATGGGCCAAAATGATGGTGTTTGTCGATTGATCTACGGTAGGATCGCTGATAAATCCCGGCTTTCCGGCCAATCCCTGGAAGATGATGTGAGTCATGGCGCAGCGGAGATCAGACTCACAGATTCCCCCCAATCCCATGCCGTTGAGTCGAGAAAATCCCAAGCAGGGATAAGCCGGCAGCTTAATCGTCCGATCCCACATGGTGCCGTAGCAATCGACCGTCAGCACGGTAGCGTCTTCTTCATCAAGGAGCCGTTCAAACGCAAGAGCCAGTTTGCAGGAGCGGAAAATCTCCTCCGGGCTCGGTTCCACGATCTGTTTGGCCCCTTCCATCCACTTCTTGGCTTCAGCCTCGGCATCCTGATCACTAACTTTTTCGTAGATCGCCACCACTGGTTCCAATCCGATGTGTTTAATTTCCGTGCCGAATTTGTCCTTGACGGCTTGATGGAAATCCCCCGGCTGACGCAGTGTGACGTTAACGATTTTGGCATCTTTGAGGTGATGAAGTGCCCGAATGGGGCGGACCGCCGTGGCCAGATCGCGTTTGTCTGCGCTTAGGATAACGTCCATGGGGGGCGGTTCGGCCTGGCGGAGGACTGCACCAAAACCAGACCACTCATGGCCGGAGTAGGGAACGGCAAAGATCATCATGGGGCGACCGACT
>JAKPII010000341.1 GCA_029549885.1 Planctomycetota bacterium
TTGGTACAGCAAATTGGGAAAATATTCCTCCATCGGCCGCCCGTTCACGGCGATGATGCCGGTTCCCGGCCGAACCCGTGCCCTAGCCACAGCCGTTGCCTTCCGGCGTCCCACGGCAACCACGTCGTTTGTCCCCTTTCCCGGGACGACCAGTTTCTTTACGACTTTTGCCATAATAGTTACTAAGCTCGTCCTGTTGGTGATCTTTCAAATCGTTTCGGAAATCAACCAAAAACCTTCTCACACCGTGATCAGGCGTCGGAACTTCCTCTTACCCTTGACTCCCAACTCGATTGGGATCGGCTGTTGGCTTTGGTGCGGATGATCAGGACCTGCGTAAATCTTGAGCTTTCTGATCATCTTTCTGGCCAACCTGTTTTTGGGAAGCATCCGCCGAACAGCATCCCAGAGAATCATCTCGGGCTTATGTTCGCGACGTTCAGCAGCGGTCTCAGACCGCAGACCAGGATAACCTGTGTACCAGGTGTACTTTTTTTGTTCCCACTTTTTGCCCGTAAAGACAACCTTCTCGGCGTTCGTCACAATTACAAAATCACCGGTGTCCACGTGAGGGGTGTACGTGGGACGATGTTTGCCCATCAGGATCATGGCAATATCGGACGCTAAACGACCGACTACCTTGTCGGTGGCGTCCACAACGTACCACTTCGGCTTGATTTCACCGGGTTTGGCCAAATAACTCTTTTTCAAAGCTAGCCTCTTTCTCATGAAGTATCCCCGATGCTACACTGATTTGGTCGACCATCGGGCGATGAATCCCCGCTGCCTGACCGCCCAAAACAACCCTGCGATCAAGGCAGCCTTTTCTTGCGCGACATCAAAGACTCCAATTTATCCCGGATTGGATTTGGCGACAAGGGCGGGGGAACCGCCAAAAAGACCAGAAAGCCGCCAACCGAATGCGAGATTCTCGTTTCCCGGCTTTTCGGACCTCGTCACTCCAGGAAGCGACACTAATTCAAGCCACGTACGCGCAATCCGCCCAAAGGACGGACGTCGATCTCTTGTAGCCCATCGATTCCGTCGAACGATCCGTGTTGCCGATAATAAGCTTCAATGCGGGCTAGTTTTTCGTCGGCTGAGGCCTCTTGAGTCGTCACTACTGAGGGAGCATGTCCCCAAACGATTCGGCTGCCCGAGTGTGTCACGATTACGAATTCGTACTTCGGCGGATGAGTGATCTGGGTGGATATCAATTCGATGTGGCGAAACCCATATTTCTTCCAATCCTCGAAGAGGAGCGCCGCCAACTCCGCAGCCTGAACCACACGGGCGTCCCCCCAACTTTGCCCGGCGGGCCCAGCCGGTAACACGTCCAACCCCACCAGCCGCGGGTACTGTGCCGCCTCTACGGGCGTAAAATCGCGAGACGGCAGTAGCACCCCTTCTGCATCAACGGGCAAAAGCCCCTCGGGTATTCTGACCATGAGGACCGGTTGCCGCCACACCACACTTGCGGAGATCGTCCCAGGATAAACCTTGTGGAGACTCTGTACTTTTCGAATCCATGGGTGGCGTTCCGCGGCCGACGCGACTTTTTGCAAGAGGTCCTGCTCCAGGACGTTACCATTCTTTTCCGGGAACGAGATGAGGAGTAATTCTGGCCTAATGTCGTGATGAATCCATGCCGGATATTCCCCTAGATTCAGTGAATCCGGGGTCAATTGAAAACGGCTCGTCTTTACGATTTCCTGTCCGAACCGGTCCCAAAAAATGTTCGCCGCCACAAATGAAACAACGAACAAACTCGCCCATAGGAGGAAAGATCGAATCCACAATCGGCTGCTATGAGCTGTTCCAGCTTCACCGTGAACGGTGGTCTTCTTTTTTTTCGATTTAGCTGATCTAAATCCCAAGACCATGCGACGTGTTTACATGTGTCAATCGAAAAAAGCGAAATCTGGCGACCAACGACACCCCAATGGCACTTATCGAACAAGTGCACGGCAGGCCATCATCAAAACGGTGGCTTTGATTAAACCAGGCGCGATCGCTACCAAATGGGCCGACGTCGGTTCGTGCCGCGAGTGTCCTTTTTTCTATTCGTTCCCTTATCTCGCGGGATGTCACCAGATTTCCAAATCAAGTTCGAGATTAACGCCCAAGCGATTGAGCACCTGCGTGCGGATTGTGTCAATCAGCCGAAGCATATCGGTTGTGGTGCAATTCGGTTCCGTGACGATAAAGTTAGCGTTGCGCTCCGAAACCACCGCGCCCCCGATCCGGGTACCTTTAAGGCCCGCTGCCTCGACAACCTCGGCCGCCGTGGTGCCGCGGGGGTCTCGAAAGACCCGCACTGACGCTTGGTGCCCCATGGGCTGGGCAGCCTTTCTTACAATCCACAGTTTTTGGAGGCGGCGAGCCAGCTCATGCGGGTCCTCCGGTTCAAGTTCAAACTTGGCCTGTAGGATGATGAGATCATCAAGACTGCTTCGCCGGTATCCGAAAACGACTTCCGTGCGGTCTTTAACGGAGAGTTGGCCTGTATAATCCAGCACGGTTACTTCCTTCACCCATTGGCCGATATCCCCTCCATGGGCTCCCACATTTCCTTTGAGAGCACCACCAATGGTACCAGGGATAGCAGTCAACACTTCCAGGCCGGCCAAACCCTCGTGAACAGCCGTTGTGATTACCCGTGAGAGACTAGCACCACCACCAGCAGAAACGATATTTCCGTCAATTGTGACATCAGCAAAATAGGGATGGCTCAGTTGGATGACCAACCCCGGAACGCCTTCGTCCCGGATCAGTATATTTGAACCGCTTCCCAAGACTCGAATGGGGATCCCCTGTTCGTAGGCACATCGCACTATGTCAGCCAGTTCATCAGCGTTACGAGGCTCAGCATAAAACTCTGCGGGACCTCCAACCCCAAGCCACGTGTGCATGGCTAGTGGTTCATTGGCCCGAATGGTTCGTTCCAGACCTTTCCATTGCGGCATTGTCAGCTCCTCAATCCGGTACAATCCTTGCCCACAGCCTATGATTTTACCGAAGTGCTCGCCGTCTGGCGACTCGAAGAATCTCGCGCCGAATCCCGCCTAAAAACGTTACACCTCCTCACGGAGTGTTACGGCCGCTTGGTTTCGGTTACGATAAGAGGGTATTTCGTCGTTAATGTCGCAAGGACACATCTACCTTGGCTGGTCCGTTAGAGCGGCCCGGTTATTGCCAGGTATTTCAGGCGTAATCCATCTAGAATCGAGTCATGAGCAAGATGATTGCTGGGACATCTCCTCGCTGGTTCAATTTGCCTAATTGTCTAACATTACTGAGGATCCTTCTAGCTGTCGCTCTTTTTGTTACGCTGTCCATCCACGAGCGAGTTGGGTATGGCGTGTCCATCGGGTTATTTATTGTGGCCGCTGCAACGGACTGGCTCGACGGTTTTTTGGCACGCCGTTTGAACCTCGTAACGGCACTTGGTCGAATTCTTGATCCATTTGCCGACAAGTTGATCATCTGCGGAACATTCGTTTTCTTGGCCGCAACCCCCAAGATGATCGAAACGCCCTGGGGACTTCATCCATGGATCGTAGTTGTTGTCATCAGTCGCGAACTCCTCATTACGGGTCTGAGGAGCTTTCTGGAAGGGCAAACGGTGGATTTTTCAGCCAAATTCTCGGGAAAACTTAAAATGGGCTTTCAATGCATCACGGCCGTTGTAGCCATGATGTATTTGGCAGATACCGGTTACAACACGCACTTGTCCTATCTTCTATGGTTGGCGCTGGTTGTGTCAACTTATTTGACGCTCCTGACAACGGTTTATTCCGGTATCGCCTATATCATGATTGGTTGGAAGAAGGTTCGGGATCTCGAAGCTGCCGGATGAATCTCTTTGTATGGCTTCAGCAGTATTTGGTGCGTTGGTGCTAGTCACCTTGGTTTGGTGGGCTGTTGTTTTCACGTCCCGCCAGACCCGCCAGATGCTTTGGCCTCGCTACCGCTTTCGACAATTGCCCTGGCGTATTCGAGATCTTTTACTGGTTTGGCTTTTGTTCCTTTTGGCTCTCGCTGTTTCAACTGTCGTCTCCCCTCTTTCCACGGCAAAAGAAGGAGCGCGCGTTTACCAGAATGAGCCCCAACGACACGGCCTAGATTCGCCGGGCCGTGACGAAGACGAAACCACCCAGGGCCAACACTGGGTCTTGGTTCTGATCCAATCCGACCGCTCGCTGAAAACGGTCCTCTTGTGTTTGCTGGGCACCGGAATCCTCGGGCCGATTGCGGAGGAAATCCTCTTTCGGGGTTTCCTCCAGGGATGGAGCCACCGTGTGGAATGGGAACATCGCCGC
>JAKPII010000370.1 GCA_029549885.1 Planctomycetota bacterium
TATCACGATCCGCCATTGTGAACTAACGGCCTGCGACCCCGCCACCTAACGATGGCGGCTTCGGCATATATGGAGCCTATGCCAAAATTCCCTCTCCCTCTGGTAGAGGGTTGGGGTGAGGGTAAGCCATCGTCGGAGTCGATCGAGAAATTCAGCAGCGATCTGTGCCACCCTCACCCCCGGCCCTCTCTCGTTTCGGCGGGAGAGGGGAGGTCGTGTGATAGGCTCTTACCTGCGGCCACGTTGGCGCGTCGGCTTCCATCACTCCTCCCAGGCCGAACGTGTAAACCGGCAGGTGGAAATATCTACTTTCAATTCCTTGAACGGGCAGGCACGGGGACCTGGCGGAATGGGCTTGGAAAACACACAGTCGATCCGCAAACGCCTTCATCCCGCAACGGGGTCTCCGATATTGCTGGCGTTTGATTGACATTGGTGGGGCGGCTATTTAGAATCGACGTAGATTTATGTTGCCCAGATTGCCAGGTTTTTCAAAACGTGAGACTTGAAATACATTCGAGTTCGCGTTGACGGGGCAAGGGTTCCGGAACCATCGTTGTTGGGCGAGTAGCATTGGGGCTGGAGATCGACTGACCCATCGAGGACGCTCAGGAGCAAACTTGTCATGGCACGTGAGAACCAAGCGCTCCAAATCGCTTTGATCACATTCGTGATTTTGACACTTCTATTGGGCGTGACGACCTATCTCTTCTTCCGGCAGTACGACGAGCAGTTCAGGAAAACGCAAACGGCCTTGGAAGAGGCGGCCAAGGCTAACGATGCCGCGCGTTCAGCCCAGACCGATCTTAACACACTCAAAACTTTGGTTGGTTTTGCAACCACCGAACCGATGGATCGGATCAGCCAGCAGGCCAAGCAGGAATTGGAGACGTACGGGAGCGATCTTGACCCGTCTCAGCAGAATTACCGTGCCGTCCTTGATCACCTGTTCAAGACATTACAGGCCAAGAGTGCCACTTTGGTTGCCACCGAGCAAAAGCTCCGAGATGCAGAAACGAAGATCGCGCAATTGGAAGCCAGCAAAGCCCCATTGATCAAGCAGCAACAAGATCGGGCTGACACCTCCGAGGCTACGTTGGCCCAGGAACGACAGAAATTCACTACCGATTTGCAGGCATCATTCAAAGCCCGCGATGACTTGGTGAACCAGGTGACCGAGGCCCGCCAACAGGCCCAGGATGCCGTAGCCCAAATGGAAGCCGCCAAGAAAGATTTCGAGACCCGGATGCGGACTGCCTCTGCCTTGCTCGTGGCGCGGACTCGGGAATTGGAGGCTACCAAGAATCCCCGCCTGGAGACCCCAGATGGCAAGATTCAATGGGTCAATCAAGCATTGGGGACGGTTTGGATCAACTTGGGTGAGGCAGATGGGGTCTCAATCGGTACCATGTTTGCCGTATTTCCCGGAGATACGGTTAACGTGGCAGATGCGGAACTTAAAGGCGGTATTGAAGTCACGGCCATCCGTGGTCCTCACCTTGCAGAAGCCCGCATCATTGATGACAGGATCGGCAATCCCATTATGCCGGGTGACGTGATTAGTAGCCTCATCTGGTCACCGGGCGATCGCCGTCGTTTTGCTTTGACGAATTTCATCGACATCGATGACGACGGCCGAAGTGACAACGAGCTGTTGATCAGTATTATTCGTAGCAGTAATGGCATCGTGGATGCCTGGCTGGATGATGATGGCACGCTCCACGGCAGTATCACGGCTGACACCGATTATATCGTAGTTGGCGATGAGCCGCCGGAAAATGCTTCTGTAACTGCCATCCAGGCCCGTTCCGATTTGCTCAAGCGGGCGGATGAAATGGCGGTCTTGCGAATTTCCGTCCGCGACCTCTTGCGGCGGATCGGTTACAAACGTGAAACGCACACAGTCCGCTTTGGAGCGGGGGCCAATCCCGCAGACTTCCGGGCCAAGATGCCCGAGGATCAAGTGATCCGGCGGTCCGGCGGTGCGGTGAGCGAAGTCTTCCAGCCGCGTCAGCCCCCGCGGGCCAAGGCCGGAACGGCCTTTTGATACCCATCCCGCAAATAGCTAACCGTAGGGAATCTTCTAAGCGACCCCGACGACCTGTCGGGGTTTTTTGTCTCTTCTAAGATTTTTCGCAAACTGCGGGTTGAGGCTCGTCGTCCCGGGGCAGCCTCTCCAACACCGCATAACGTAGGCCAAGTCCCACCAAGATGAACGTGGCACCTGCCAACGTCCACCACGCTGGGTATTCCCCCCAGACAAGAAGTGCCCAAATGGGGTTGAGAATCGGTTCCACCAGTCCGATTAAGGCCGCCTCATGGCTGGGAATGGTACGCAAGCCGATCGTCAAAAGGATATACGGCAAGGCCATTTGAAAAACGCCGAAGGCTGTCAACCATAGGAGTTGAAAGGGGGTGGGCCAATATCCTAGGCCCACAACCACGGGTGCCAGGACTAGGGCGGCCGCCGCATGATTCAAGGCCACCAACCAGGCATGGTTTTCCTCTCGGAGTTGCCGGATTGTGACCAGGACGCCCCCATAACACACGCCGGAAAGAACACCCCAAACGACGCCCATCCGCGAGGTTTGCGTGGCATGCGTGAGCTCAAAACCGAGAATCAGCCCCACACCCAAAAAAGCCGCAATGAAAGGCACGAATTCGCGCTTCCGCAGCCTTTCTCGAAAGATCAGAACCGATGCCAGCAAGACCCAAAAAGGGGCCGTGCTCTCTAACCAAATCGCGTTGGCTGCCGTCGTTTGCACCATCGCACTAAGAAAGGTGATGTTCATTCCGGCGAAACTGATGACCATCGGGATGAGCATGGGACGAAAGCGGACACCACGGACGGCGGGCAGCAAAACACACGTGGCAGCTACCGCCCGCCAAAACCCAAACATGGCTCCGCGCCATTCGACAGGCCAATCATCAAAGAAGTGCGATTTCGTGAAAAAGCCACTGCTACTCCAGAGGATCACTGCGGCCAAAACACAGAGTCGCGCCGTTGTCTTGCTCATCGTCGTGTGCACGATTTCCCCAACCAGCGAAAGGCAAACCCTCGCAACCTATGAGGCCCTTAAATGCCGTTCCCATAAGGCAAATGCCCCTTGTCATGCGAACCGAAACAGCCAGAGGCTTTGCCTCGTCACGGGTTCCCGGACCCCGTGGGATCGAAGTGTTCCAAGGGGATCAGCCGCACCGGACCCAGCAGGCCCGATGGCTCGATGGGCCATTGCGAGGCATCGAATTTCTGATAGTTCACGTTCACAATGTTGATATCCTTCATGATCTTCCAATCGACTTTCCGCAGGTCCATATCTCGGATCCGGTTCGCCGACAGGTTAGTAACCTCCACCTCCAGGCGGTTGTGTCCTGGTTTTAGGGCATCTCCTAAGCACACGCGAAATGGCAGGGCAATGAGCGTCCCCATATCCCTGCCGTTAAGGCGAACTCGAGCACTCTCGCGGACATCCCCCAAATCCAGGAGCCACTCCGTGCCGGTCTCCGTCGGGGCAGTGAACTCCAGCGTATAACGCGCCGTCCCCGCAAAGGCCTGGGCGGCCGTGTCCGGAGCCTCCGTCCACGAGGCGAGCTTATCCGTCTGATACGACTTTGGCAGCGTTGGCCCACCTTCAATAAACTCCACTGACCACGTCCCAGTGAGAACGGTCGGTTCGCCTTTGGGGCGGAGGTAACGCCACGTTGGGCCGGAACTGGCTTCA
>JAKPII010000375.1 GCA_029549885.1 Planctomycetota bacterium
ACGGGGGATAAGTTTTTTGCCGGGTTGCTCGTTGTTGATCATTTTGGTGACCCGCACGAATTACGCGTCACTAAAGCCGTTCAGACCACGGTCGTTCAGAAACTGCTTTGGGGACAAAGGCTTCTCGGCCATGTTTTGCACAAGGTGATCCTAGTGCCCTTGGCCGGGCAATTGGGATCTCAGGTCGAAGTGATCTTTGTGGATAGGGCAGAGTTCCTTAGCGGGAGACAGGATTTATCTGTCCCCCTTATTTTGCTGGAAAGTCGAGCGGACATTGAGGAGAGCGCTCAGTCTGAAACATCGGTAAGTGTGCCTGACTCGAAGGGCAATGGGGTCTTGCTCCTAAGTTGTGCGCCGGGCTTTGAAACAGATTTGGAGGAAGGTCGGCGGCTGGTAACTGAATTCTCAAAGACATGTTACCCCCTGGAACCTTTTCAACGCGTCGAACACATTTTGAAGCATCTGAAGCCAGACCTTGAAACTCGCACAGGGGCAAAGGGATGAGACCGCGTTTCCAACGGGGTTGGATGATTCGACTTGTCACTTCGATTCTGTGTTTTCTCGTCCCGAGCAGCCGGCGCCGCATTCGGAAACCTCTCACTGGTATCCGGTTTCGCGTCGTGACTCCTCCAGCGAACCACGACGCGGAACACGGCATGGCACGAAGCTCGTCCCGCCTCGAAGGGAACTGGTGGACAATTGATGTTGCGGCGTTTCCACCCGCAGTGGTGATCAGCACCAAGTACGAGAGCCTCAAGTCTGAGGTGCGGAACGTCGCTATCGGGCGGCACCGGCCTTCACCTGCAATGGTTTTCCCTGTCGAGTGCCGGTGTCCTGAGCCCCAAGTTCTGGATGTCGCTACCGAGCCCGACCGGCCTGCAATTGAAAAGGTTTCCGATCTCGACTTCGCACCGCCACAACTTGACTTAATTCCCGTTTCACCCGTATCGGCCGAAATAGTAGAGATTCCGACTGAGTCGTTTGACATCCCTCTCATCATCGGCAGGGTACGTCGTTCGGGGAGCTCTTCAGAGGAGAAGGCGTCTCAACCCCTAAGGCCAACCTCGGGAAAGCTTGGTGACTTGGCTCCTAAGCCGATCATCCCCCCCGCCTTGTGGGAGCAAATTTGGAAAATTCTATCGCCTCCACCTCGAATTGAGGAAATTGTTTCCGAAAAGTATCCGGGGCAACTCAGACCCTATCAGGTTGACGGCGTGAGACAGCTCATAGAAAAAGAGCGCTTTATTCTCGCCGACGAAATGGGAACGGGGAAGACCGTTCAGGTCTGCGTTGCCCTTTCTTTATTGGTTCGACTGGGTCGCATCCGGCGGATTCTTATTGTCTGCCCAAAGACAGTTATCACAGTCTGGACAACCCATCTTCGTGACTGGACCCCGGAAATTGTCGTTCATTCATTTGATGATTTCTACTCACCTCGCGTAGCGGTTAACGATACGAGGGCCCATGCCTGGGTTACGAGCTATCCTCGCATGGGTATGCAAGCCGACGCCGTCATCTACTGGGGTACCAAATGGGACGTTGTCGTCCTGGATGAGGTCCACGAGATTCGGAATTCAAACACAAAGAAATACAGAAATCTTCAGATCATTACCAGCCGGGCTCGCTATCGATGGGGTCTCAGCGGAACACCGTTACAAAACCGGTTGGAAGAGTTAACCAACATCTTCCAAATCGTTGTGCCGGAACTCAAGTTACGGGCTGAGACATTGCAGCTAAATCAAGTGAGGGAAAAGATTCGCCCGTACATGCGGCGAGTTACTCGAAAGGCCGCCCTGCCGGACCTACCCCCGAAAGAACGTGTCGAGATATGGCTTAAACTGGATCCCGAACAGGTTCGGGAGTATGAGTTCTTCGCAGGTAACGCAGCACGGCAGATGCCAATCGGTGCTGCGCAAATGTTCACTCATATTTGGCAAGTCTTGATGCACCTGAAGCGGATCTGTAATTTTGCGAGTAATTCTCACTCCAGTCCGAAGACCCAAAAATTGGTGGAGCTTGTAGAGCAAATCACTCGAAGGGGCGAGAAGGTCGTCGTTTTCACGCAGTTCCGTCATTATGGAGTCGATCGAATAGCTCCGCACTTAAGGCGTTTTGGCCTGGCCGTCATTCATGGAGGGTGTTCCGACGCCGAGCGGTTTTCGGCAGTCCAACAATTTCAGAATAACCCCCAATGCCGGGTATTGCTGGGAACGGTGAAAACAACGGGGTTTGGGCTGACGTTAACGGCGGCCAATCACGTCATCCATTTTGATCACTGGTGGAATCCCGCGGTGGCGTGGCAGGCAGAAGATCGCGTTTACAGGATTGGTCAAACCCGTCCCGTCACCGTTTACGAGTTCTGGATGAAAGGCACGGTGGAGGAACGCGTGCGACAGATCCTCGAGGAGAAGGGATTGCTCCACCAAGAGGTTATCGAACGGCTTTCGGAGGCCGAGTTCAAGAGACTCTTCACTCTCGACGAGTTGCTCGCCCTCCTGCACCTTCGGCCAAGCTCGCTGGATGCCCACGGCGCGGCATCTCGGTCCCAACAAACGGGCACCACAACTTTGTAATGCGTTACGCTCCTCTCTTGAGCGAAAACAACGGTTAGTTGGCGGGGACTTCATCAACAAGTGGTCTTACAATCGCGTGACTTACCTCAACGGGCCAAGTCCCTCTACCGGGTGGACTATGTTTAGATGCGATCACCAATTTTATTTGACTCTCATGAGGAAAGAAAACAAACTATGGGGGAAGCAGTTCAGATCGTATAAACGGGTCGCTAAGGGAGTTCTAGTAATGCACGTGTTCAAGTCACTCCTAACGTCTATGGTTGTGGTCTCGGTTATTAGCAGCGCCAACGGTGAAGGCCTCTCGCAGCCTGGCAACCCTAGTCCTTCGCCCAATGCCGTGCGGGCGGGTCGTTTTCACGTGGAGCCGCCCACTCTGCTTAATCTCGGCTTTGAATGGGCAATTGAAGGAGATGCCAATCGAAACGCGACCGTGGATGTTCGCTTCCGACAAGTAGGGGAAATCGAATGGCGACAAGCGCTGCCCCTTGTTCGCATCGGTGGTGAGAGGGTGTTCCGCGAGCGAGAAGGCCTGGACTACACTGTACCCGATGGCTTTGCAGGCAGCATCTTGAATTTGCAACCAGGCACCGAATACGAGTGCCAGTTCCTTATGCGAGACCCCGACGGTGTGGAGGGACAAGCCGTTCACACCGTTCGTGTCAAGACCCGATCCGAACCGCAGCCGTTTCCCGGTGGACGAGTGCTCCATGTTTATCCGCCGGATTACCAAGGGGAACGACAGGAACCCAGTTTTTCCAGCATTATGCAAGCCTACTACGGCGCCGGATTAGGTGACTGGAATGTGGTGTGGGAACACCGTGTCCAGCCGGGCGACACAATTCTTGTTCATGCGGGGCTATACAAGCCCGATCGGCGAAACTACGTGGACCCGCTGTGCACCCCCTTCGACGGCACAACCTATCTTACGCTCAAAGCAACGCCAGACCGACCCATTACCATTAAGGCTGCCGGTGACGGGGAGGTCATCTTCGATGGAGGCGGTAACCATCGCTTGTTCGACGTGATGGCCTCCGCGTATCACATCTTCGAAGGGCTCACATTCCGGAATACCGATGTAGCCATTTTTGCGGGACAAAAAGGCGTAACAGGGGCCGTAGGTCTGACGGTGAAAAACTGCCGATTTGAGAATGTGGGCTTTGGTGTTTGGACCGAAAGCCCTTATTCCCGCGAATTCTACATCGCCGACAACCTCTTCATCGGTCGCGAAGATCGCTTTCGGCTCATTGGCTGGACGGGACCGTTGTGGCCAAGTGCAGGACGCTATGGTTCGCATGAGTTGGTGAGCTATTACGCAATTAAGGTGTATGGCCCGGGACACGTGATTACACACAACGCCATCGCTTATTTCCATGATGGCATCGGCATTTCAACATATGGCACGCCGGAAAACGATCCAGACCTCAGGGCATCCTCTATCGACATTTACAACAACGACATCCACATGACGAATGACGATTTTATCGAAACCGATGGGGCTGTACACAACGTGCGCGTCTTTAGAAACCGTGGCGTCAATGCGGCTCAAGGAGGTTACAGCGCGCAGCCGTCGTTTGGCGGTCCGGTGTATTTCTACCGAAATATCTTGTACCACGTGCCGACAGGGGTTTCCTTTAAGTTCTCGGCAAACCCTGCCGGTCTATTTGTGTTTCATAACACGATTATTGGTGAGCAGGTGGGCATGGGGCCCTCGTCAAATGTCCATTGGCGCAACAATCTGTTTGTTGGCACGGATGCACCAGGTCGCGCCATTATGTCGTGGAACAACGCAACGGAAAGTTATAGCTCCGACTACAACGGCTACCGACCAAACCGCGGCGTTTCCGCCCAGTATAGGTGGCGTGTGCCGACAGCGGCTCAACCCCAGGTTTTTGCCACCCTGGCTGAGTTCCGCTCGGCAACAGCCCAGGAGAAGCACGGGATTGAAGTGGATTATGATGTCTTCGAAAATCTCAGGCCACCTGATCCTTCAAACCGTCATGCGGTGTACCACGCGATGGATCTCAACTTTCGCCTTAATCCGCACGGTGCCGCAGTCGATGCCGGCGTAATCATT
This sequence comes from Planctomycetota bacterium, assembly GCA_029549885.1. Classification (GTDB taxonomy): domain Bacteria; phylum Planctomycetota; class Planctomycetia; order Pirellulales; family Thermoguttaceae; genus Thermogutta. Next base: position 4,648 of record JAKPII010000375.1, read on the forward strand.
CCCACCGTCAACGAGGACTTTACCGGAAACGGCCCAGATCTGGGGGCCTTAGAATTGGGACAAAGCGAACCCCACTACGGACCCCGATGGCTTACCTGGCAACCGTTCTACCGGTAACGCAGGGTTGCCCCTGGGATTCCGCTCGAATCTGATAAATTTGTGGAATATGCCTTTAAAAAGACGTATCGGATACCATAGAAGAGCGGATCGCGGCTTAAACAATCGACTTGCCCATCAATGCTTGTAAGCGCGATATCCAACGGCGAACGCTTCGCCGCGAGGCCGTTGATGCCGTGGACGTGTGACAGCCGATGGTGGGGTACAATCAGGGCTCAGCCCATGTCTTGATAGCATCGTTGGGATGACGGACCTATTGGACGCCTCTGCAAGGCTCAGTGACCTAAAACGTGCGGCGACAGGTTCAAGTTGGTGTTTCCAAAAGAGGCCGGTCTACTGCACCCACCAACCGCCGAAGGCCTTGTCGGTTGTGGAGTGAATTGGAAAAACTTACCGTGCCGGTTTGTCACTGCTTTTACATTTACAACGTCGCACCACGACCGATACTAGAGCGAATATGTCGGAATGCGCATGGTTTCCCCGTCTTTGAGGGCTGAAAGATGCGCATAGTATCCGGGGACGGTCATATGCAGGGCGTCGATAATATCCACGGCAGGTTTCCGATTACGCAAGATGGCGTCAATGAAATCATGGGCTAAGTAACCGTGCGAACCTCCGTGGCCGCCTGGCCGAACGTTGGGCGGTAATCCCGGTTTCTTCAATGATAAACCCTGAGCGAGGGCCTCTTCGTAGCGCTTTTTCCCTGTCTCATCACCGCTGAACTTCTGGTTGAACCCGCCATATTCACCGCGAATCCGACCAGCCTCAAGATATTCTCCTTGCGATCGGCAGATGATGATCCGACACAGACCGCCTTCTTCCGTCCGAAATAGACCAACCTCCGATCGAAAGATGTTGCCAATGGCGTTGGGGATGCGCCGCGATGGGTCAAAGTCGGGCGTCCCCTGGCAGGAAACACTTACCAAAGGTTTATGGGTCACTCCCACATAATACGCCGTAGCATGCGTGGGGTACCACATGGGACAGCCGTTCTTTCGCCAGTCGCGAAAACTGGGCAGTGAAGGAGCACCGATCGGGTGAGGGTGGCAGTATTCTCCTTCCGCGTAAACTATGTGCCCAAAGACATTGGCCGCGTAGAGCTTCTCCATCGCATACAGGTCATCGTGAAAGACGGAGGTCTCGAACATCGCGTAGATGAGCCCACGGTTTTTCTTGCAGCATTCCAAGAGACGCTCGGCATCTTCGATATCACCGTAAAAGGCGGGCACGGCTGTAGCCACATGCTTGCCGTGTTCCAGGCAAAGAATGGCATGCCGGGCATGGGAGGGTGCGTCGGTTGCGCAAAAGATCGCTTCAATGGAATCGTCCTTGACCATTTCTTCCAAAGAGGGATAGGTCTTTTCGCACTTTGCCAGCTTTGCCATTTCGGCACACCGTTCGGGGATGAGATCACTTACGGCTACCAATTCGACGTTGGGATGATACTGCAAATCAAAGGCGAGGCCGAATTTACAATAACCGTGCCCCACAATTCCCAGGCGAACTTTGCGATCTGTGTAAGGTTCCCATGGTTTGTTGGGGTCTGTTTCGACTTGGACCTGCTCAAAGCCAGGGATGGGCTCGCCTGAAACCCCTCCCGCAAACACGCCCTGTGAAGCCGCCAGGGCTGAACCCATCAACCAGGTTCGCCGAGAAATTTTAGACATGATATATTCTCCTTATTCCTGGGGGCCCGTAGATTCTTTATCTTCTGCCACGCCTTATTATCCGCGTGCCAAACTGTGCTTGTTCCCAAAACCCATCGCCGTCACCGCTGCCCGGCCGGTGCAGCATTTCCCCGGAGGCCCACGTCACCGGCTCACATTGGTGATCGGCAATTCCGAGTCGTTTCCGAGTCGTGCGGCTAGACTTCGATTGTATAAGGTGGCCGTTGCGGCCTTTTTACATATATGGATTGGGCGGCTTCGGCGTCCCCTATGATCTCTTCCTTGGTGGCGTCCCAGTAGATCCGTCGCTTGAGGCGGATGGCAATATTCGCCACGTGACATGCCGTCAAAACCCGATGGGCCACGGCCACTGTGGAGGCCGGTTGCTTGCGGCTTTTCACACAATCAAAAAAGTTCGCCATGTGATCGTCGCTTTCGTAAAGACGAATGGCGTTGGCGGGAAGTGGATTTTCTTTCAGTTCTTCGACCGCCTTGCCGTAGGCGCCACCACGGTTGACAAAAATACGGCCTTTCTCGCCGATAAACATAATGCCGTTGCGCGAAGTCTCCGGCAGGTCCAGTTGGGCCTGATTGAAGAGCTGGACGTCTTCCTCGCTGGTGATGGTCGCCCGATAACGCTCGTCGTGCGCCACGAAGTAAAGCAACTCGATATCTCCGGGAAAGAGCATCTTCACAAAGAAGCGATCGGGATTGTCGTAACAGTCGGGTTTGCCCTCGTTGGGGAAAATGGCTTCGCCTTCCACCCAGAGGGGACCGGAGTTTTCCATGTCCATGCCCCAATAGGCAATATCCATATGATGCTGCCCCCAGTCGGTAATAATGCCGCCGGCATACTCGGACCACCAGCGGAAATTGAAATGAACTCGCTCGGGATAGTAAGGCCGTTCGGGGGCTTGTCCCTGCCATAAATCCCAGTTGAGGTGAGGTGGGACGGACTGCGGCTTGAACGGTCCACCCTTGGTGTTCCAAAAGGGGAGTGTGACAATCACTCGCTGCAACTTGCCGATGCGGCCATTTCGAACCAACTCACAGGCCAGCCGAAAGTGCGCCACGCTCCGCTGTTGGGTACCCACCTGGACGATCCGCCGCGTTTCCGCCACAACCTGGCGGAAAATTTTCCCTTCTTCGATGGTCAGACCGAGGGGTTTTTCAGTATAGACATCCTTGCCAAGGCGGCACGCCATCACATTGATGGCCGTGTGCCAGTGGTCTGGCGTCCCATTAAGGACGACATCGATGTCTTGACGTTCCTCGAGGAGCTTGCGGTAGTCCTGATAGACGGCCGGTTTGCCGTCAAAGAGCTGGCTTGCCGCCTCGGCGTGCTGCAAGTCGGCATCGCACACAGCCACGACATCCCCGAAACGTGCCGCCGACTTGAGGATGGCCGTCCCACGTCCCCCAACGCCAATCGCGGCGATGCGGGGGCGGTCGTTTTTCTCCTCTCCACCCTGACCCATGACACGTGAATGGGTGAACCAGTAAGGCACCGCCAAGGCGGAGGCGGCGGCTAACATCCGACGACGGCTAAAACGAAGACGCCGCATATCATGGTTCCTCCTTCATCAACGGAACGCGGTTTGCGCGCCCCTATCGCTGCTTATGTCGCCAAGGCCATGGACCAAAAGACTTCTTTTGCCCACCAGGCGTGCTTTAGCATAGTGCGCTTTATTACCGGTTGTAAAGCGAGGCAAAGCACGTGGCACGATTCGCTCCTGGGTGTAGGAGCCTAATCTCCCCTCACCCGGTCGGCGGGAGACGGGTCGGGCGTGAAAGTAGCTTGAATCGCTTCCGGTTTTCTCAATCAATTCCGACGTTCGCTTGCCCTCACCCCAACCCTCTCCCGGAGGGAGAGGGGGACTTTTGGGGATAGGCTCTACGTAGCATCAAGCATCAACTGCTGGGCGATATCGCAAGCAAGGTCTATTTTTTCTCCGCCGCTCTTTCCACCAGTAGCACGGGTCGCAGAATGCCACCCAAAAAAAGTTCAGTAATTTGCGAGTGATCCACGCGCACCGCCACCACGTTCTCGCCCGATGTGATTGCAGAAGTGATATCGACCTCAAAGGGGACTCGCTTTTTCGGGCTTGTTCCAACCTCTTGGCCATTAACGAAGACCGTAGCGTCACCATCGACCTCAGTGAAAAAGAGGCTCAAACGCTTGGCTGTCTTCGGCACGGAAAAGCGGGTGCGATACCACAAAATAGTCTGCCTGTCGGGCAAACCCTGAGCATCCAGCGGCTTGCTGTAGGTGAGGACCTCATGCCATCCCGAATCGTCGTAGTCTTTCTTGTTGTAGCCCAGCGCGACGCCTTGATCGTCGGGATCATAGGTCATCCGCCACTTGTCCGGCAACACGGAGATCAGTCGGTTGGGAGAAGCCGTGACCGCTGCCCCGGCCCTGACCTGCGGCCCGAGAAACCGCTCCAAGTACGCAACCGTGTAATGGTTGCCCCAACCTTCTTCAACGTTCTTCTTACTTCGGGCGAGGAGGTTTTCGTACGTCTGCAAGGCCGTCACAAAATCACCTCGGTTCATGGCCTGGCGAATTGTCTCGTATTGTGCCGCATTTTCCAGACCTTCAGCCGCCATGCGAACTCGTGCCAAGCAAGCGGGCTCCCCTTCTGCTGCGGCAGCCGCCCGTTCCAGCAAGTCCCGACAGTGCTTGAGGAAGTCTGGGGTATAGACCAGGTGGACCGCATAAAACCCCCCGGCGTGGCAATTCAGATCCACAAACGCACGATCAATGTCCAACCAATACTGTTTCATCAAGGGGCCCGCCCGAGGTCCATAGAACTTCTCGAAGTAATCGTCCATGATGGCGTCGGCATCGGCTTGAGGATCATAGGCCAGCCGAATGCTGAGATAGATGTGCGGACCGTAAATCTGCCAGTTGGCCAGTGTCTCAAGATTGATGCCCAAGCAATTTTTGCTTTTCAGATACGGGATGTCATGTTTCCAGATGGAAATCATCGAAAACGGCACAAGACATTCGGCCAAGTTGTAGTTGTAGGTACGGTAACCCAGGTTTTTAGCGATGGCCGCCCACGCTTCGACAAGCTGGGCGAGCTGCATGCGGCTGGGACAATTGGGATGACCGATGCGGTGCAACCGGCAATAGCGGATGGGGGCCAACCATGCACACAGGTTCGGTTCCAACTTTGTCACGCGGGAAGGCGCCTGCGTGTAATCTGCATAACAGTAGAAGTTGAGAATCGAATCAGGTGCGGCCTGACGGACTTGTCGAGCCACATCCTGAAAGAAATCCACATAACGAGTGCTCACCGAGACTCGACCACTCGACGGCTCAATGAGATGAGGATCATCTTGGGCAAGGCATGCCGCGCACTCGCAATATCCTCGGCCGTCCGGCGGGGAGATCGAGGGGTGCCGGGTACCTTTGGCAATCTCGGCAATCACCCCTTGAGCGAAGAGATGCCGCACTTCTGGGTTCGAGGTGCAATACCAATCCCCGGCACGCCGCTGGCCAGCCCGTAAGGCGAAATACTCCGGATGGGTCTCAAACAAGTCTTTGGAAATGTAACGGCCCCAGGCGTGCTGCGTTTGCAGTGGTAAACCACCGGCACCGTTCCACACTTTCCACAGGGTTTGGCCACTCCACTGCGAGCCCCAAATTGACCGGTAAACAAAGCTGGGCTTCTCGGTGACTTCAAGTCTTTCGATGGTCAAGGTATTTACCTTGGGATAGACCTCCCCGAGAGGATGGTCCACAAAGTAGCGACAGCCCCAGGACTCAAGGAGCCGACACACCGCGCGGGTGGTAGCAATACCGCTTTGCCCGGCTAGGAGTAACCGGTCGCCGCGGAGGGAAATGCGTAGGCCCTCTTGCGATGGGCTATCAATGTCATCAAGTTTAAGCCCGGCTTTGATGGCCACCGAGCCGATGACAATAGCCGGTTGGTCTGGCGGGACCGAGCCAACCACCGTCAACCGCGCCCCTGTCATCTTCTCGACCCATTCAACCAGTACCTGGGCCGCTCGGCGATCATCCCATGTGTCACCTCGAAGGCGTCCGACGTTGCTGGGCCTGTCGGCCGTTTCGACCACTACGACAGCCACGGGGCGACCATTGCGGATAACATCTAGCGCCACCCCACGCTGTGCATTCACAGTAACTGCGACAACGCCCGCGACAAGAAACGCAATTGCTTCAAACCGCCGCATAACAGCCTCCCCGTGTCTTTGCCAATCGATAAGTTGAAAACTTCCTTAAGCTGACTCACCATAACGGCTAATTTATTTTCACCCTCGCAAAACTAAAATATCCAGGGCCACCGACTTTGTCACGGCGGATGGATTCATTTTCGTGAGAAGATCCCCAGGTTAAGATATGTGAACGATTGCCTTCAGAGCTTTCCGGTCCCAAAATATGATGTCACAATAGATGAGTCGTTCCCGCCTGAAAAAGATTTAACCCGCTTGGACACGTCGCGAGACACACCCTTACCTCCGGTCCTGCCTCTTGAAAAGCGAAAGGATTGAGCATGAGATTCCGACAAATCCCGCTGTCGTTGATGGTCCTGATTGTGTTGGCCTACATAGCCGCCTTGCAGGGGCAAGGAGTGGCTGGCCAATCCGTTGCCGAGGAGCCTCCCAGTGCCCCCAAGTATGATACCTACGTCAAGGCACCGCCCCCGCAAGAGTTCCTTCAACGATTGCGAAAGACTCATCCGCGATTGATCCTTCTTGATGAGGAGCTGCCGAAGATCAAGGCCTTTCTCGAGCAGGACGTCCGGGGGAAAGCGTGGTACCGCAACGCTCGGGAGCGAGCCGAGGAACTTTACGCCCGGCCTGTCGTTAAGCACGAACTCCCCGATGGCCGGAGATTGCTTTCCATTTCGCGGGATGTGCTGGACCGGATGTATCACTGGTGCTTCTTCTATCGCATGGAAAAAGACAAGAAGTGGCTAGACCGAGCATGGCGGGAGATGGAGGTCGTAGCCGAATTTCCCGATTGGAATCCCTCTCATTACCTGGACACCGCCGAAATGATGCACGCCCTGGCCATCGGTTATGACTGGCTGTACCAAGACTTGACCGAGGCCCAACGAAAGGTGATCCGCGAGGCCTTATGGCGGCATGGTCTGCGGCTCTCATACTCGGCGTACAAGGGGTTGAAGGCAGAAGGCCAGCAGAGTTGGACAACCGTGACCAACAACTGGAATTTTGTCTGCAACGGTGGTTCGTCGATCGCCGCCATGGCCCTCTTGGATGAGATGCCCGACGAGTGTAGCGAGGTCCTTTATCACGCCTTCCAGCGCATCCAGATACCACTACAGGGGTTTGAACCCGATGGTGCGTGGTGGGAGGGACTCGGCTACTGGGGATATTCCATGCGTTACTTTTGCCCTTACTTGCGGGCACTAGAGACGGCATTCGGTACCGATTTCGGGTTTATTGAGGCCCTTAAGAACACGGGATTTGCCAAGGCGGGCGACTTTCCGGTGTATCTTGTCTCACCGTTCGGGACCAACTTCAACTTTGCCGATTCGGGAAGTGACACTTCCCATTTTTCCCATTGGGCATTGTTCTACCTCGCTGACAAATTTGAAAATCCACTTTATCAGTCCTTCCAAGAGGAGCGCACCAGCGGCGGACTTCAGGATATCCTTTATTTCCGGGATTTAGGCAAATCGGGCAACTTGGCCGCAATGCCGTTGGACAAGCATTTCCGGGGGGCCGAATTGGCCTCGATGCGAAGTTCCTGGACCGATCCCAACGCCCTTTTTGTGGCCATCAAGTGTGGTAAGAACGGGATTTCCCATGCCCATCAGGACTTGGGAAGTTTCATCTTCTATGCCTTGGGTGAGCGCTGGTTCATTGATCCTGGCACAGAGTCGCAAACCTACCTGAGTCACCAGCACCATCTGCCGCGGAGTCATTTCTACCGCATTCGAGAGGAAGGTCACAACACGCTGGTGTTTAATCCCGATGAAGGTTTTTCCCAAAGCGGCTCAGGAACATCAAAGATTATTCGCATGGTTTCTTCGGCTGATGAGGCCTTTGCCATTGCAGACCTCACCGATGCCTACCGCCGTCATGGAGTATCCGTGAAAAGGGGCTACCGCCTGACTCAAGGGCGGAGCGTCTTTCTGGTTCAAGATGAAATCGAGAGTGACCACGACAACGAAGTATGGTGGTTTGCCCACAGTGCAGCAGGGACGAAATTCAGCCTAACCGACGACGGACGGCACGCCACTTTGGAGCGAAGCGGCAAGACCTGCCATGTCTATCTGCTGGCGCCTTCAGATGCCGTCTTTCAGGTGATGGATGCGAAACCCCTACCCAGCTCTCCTAACCCCAGCATCCAGAATCCCAATCAGGACATGAAAAAACTCGCCATCCACTTGCCCAAGGTCCAGAATGTTACGTTAGCGGTGCTCTTCGTGCCCGTGCCGTCGGGTCAACGCCCGTCAGTCACAACCTTGCCCATTCGGCCCCTGGAAAACTGGTAAGATCTACCGAGACCGGTTGGCAACGTGTTGAGGAGGATTCGGTCATTCTGTGCAAGAGAGTGTCATAAACACGCCCTGCCCTGCCCTGCCGGGAACAATCACCACCGGCATTTCGGATTTTATGGCTCTTTCTCCACATGGGCCGACTTCGAGATCAGCGAGTAAAACGATAGTTTCTGCCACAACCCCAAGGACCGCCGCTAGTACGGCCACAATGAGGACTATTCCGCGCGGCGACAATGGTACGAGGGCAACCACAGGGGGTTGCCCCTACACGCGCGATCAAAACCGTAGGGGCAGGCCCCCGTGCCTGCCCTGGGTCCCCTGTGCCTGCCCCAGAGCGTAAACAGCGCCCGGGGCTTCGTGAAATGCAAACAACGAGTTGCCCACCCAAACGCGAAACCTGAGCGCTGCGCATAAACGGGTAACCACGGCGCGTGGCTCCCACGAGCCGTTTTTCGCGCACCGCGACACCCGTATGGTGCCCCATGGTTGCCCCGCACGATGGTGGAGTGTTCGGTCGTAGGGGCAACCCCCTGTGGTTGCCCCGTACGCTGGTTGGCCCAGCTGATGATCGTCCCGTATGGTGGTTGCCGCTGCAATCAGGTTGGGCGTGGGGGGCGAATGACGTTCGGGTGCCCT
>JAKPII010000377.1 GCA_029549885.1 Planctomycetota bacterium
AGCCTTTACGTTGATTGAAACCATCATAGCTCTCGGCTTGATGGCCGTTGTGGTAGGTGCGGTGACGTATTCGTTGGTAAGTTCTTTGCAAGTGGCTGAAGAGAATCAAGACTTGGTCATCGCCGAGGGGTTAGCCCAAGACTTGATGAACGAAATACTCAACCGCCGTTACTGTGAATTGGGAACGTCACCGTATGATCCCTACCTCCGTCCGGGCAGTGTCGAAAAGTACCCGGGAACGCGCGAGCTTTTTGACGACATTGACGATTATAACGGCTGGGTGGAAGAGCCACCGCAAGACCGCTGGGGAATTCCCCTCGGAGAGGAAGACGGGGTGGGCGGAAGGCGCCCATATCCTGCTAGAGCCGCGAGCCTCAGCGGCTTCCGTCGTGAGGTCATTGTCAGTTACGTTAGTTCCCAAGATTTCTCGAAAACCCTACCTTTTGGTTCGGTTTCGGATTATCGAAAGATCGAAGTCATCGTCAGCCGTCGGTATCCCAACAACGTCGTGCGCCAACTGGTCAAGCTTACACGAGTTGTCGGCCATGTTCCTAGCGAGCAGTTTTGATTCCCGCATTACCCGATCGTTACGTTGGGTACGTCACTCCGATCGACGAGACGGCCAGGCCGAGAAGGTTGGTCTGCGACGAAAGCCGTTGGCGTCGGATCATGACCCACATCGTCGCGGAATCTCGCATCAGACGCCCAAATCCTATGGGGTGGGGTTCACGCTTGTCGAAATGCTCGCTGCCGTCGCCTTGACTGGTCTAATCGTTGTTGGCATCGTGGCGTTTGCCCAACTGGCCGAAGACTCGTTTGCAACTGGCCAAGATAGTTCAGAGACAATCCAGATTGCGCGAACATGTTTTCAGCAGATCGAATCCATGCTGAACGCTGCTTGGGGTAATGAGCTATTCCCGGGTGCACTTGTGGTGCCGAGGTTGGTTTCGGGAACTCAATTTCCAGAGACACTCGTCATCTGGTGCCCAGTTACCGGCCAGCCGCGAAATCCAGATGGTTTGCCGTGTGTCGATGAACTTGTGGTGCTCAGTCCGGATAGTTCTCGACCCCATGAATTGAGAAAATATCGCGTCTCGAACAACAGTGCTACAGTACCTAGTCCGTCAAATGTTTCAGCGTGGCAATCGCTCATTCACGGAATACAAAGTCAATCGCCCGCACAAAGTCAGCTTCTGACTGATCGGCTACGAACATTCACGGTTAACAATGTCACGCTTGGGGCCATCCGTTTCCGAGTGGAAACAGTCCCCAGTGATAGTGAATGGGCCGACTCCAGCGTTACATGGAGCACACTTTCCTGGCCACAGGGGTTATACGGTCCAAATCGCGGAGTCCGGCGGGTTTCGGTGCACACAGAGATACAACTCCGCAAGAAGACGGGCTCGCTCACACCGCAACCGGAAGCCAGTTGCAGCTTCTGGCATTCCCATGCGTATTTGTACACAGTGCGGAAAGAGAAGAGACTCCAGTAGCTGTTATCATGAATTACCTTTGTTGCCATCTTTCACGGACCATGAGTCGCTGGCGATTCCGACTTGGGTTTCATCCTGACTTGGGCACGGTGCGTAACCCCCGTTCGCGGCGTCGGGGGTTCATTCTCCTACTCGTGATTCTGACGATCATTTCGGCAATGGCTTTGACGTACGTCGTTGCTTCAACGACGCGGCTGAGCATGCGAAAGGTTCGCAACGCCCAGTTGCAGAAAGCTGCCATCGCTGCCACAGAGACGGGCTTGTCGGTTGGATTGGCCAACATGTGTTCTTCCAAGTGGGGGGGCATTGGCAGCCAAATAAGCGGGGCCTGCGGCTTAAATCAAGCTTTTGAGGTAACCTACGAACATGGTGACCCGACGCTCGATGCCGCGTCACCGGAATGGACTGATTGTCCGTATCGGGTGACCATTCGCGCAATCGGCAAGGCATGGCACCCAGAAGAACCTGAATACCCCGCCATTTACAGAAGGAGCTGGGTTGTTCAACTTGTGCCTCGGGCTGTAGCGGCGGAGCCTTCCGATTGGTCGAGGATCCTTAATTACACCTTTTTCCAGACAGCGGTCACGGCTTCATCTGTGGAGATTCCTGTGCGAATTGTGGGCAAGTGTCGGTTTCAAAGTACTCTGAACCTGGCAGTCAAGTATCCGACGTACAATCCTCGGGTGAGGTACATGAGCGATCTTTACGAGATGCAGGCCAATGGATATGGAGACTGGCGAACGTTTACCGGCCGTATCTATTTCCCTGTCTCGTCCCAACCTCTTGACACCATTGACCTTCTTGTCAATCGGCTTCGAGTTTTTATAAATGACGCGTGGGTCAACCTGCCCAGTAGCGACCTTGCCTTACCGCAGCAGCCCACATCGTACCGGTTGTATCCTGGGGGCAAAAGCTATTCGATTCCGCAACTGGGGTCGGCATTGGAAAACACGACGCTATCGCCTGACCCGGACAATAATCCGTGTGGTATTCTGTATGCGCCAGGAAACATCGCGATACGTTCCAACGTCACGATCAAAGGGAGTCTGCTCTGTAATGGGGACGTCCGGATCGAGGGAACAAACATTGTGATCAGTGGGCAACCGATCTGGGGAATCCAAGCCGACGTCCCCGTGGAGTTACCTGTTATCGTATGCAAGAATCTCCATTTTAAGGCCGGGTCGGCATGTCAGATCAACGGAATGGTTGGCCTTTTTGGTGAGTTGCAGGCCCCCAAGGCGCCAACCTTGACGATCGTTGAGATCACAGGCCGAGTCTTTGCTACAGCGATCAAAATCGATTCATTGTCGCCATGGGACTCTTTTGATTGGGATAAAGCATTGACCCAATTCATAAAGGAAAAAGACTCGCTCACGGGCGAGAATAGGTATTTTCCGTTCTGGTTGCGACAGTTTGGACTTGATGTGACGCCCCGTTTAATTATTCAGCCACCTCAGGAGAAGCGATATTTCCACTGGAAGAAGACCGCCGACCCGGTCTATGTCCCCGCCAACTCCGATACGACATCTATCGACCCGAATCCCGGACTGAGATGGGAGCTCATCTACGAGCTGGATTAGGAAATTCATATTAGAGGGAGTGTAACGATCATGTCGAAGAAAAGCTTTTTTCTGGCTTGTACGCTTACAGTCATAATCATCATGTGCATGCTAGTGTTGGGAGAGAGGGTCGTTGTTCCAGCACCAAGTGTGGCCGAGCAGCCCTTTGCCAATAGTGTGGAGCAACGGGCGCAGATGATTAGCGAACTGCGGGCGATCCGGCAATTGTTGTCCGATCAGAATACCCTGCTCCGAGAGCAAAACCGGTTGCTCTCCGAACAATTGAACGTTCTTAAGAAGATTTCGTCCGGAGAGTCAAAACGTGAAAACCATCCAGGAGCACAGGCGAGTCGGTGAGGCCATCTGCCCGAAGGATGGTCGATTCGCCTTTACGCTGATGGAAGTTCTCATTGTGATTATGCTCATGGCAATCGTCGTGGCATTGGCAATACCAAGCGCCGCCCCTCAAACCGAACAGCGACTTCGCGCGGCAGCCCATCTGGTGGCAGCCGAGGTGGAACTTGCGCGGGACTTAGCGATTACTTATAACACCAACTACAAACTCTCCTTCGACATAACCGCGAACCGTATTGTTCTTACCCATGCCGGAGAGAATACGGCCTTAGATCAATTACCGAGCGAACTCGTCAGCAATACAGCATCGGATCCGACCGAGAGAGTTCTTGATCTTTCGAGTGCACCCGGGCTTTGGGGACAAGTCCGTATCGCGGCCTGCGCGAGCTTTGATCCGATGTTGAAACCTCAAGATGAGATTATCATTGGACCCACAGGTACCCCCATTGATGGCAAATCGTTTCTGATTTGGTTGAGGGACGGAGAAGCCCAGTGGAAACGATATATCACCATTGTCATTGACCAAAGTACAGGCCGAGTATCTATCGGTTCTATGAACGGGATGGCCCCTCCCTTTGGAGAGTGAAACCCAGCTTGCCGGGAGTAATCAACGACAGCAAAGAAGAGTAATGTGAAAGCGATGACCGGTTTTTCTGTCTTCCGAAGACTATCACCGATCGGTATGGATATTGGCCACCGTCGGGTTCGCGCCGTCCAATTGAACGGTGACCGGTCGGCTGTGGTCCGAGCGATGGAGATGGAGATTACCGCTTCGGAAGCAGATGATTCTGATCGCTCGGCACTGATAGCCAAGATCATTCGGGAAGTTCTGCGTGAAGGCAGGTTCCAATGCCGCAATGTCGTCTTCGCAATGAGCCACCCGGACTTATCGGTGCAAAACATTCGCATTAATGATGCACCTGAAAAACCCCTCACCGAGAGTGTTTTGGAGGAAGTCGCTGCGCGCGCCAACATCAACCAGGAGAACGTGGAGATACGTTGTATCGATGCGGGTCTCGTGCAACAAGGCGAGATCCAACGGCGTGAAGTGGTTCTTCTGACGTGTCGGAAGACGGCTATCAGCGAGAGAATTCAGATAGCGAACCAAGCGGGGATCAGATTGGTGGGCCTCGATGCGGAGCCGGCGGCCTTAGCGCGGGCTGTACTTCAGCAATATCGGCGGCAGAGCGATCGAACCCAAACGATGCTCCTCATCCGAATGGGGGCCGAACACACGCTCGTAATGATTTTGAGAGGTGACCAACCACTGTTTGCAAAGTATCTGAACTTTGGGGGGCACGATCTGGACCAAGCCTTGGTCAAGCAATTCCAAATTCCAATCGAGTCGGCTTTGGTCCTTCGCCAAGGATATGGGGAACGACGACGAGACCATCGCGATCCAGAGGTAGTACGAACGGTTGAGGAGTGTCTCGAGCCATTGTGGAACTCTTGGCTTGAGGAGATTGCAAGGTGTGCCCGGTATTACCAGGTGACGTTCCGTGGCCAGCCTATTGAGCGTGTGATCCTAGCTGGCTCAGAGGCCACACCGGAACTGCGAGAAAAGCTTGAAAGTTTTCTTGACTTGCCCACGGAGGTGCTCGATCCGTTTCGTGCGATTCGATGTCACGAAACGGTCGATGCGGCACGGGATTGGGACCTGGCCATTGGCTTGGCGCTTTACTCTCCCGCGACTCCGTGCTTGGTTTAGAGGATACAGCCGAAAGGAAAAGCGGTTCGTAAGAGCGGGGCCAACTTAGAATGAGTTAAGTTGTTTGAACGATGTCGATCCAATTTGATTTCTTACCGAAAGAATACCATCAAACCAATCTCAGGCGGCGGAACGTCCCCTGGCTGGTGTCAATGGTTCTTTTGGTAGTGCTCGTTGGCAGCGGGGGGCTAGTCGTTCAAATGGGAACGCGTCGTCAATTGTGGACTACATACCAGCAATTGACTCAACAGTGTATGGCAAACGAGGTGAAGTTGGCTCAATACCAACACCAAAAAGCCAAAAAGAGAGACGCCCTTCGGAAGGCCCGGCTTTTGCAGCCTATCTTGCTCGGTTACCCAAGGTCGTGGCTACTGGAAGCAATCGTCTCAAGCACACCGGAAGACGTTGTCCTTGACCAAGTAAGATTGACTCTTAAGGAGGAGCAGCAAGTCACCGAGTCTCAAGAGGCGCCGGTTGACTTCTTACGCTCCGGTTCAGGCGGTTCTGCGGATAAGGCTACTGAAGAGCTTATCCGCGCTCAAGAAAAACTGTCGCGGGCTTGGATCGAGGTTGTGATTGATGGTCGAAGTGTGTCGACCACGGCGGTGCAAGATTTTTGCAGCCAACTCTCTCATTTTCCCGTGATCGAAGAAATCAACTTGCAAACGGTGGAAGGGATGTCAAACGAAAAGATAGGGCAAGGATCAACCCACTTCGTTCTGTGGGGCCGATGTCGGCATCTCCCGCCGCCTGCCGCTTTTGTTCGGCCCGATCAGGTTCCAGCGATGACCACGGGGCCGCTGGCAAACGTAGGCCGGCATGGATCTAAGGCGAACTTACCATGAGTACCCCAATGGTAGTTCTCGGAAAAAGAAATATGGTGCTGGTTGCCGTGGTGGCGGCAATCACAATCGCGCTTATTGTCGCCAACATGGCCCTCGGTTACCGGAACACGATGTTACGACAGTCGATCGGTGCATTGCGTAGCCGTATCCAGGGGCAGGAGGTCCAATTGTTGGCGGAGAAAGCCTCCGACCCCCAGGCCACGGAGATTGAAGACTTCCTAACGGACTGGGAGCGCCGTCAGATTGACGTCAAGTCCATCTCAGAGTTCACCACGCAACTGGCGCACGAAGCCACTTCGGCGGGGTTGCAAGTCGTCAGAATCACGCCAGATAAATGGTCAACCACTGGGTGGCTTAGTTCTTGCCCGTTCAATCTGGAATTTAGGGGCACTTTCCAACAGCTGCTGAAATTTCTCAGGCATTGGGACTACGTGGGGAAGGCCGCGGTCATTCATGGACTTGACATCGAGCGAGCCGCCGAAGCGGGAAACAATTTGCAGATCCGGATCAAGTTTACCGTTTATGGCGAAAAATTGGGTTAATTAGTTTAGGGAAAATCCGAAGGATTTCCGATGAATGATGTGGCGCCCAGCACCCAAAGGTGACGCGACGCATGAGCAAATGGATAAAAAAGATAAAACGAGAGTTTAAGCGAAGTCCAGGCAAGGCCGCTGTTTTGGGAGGTTTGGCGGTGGTTGCCGTGGCTTTTTGGGGGTATCGGTTGGCCGCGGCTCCTCGCTCGGTTTCCCAACAGGCTTCGGTGAGCGGAATGGGACAGGCGGAAACGGAAACCGATGGCCCGGTCTTTCCCACGCAAGAAGGATCCATAGTGGCGAGTAGCGAGGAAGCAAAAGTGGACTTAACGCCTTGGCATGTACTCCAGGCATGGCGTGCTCAGCCTTTCCAAGCCGAGACTGCTTCGGCGCAGCTCGCGCGGGACCCTTTTGTCATGAAGAGCCCACCTGTACACCAGTCAGCAGAAGAGTCGTTGGGCAAATCTGATGTTGACGACGTTTCTCCGGCGACGCTGGGACTTCGCTTTACCGGCGTGGTTATCGCGGGTGACTGGCGGGCAGCGATCCTCGAAAACCGCTTGCTTTGGGAAGGCTCCGCATTTAAGGTCCACCGAAATGGACGGTCTTATGTTGTCCGGATTTGTGAAGTTACGCCGACGGCTATCAAACTTACCATCGACGGGGCTGTTTTCGAACAATCGCTGCCCGAGCTTGGGCTGAGCCCCAAGGGCAGCGAGGCACCTTAGATAAGCGGCAACCTCATAGCTAAAGACATGGATGAGTAACTGTCACGGACGACCGATGAAACGGCTACGCAGGTTTTTGGAGATTATCGCCGCTTGTGGCCTGGCTACAGTGGCAGCCTATTGGCTTGCCATGTCGGATGTTGGGCCCGGTGCTGAGCTGGTGACCCATACGAAGGCATCGACATCTCCCGCAGAGACGGCCTTACAAACTTCCCCTAATCGTGAGGCAAATTCATACTCTCGGCCATCCAATGTGGAGCAATTACCCTCGTATGAGCCTGGTCCCCAAGTTTATATTCAGAATAAGGTGCAGTCCGAAGACAAGCCAAACAAAGCCGTCGCCGGTACTGTAGTCAATCCTTTTATAAGCAATTCCCCCTCAACGGCTACAGCTTTTCCAGATCGGTTAGTCACAACAGGTTACGACTTGCCGGCACGGTCTGAGCCGGATTCCGTTATGGTTTCCCCGCAAGAGACAGAATCGCGAACCATCGTGCCGGTCAATTACGAGGTGGATCCCAGTTCGCCGGTAGCCGATGTCGGCAGTCCCGTTCGGCTTCGTGTGACATCGCTTGAAGAGTCACCGGATCGAGGCCGCGTTGCACCAATTACGTACCAAGAAGCGAACCCAAGTGCAGTATCCGAGAGGGGCTTATCCAACGTGGACGACCCGACGCTTCAGGTCCCGCCGGGCGGAAATAGCGAAGCTCTCTCCGGATTGCAATCTGACGCGCAGGGGCGTAGCGGACCTTCTCAAGAGCGCTCAACCCAGGAAGTTGTCCCCAGCCCATTGCCCGATATAAGAGAGATGACGATCAATCCGCCTCAAGCGGAGATTACCGTCAATCAGGCGGGAATCCAACTCGAACTACGTGACGCCGACATCCGGGATGCCGTCCACACCCTTGCCAAGCTGGCCAAGCTCAATGTCGTCATGTCGAGCAGTGTCCAAGGTAAGGTCACCGTCTCTCTCAACACTCTGACCCCGCGCGACGCCATTTTTGCCGTTCTTAGGGTCCCGGGGTTCGTATCACAAGAGCATGAGGGTGTCCTTTATATCGGGACGGAACAAGAGATTCAAAACCTGGGCTACATCACCGACCAGATAGCCACCCGCATTTATCGCCCGAACTACACGCCGGCAAAGGAGTTAGAGTCGCTGATAAAGCCTCTTCTCACACCCCAAGTAGGTCTGATTACCGTTTCCACAGCGGCAGAGAACGGGATTGCGCCCGACCCAAGCAATGCTGGGGGTGACAGATACGCGGGAACGGACGTGCTCATTGTCCGAGATTATCAGCGGGTTCTCAAGGAGGTTGACCGCGTTGTTCAGGAGGTTGATGTCCGGCCGGCGCAGGTCGCCATCGAGGCCATGATTCTCAGCGTCAATCTTGACGACAAGGACCAGTTTGGGGTGAGCTTTGAGCTATTGCGAAATAAAGGATACATCAAGCTCGGTTGGGGACTTGTCCCCCAAAGTCTAAGCGATATCAAGTTTGACAATAATGGTCTTAAGTTGGCCTTTCTCGACGGGAGCATCGGTGCCTTCCTCAACGCCTTAGAGTCGATCGGCGATACCAACGTCATCGCTACGCCCCGGCTTCTCGTTCTCAACAAACACAGAGCGGAAATTCTAATAGGAAAAGAACTTGGGTACGTGAGCACAACGTTTACCGAGACCAGTTCCTCGCAGACCGTGGATTTTTTGAAGGTGGGAGCCCAGCTTGTGATTCGGCCGTTCATTTCCAACGATGGCCTGATTCGGATGGAGGTTCACCCGGAACTCTCCACGGGCTCCGTGCAGATTACGAACAACTTTACGGTTCCTAATAAGGACACGACGCAGGTCACGACGAACATCATGGTCCCCAACGGCGTGACGGTCGTCATCGGTGGTTTGATGCGAGAAGACTTGGAAAAGACGGCCTCGCAAATCCCCTTTTTTGGAAATCTACCTCTCATCGGTGCGGCGTTCCGGAACAAGATGGAAACAACGAGAAAGCAAGAAATCATTGTCTTGATCACGCCCTACATTATCGATGATTATCGAATGGCTACAGACGGTGCCACGGCCCAAGCGTCATGGCAACGACGCCAAGAGGTGGCGGGAGAGGAGATGAGTGGACTAAATAAGCAAAATGCCTCAAAGCATTTCCTGGAGAAAGCAAAAACGGCGTATCTCCAGGGACGTTGCGACGCTGCGAAATACTGGGCCGAAATGGCTGTGCACTTTGATCCGTCGAACCTGGAAGCTATTGCCTTTCGCGATCAGCTAGCTGGTGTGGCAACGCAAAATACTAGCGCGACTTTACGACCGTCAAACCGCTGATAATTCTGCCGCAGGTTTTTGTCTGTTATTGTGAAGAGTTTCTTGACATTTCCGAGAAAGTGCCCGGTAGTATAACAAGCGTCATGCTCTAAGTTGATCTGATGCAACAAATGTTGGCGGGCAAGCGTCGTTTGCTGGTGATCGGTTTTAGTCTCTCGGTTTTGGGGCTTCTTTGTTCCCTAGGATGTCGCTCAGTCCAGCCGCATCCATGGCCAACTCATGCTGAGGCTCAATGTGCTCCAATAGATACACCTGATGTTCATCGGCAGTCTCTCTCGGATATGCGACGCTATCGAAGGCAGACCATCGAGAACGAAGTGGCGGCCAAGTTAAGCGAAGCTCGGAGTCGCTATAGCTCCTTTGGAGGTCAGTAGTAGGTGGAGCGTGCCGGATGTATCGAGTGTATCCGAACTGCTGGTGACACCGAAGGAATTGGTTGTAACAAAAAGAAGGGCAGTCTCAGTTGGGTCTACCTAGTCTGGAAAGACTCACGGAGGACTTTAAACTCATCGTCCCCCGACGACGACTTTGCAGTGGACACCCCTCTAGTTTCGTACTAGCCTTCTAATGAGGAATGTGAATCCTCATCCCAGACGCCCCCTCCTGGGTGGGCTTACTTCGTTGTTGGAATTAGCCCCGGTTAATGGCAGCATCTCAACCGAGAGTTGCCCATGTTTAGTCGAATGGTTCAAGCAACATCGAACTACGGGTCGCGGCTCGCTCCGGCCGTGGGAGTCGGCCTACTTGGATTATGTTGCATCTTCGCTTGCCTTGGTCCGGATTACTTCCGTGGATATGGCCAGGTTGTCGCTGGGGTCGCTGTCGCGTTTCAGGTCGTTCTTGTCCTCAGGGTGACGATCCAACATCAACGGGCCGTTACTGCGATTCGGGAGTCATTGGTACGGCTGATAAACTTATTGCGTAAATCCGGAAGTGAACAGGTATCTTTCACGATTCCGCGGGGCAGGGCGGCCAGGGAATGGGGTGATAAATACCGAACGTTATGGGATGAGATTGGCCGAGTGCATGAGGAACTCACCCTTCTTAAACAACAGTGCGCCACCGCTGAGGTCCGCTCGAGACATTACAGCCTCCTCGTCCAAAGGCTCAATGATTTACTCGACGCGTTTCCCGACCCCGTACTGATCATTGACCCGTCAGGTCGTGTTGTCTCCTGTAACCGTGCTGCCCAAAGTCGACTGAACATTGCTGCCAAATCTGAGGTGCCCGCCAACCACAGCCACGATAGCGCCTTGGTCGACGATCTGGTGGAACAGGTAAAAAAGGCCGTGGGTGCCAATGCTGTGTTTGACTGGCAGACGGCAGGTCCAGAAGGCCGCTCTTACCATTATCGGGTGGTAGTCCGGGAGATCGGTTCCTCGGAAAACGGAAATCGTCTTGAGTGTGGAAAAGATCGCGCGGTTTTCTTGCAGGATTTAACACCACTTCAGGAGCTGCGAAAACGGCACGCAGAGTTCGTGTCCGCCGCTAGCCACGAAATGAAGGCACCATTAGCGGCTATTCGGGCCTACACCGAAATGCTCCTGGACGGCGAGGCTGGAGATGAACACACCCGTGAGGAGTTCATCTCCACTATCGAAGCACAAGCCCAAAGGTTGCAAAGGCTAGTTGAAAACTTGCTTAACACAGCCCGAATCGAGGCGGGGATTCTCAAGGTCCACAAACGGCCTATTTCGGTAAATGAGATCCTTCAAGAAGCGGTCCGTCTAATGACCGCCGCGGCAAATGAAAAGGATATAGCACTATTGCTTGAGCCTAGCCCGCTCTACCTGCCCATCAATGCCGATCGTGACCTGATGCTGCAAGCCGTCATCAATTTGATTTCGAACGCAATCAAATACACGCCCAATGGCGGAAAAGTTACCGTGCGGAGTCAACTCCAGGACCAGACCGTCGTCATTGAAGTGGAGGACACGGGCGTCGGCATGTCACCTGCCGATGTAACGCGTGTCTTCGAGAAGTTTTATCGTGTCGAGGCTCATAAGAATATGGCGCCCGGGACAGGTCTTGGCCTGCCGCTGACGAAACACATTGTAGAAGATGTTCATGGTGGGACCATTTCTGTCCGCAGTAAAGTGAACGAGGGTTCGGTGTTTAGCATTGCACTACCAAAGGCCTCTGCTGCGGCGGACCGGGCCCGGACGTCTCAGGAACTTGCAACGGTGTGAGCAGATTCCATGAGCAAGCAGGTGCTTCTTTGTGATGACGAAATTGCCATTTTGAAGGCAGCCGAGTTCAAGTTGAAAAAGGCTGGTTTCGCCGTCCGCTGTGCGGACAACGGGGAAACTGCATGGACCATGGTGTGCGAAGCGGCTCCTGATTTGATTATCAGTGACTATCAAATGCCGCGACTGGACGGGATTCAACTCCTGGCGCGTATTCGGAATTATTCAGTGACCAAGGCCACTCCCTTTATCCTGCTGACAGGAAAGGGGTTCGAATTGGATGGTGAAGAATTGAGACGAACCCTCAATGCAACAGAGCTGTTGCCAAAGCCTTTTTCCCCCCGGGCTTTACTCGAAAAGGTGATCTCAATTTTGGGCCAACCCTCGTGTGGGGTGTAAGCTGAGCACAAGGTTGAGCCTAAGAGAATGAACACCGTTTAAGGAACCACGATGCAATTGGCATATGAGATTTTTGGTGACATTGCGGTCGTTCATGCTCCAGAGGAGCTAAGCGAAGACAGTGTGCCGGCCCTTTTTGCAGCATTGGAGCAGATTCAGGTCAGGCACATTGTGCTTGACTTGGACAGGACCGAGTTGCTGGATAGTGCCGGTCTGACGGCCATTGTCAATGCCCACGAGATGCTTCAACAAAAGCAAGGCAGTCTCCGCCTGGTCGCCAGCCAGCCAATTAATCGCAAAATCCTTCATATCACGGGAATTGAACAGACCATTCCTGTGTTCGACACGGTTGTTGAGGCAGCCAAGACGTTACATCGTGGGGTATCGGAATAACCACACGTCAGGTAATGGAATCGAACATGTCCACGACGGATTTGCGAAAAACGAATGTGCGACGGCGACTTGGCGATATCCTCGTCGAAAAGGGGTATCTGCGTCCCGAGCAACTTCAGGTAGCTTTAGAACAGCAACGTTCAAGTGGCCGCACCAGGCTACTTGGTGAAATTTTGCTTTCCCTGGGATATTGCTCTGAAGAACAGATTGCAGAATGCCTTGCGGAAGAGTACGGATTGCCTTTCACCCGGCTTGAGATGCGTCTGTTCGACCAGAAGATTGTTGATATTTTGCCCCGGGAATATATCGAAAACAATTCCGTATTACCTCTCTTTCGGGTTCGCGATGTGTTGACGGTGGCCGTGGCAGAACCGTCCAACCTGTTTCTCTTTCAGGAGATTGAACACCTCACAGGTCTGCGCGTTAGACCGATTGTTGCCCCCTACCGGGATATACGGCGGATGATTGCGTCGTTACCCAACTCGAGTGTCTTCGTGATC
>JAKPII010000393.1 GCA_029549885.1 Planctomycetota bacterium
CCAGTCATCCACTGTATCCAAAAACCTAGAAATCCGGCGTCCCTCCGCCTGTCGTTCTTTTATTCCCCCCGTCAGATACGGGCTAATAGACCCAGCCAAGCGATCCGCAAGTCGCTTCAATTTCTTTTGATTGTGGACAACTCAACGGGCGACTTCCAGTCCTATAAGATAACTGATAGCCCAAACGCAGTTGTAGCAAACGATATGTCCACAGCATGTCGCAGCACAGTGTGACGTAACCGCGTGGGGGCCGTCAAGCCCCACGTGTGCCGCTGGTAATTTCTGGGATTGTAACGCCTGATCACGATCGACGCCATATGCCCAAGAGATCAACCGAAGAGAACCGCCCCGCTAAGGATGCTGCCGGTGTCTCTTGTCAATTTCCATCTCTAGGGGAAGTGACACAAATTCGGCGATGTTTGCGGGCGTGGTATCGCCGTCATGGACGGCGGTTTCCCTGGCGGGAAACGCACGACCCCTACGCAATTTGGGTCAGCGAGGTCATGCTTCAACAAACGACGACCACGGTCGTTGAAAAATATTTCAAACGGTTTCTCAAACGATTTCCGACGGTTTATCATTTAGCCCGTGCGAAAGAAGAAGACGTCCTTCGTCTTTGGGAGGGTCTGGGCTACTATCGGCGCGCCCGCCACCTGCACGAGTCTGCGAAAATTATTGTGTCTCAATATGGGGGCGTCGTACCCGACAGTGTCGAACATTTGAGGAGGCTCCCGGCATCGGACGTTATACGGCCGGGGCCATTGTATCTCTGGCGTACAACCGCCCAGCACCGATCCTTGAGGCCAACACACGGCGGCTTTTTACCCGTTGGTTGGGCTTGGACGGCACCCGGCATGATCCTTCCCGGGACGCCCTTCTTTGGCAGTTCGCGGAGTATCTCTTACCGAACCGTGAACCCGCGGCTATCAACCAAGCCCTGATGGACCTTGGGCACGACGTCTGTTTGCCTTCCCAACCTCGGTGCACCCATTGCCCAATTGCCAAGTTTTGCCGGGCGTTTCAGAACGGCCACATACCCTCCCCAGCCAGGGACAAAACCGTCTTCACGACCCGGCACGAGGTCGCCCTGCTAATTGAATGTGACCACCATCTGTGGATGGTCCGTTATGCGGCAGGCAGTCGTTGGGCGGGCCTATGGGATTTTCCCCGACTGATCCTGGCAGAGAATCCAGCCCATGTCCCACCGCCAGCCACAATAGGACTTGCCGGCATTACCCAGGCCGCACGAGCAGCGTGCTCATTCCCTTTAACTGTGGTGGAACATTTTCTGCGGCTTCGTTATCCGATTACTCGGTATCGTGTTGTTTTGGATGTCTTTCTAGCCAAGGTCCCCGGTCAAATCAGGTACAATCCGACATCGCTCCCTGCTGGGGTTGAAGAATCTCGCTGGTTTCACGTGCGTCAGGCACAACGCCTTCCGGTTCCCAGCTCAACGCGGCGGGTCCTCAACACCTGGTTTGATCGTTATGGAAAACCAAACCACAAGGAGAATGAAACCCTCTAAATAGCCCAACGCCCCTCAGCAGGTCAACGAGCGTTCACGATATCCTGGCGCACAACTCTTCGACAAGACAGAATGGGCCCGGCCCACGGTGAGCCTCCTGGGTAACAAGTTGTTTGACATGGTCTCGCCCGGGACAGGTAGATGCTTTGTGCTATAACAACTTTCGAACGTCTCCTATGCCCCTTGCGCCACGGGTTCGGCAATGGTCTCAGATCCGTTCTTCTCCTGGTGAATTTCCACCAGGCTTTTTGCCGGGATGCCGATCTTGAGTAGAGGAGCGACCTCGGCGAACTCTTCATCCACCCGCTGAAGTACCTCCTCAACGCTGGGGAAACCCTGGCGGAACAGTCGGGTATAACCGGCATCAAAGGACGCCTGTTCGTGCCAGATGGCATCACTGACCGGAGGCAGCGCCGCAGAGAGGGCCACGATCATCGCCCCAAGGTCCCCGTTTCGCGCCTCCGAAGCATCGAGCAAATGCGTGGCAATGAGCTCGATAAACCGATCGGGGAGATTCCATTTCCTGCCGATCCAGACCGCTGCCTCGGCATGATCCCAGCCGCAAACAGCCCGCTCAACGGTGGACAATCGTCGTTGCCCCTCGTTGCGTGCTGTAAGGAGTTGCACATACAGATCGGGGACCTCTTTGGCCAGTAAGGGGACCGCCATATCCTGCAAGAGGGCCGCCGCAAAAAGCTCCTCTCTTTCCTCCAAGCGGCAGATCTTTCCCATTTCTCGGGCAAACAAGGCCCGGCGGAGCGAATCCTGCCAGAGGCTACGCAGATCGAAGGGGCCACACTTCGGGCACGGCATCAAACTGAAAACAGCGCTCCAAAGGACGAAGTTCTTAATGGTCTTAGTGCCAACAAGAGTAATCCCTTGTTTGACACTCGAAATCTCTCGCGAAAACCCAAAATATGAGGAATTGACAAAACGCAACACTTGACTTGCCAACCCGGGATCAGCCTCGATTGGCACGGCATATTCGGCTGGTCCGGCTTCTGGGTCCTGGGAAACCTGTAGTAAATGGATCGCGCTTTGCGGCAGCGCGGGTAGTTGTGCGTTGGCTAGTAACTTGTCGAGCGAAAATGCCTGCGACCGCGACATATCGCCTCCGATCT
>JAKPII010000321.1 GCA_029549885.1 Planctomycetota bacterium
ATATGTTCGTGTCGGGACAAACGGTGGTTCGTCCGCTAAAACCGTCCCCGTCGCCTTGGTCCACGCTGAGCGACCGAACGATATCACCAACCTGTCGCACGTGGTTGCGAAACGCGACCGTAGGCTTGGAGCCTATCCCAAAATTCCCTCTGCTTGCGGAAGAGGGTGGGGGGAGGGCAGGCAATGGTTGGAGTGGATCGAGAAAACCAGCAGCGATTCGAGTCACCCTCACCCCCGGCCCCTCTCCCGCCGAACGGGCGAGGGGAGATTATGGGATGGACTCTTAAGGATAGGACAGGCATCACTGTTGCCACGCCCAGGTCGGTGTAACGCCAAGGTGGGCGCTCTCCGTCCTTGAAGCCTCCTCGGTCGGCGGTTAGCATAAGGTTTTTGCGTACCTAAAAGCGGGGGCGATTGGAGGCGATCAATCCTGCGCAGATTAGAGGAAGGCCAACGGCAAGGAGGCCTCGAACCTGGCCTGGCCTCGCCGCTTCGGAGCTTTACTCAGAGCCTATCCCAAAAAGTCCCCCTCTCCCTCCGGGAGAGGGTTGGGGTGAGGGCAAGCGAACGTCGGAATCGATTGAGAAAACCGGCAGCGAATCGAGCCACCCTCACCCCCGACCCCTCTCCCGGCGAACGGGCGAGGGGAGATTATGGGAGGGACTCTAAGCACGAGGACCTGCCGACGTTGATCGGTGATTCGCCGAAACTTCGGACGCTCGCGTCTTGGGTCTATGTGAAGACGGGCTGCGCCAGCATGCCAATCGAAGCTCTCAACTAACGTCGTTACTGAGTAGTTTCGCACACGACGATTGATCAAAACCAACATGGGAGATCGAGAGAAACATGGAACGTACACTCGTTTTGTTGAAGCCTGATTGTGTGCAACGTCGTTTGATGGGTCGGATCATCAGCCGGTTCGAAGACAAGGGCCTCAACATCGTTGCCATGAAGATGATCCGCGTAACGCCGGAACTCGCACGAAAGCACTACGCGGAGCACGTTCACAAAGCATGGTATCCCTCGTTGGAGGAGTTCATCACTTCGGGGCCAATCGTGGCGATGGCAGTTGAGGGGCCCGAAGCTATCCGTGTTGTCCGCGAGATGGTGGGGGCGACGAATGCCCTGGCCGCGGCACCGGGGACTATTCGAGGCGATTTTGGCTGCTCGCGCCAGATGAATCTCGTACACGCCTCGGACGGCCCGGAGTCCGCCGCCCGGGAATTGGCGATTTTCTTCAATAACGAAGAGCTGTGCCCCTACACCCCTACCATTCAGTCTTGGCTCCGTGCAAAAGACGAGTAATCCCCAAATGGGGCATGGACCCCGACTAAACGAGCCCAAAACACCTTAGCGGTCCAAAAACTGGTGGGTCAATGATAAAGCAAAAAAATTTTTTCGACGGATTTTCGGCAAGTTTGTGCCGGATAAATGCCCGGTTTTTGGTGATATTGGTACTTTTTGGGCCGGAGATGATCAGCCGGGCAGACAATTGGCCTGCCTGGCGCGGACCCGAGGGCACGGGTGTCTCCCGCGAGACGAACCTTCCGCTATCATGGTCCGAGGAAGCCAACCAGGGCATTGTGTGGAAGACCGCCATTCCCGAATGGGGAAATAGTACGCCTGTCATTTGGGAAAACGCGCTGTTCATCACCACGCAGGCCGAGGATCGACTTTTGGTCCTGCGACTCGACAAGACCACTGGCAAGATCGTTTGGACCCGCCAGGTTGGAACGGCGGAGACTCCCGAGAACAAGCCACGAGGCGAACAGAAATTTCACCGTCTGAACAATAATGCCAGCCCCTCGGTTGTGACCGATGGTGAGCACGTCGTTGCCCATTTTGGCAATGGCGATCTGGCCGTTTTTACATTTGACGGCGAGCTTCTTTGGAAGCGCAATCTCCAGGCCGATTACGGCAAATACACGATTTGGTGGGGCCACGCCAATAGCCCGGTGATCGTTGATGGGCTTGTTGTCTCGGTATGTATGCAGGATTCCCTGGCCGACCTCCAAGATAAGCCCCACCCCAGTTATGTCGTTGCTCATGATCTGAAGACCGGCAAAGAAGTCTGGTACACACCAAGGATGACGGGGGCCATGCGAGAAAGTTGTGACGCCTACACCACGCCGCTGGTGCGTCGCTTGCCCGATCGCACCGAGATCGTCGTGATGGGGGCCGAGCAATTGGATGCCTACGACGCACGGACAGGCAAGCAAATTTGGTATCTCCCCGGCCTGACAGGTAATCGGACGATCACGGGTCCAACCATCGAGAACGATATCGTTTTCGCGACCATCGGCATGCGGGGCGCCACCTTCGCGGCAAAGATCGGCGGCGAGGGGCGTTTGCCCCCTGAGAGAATCCTTTGGCGCTACGAAGGGAATAATCCCGACAGTCCTTCACCTGTTTACAGCCACGGGCTCTTGTTCCTCGCCGCGGACAACGGCATCGTTCAATGCCTCGATGCCAAGACAGGCGAACTGAAGTGGCGTGAGCGACTGGGACGTGAGTTTAAGGCATCACCGCTGGCGGCCGAGGATCGCATCTACTTCTTGGATACCTCTGGGCGATGCACGGTCGTCCGGGCGGCGCCAACCTTCGAGGTCTTGTCCGTGAACGAGGTCAAGGATCGGAGCATCGCATCGCCCGCCGTGTCAGATGGGCACATCTTCATTCGCGGTCGGCAGTTCGTGTATTGCATTGGCCGACCTTTCACTCGTTAACTCCTTCATCTCCCCGGAGGCTTTTTAGCCGATCTTGTGGCAACTCTTTGCCGCGAACCTTGAGCGAAATTGCCCCGTCACATAACAAGAGCAGCCTTGGCAAGTTCTCATGGCACCTTGACAATGATGAGGAATGGGGCGTCTGCTGAGGCGTCCGATCGGCACGTGATCAGCCTCATCACGTGTGCGACTGCTGGGTCCTATTAGGGCCGACGCTGCCAGGACGCCGTTGCCCGCACAAGGGAAAAGCCTCTCACAATCAAAACAGCGCCAAAGTCAGGTTAACTTTGTCCTGCTTCGCAATACAATTCACGAAACGACGATACTACGCAATCAAGGTTGAATGGCAATGAATCAACAGAACCGAAGACGACCGCCACAGGCTTACGGACTTTATGACCCACAATACGAGCACGATGCGTGTGGGATTGGTGCGGTGGTCAACATATCCGGTAAGGCGGATCATCGTATCATCGACCTCGGCAAACAGATTTTGCTTAACCTGATGCATCGCGGGGCCTCGGTGGCAGACGAAACCACGGGCGACGGGGCGGGCATCCTCTTTCAGATTCCGCATGACTTCTTCCTGGAGGAAATGGCTTCCGACAAAATTGACCTGCCGGCTCCTGGTGAGTACGGCGTCGCTATGGTCTTTTTCCCCCGGGAAGACGAGGTCCGGCTCCGCTGCGAAACATTACTTGAAAGCGAGGTCGTCACCTCTGGACTAACGCTTATCGGGCGGCGGGAAGTCCCTACCGACAATTCCTGTTTGGGCGAGATCGCCCGGGCCTGTGAGCCACGAATCTTTCAATTCTTCATCCACGGAAACGGACTTCGGGGAGAGGAATTGGAGCGGCGGCTGTTCATCACGAGAAAACGCTTGGAACATCGAGTCCGGGGCGAACTTGGGGAAGCTGCGGCCGACTTTTATATCCCTTCCATGTCCTCCCTAACGATCGTCTATAAGGGGATGTTTATCGCCCCGCAATTGGCCGCATATTATCCGGATCTCTCGGATTCTCGTCTGAAATCGGCCTTGGCCATCGTTCATCAGCGATATAGCACCAACACCTTCCCCAGTTGGAAATTGGCGCAGCCTTTTCGAATGATCGCACACAATGGCGAGATCAACACACTGCGTGGCAACGTGAACCATCTGGCGGCTTATGAAAAGAAGATGACATCGCCGCTATTGGGCCAGGATTTGAGCAGGCTTTGTCCCATCATCGAGCCGGGCACAAGTGACTCTGGGGCGTTTGATAATTGCATGGAGCTATTGGTTCGGGCAGGGCGATCGGCGCCACATGCCCTCATGATGATGATCCCCGAGGCCTTCGGCCCGCGGTATCACATCAGCACCGACAAGCGGGCATTTTACGAGTATCATGCCGCCATCATGGAGCCTTGGGATGGGCCCGCCGCGATCGTCTTTACCGATGGCCGACTGGTAGGGGGTACGTTGGACCGCAACGGCTTGCGGCCTTGCCGTTATGTTGTCACGGATGATGGACTGGTCATCCTCGCCAGCGAGACCGGTGTCATCGAGTTTCCCCCGGAGAAGATTCGTCAGAAGGGCCGCCTTCAACCCGGCAAGATGTTCCTGGTGGATACGAAGGAACAGCGGATTATTTCGGACAACGAGGTCAAGGGGAAGATCATTCGACAACGGCCCTATCGGCGCTGGCTGGAACAAAACCGGATTGAACTGCGCGGGCTCTTCCTTCCCCCCACCGATGTTGAATCCGAGAAGGGACCGTTGGAGCAACGTTTGCGGGCATTTGGGTACACGGTAGAAGACCTGAACATGATTCTCGCGCCTATGGCACGGGACGGGCAGGAACCCGTGGGGTCAATGGGTAACGACGCAGCTTTGCCTGTGCTTTCCGATAAGCCCAAGTTGTTGTTTAGCTATTTCAAGCAGCTTTTCGCCCAGGTGACCAATCCGCCCATCGATCCATTCCGCGAAGGCCTGGTGATGTCTTTGATGTCGTTCACCGGAAAGCATCGCAATCTTTTGGACGAGACACCGGAGCACTGCCGACAACTGAAGCTGCCGCATCCCATTTTGACGAACGATGACATTCGGCGATTGCGCGAGGCCAACCATCCGCATCTCAAGGTCGCCACCGTTTCGATCCTCATGCCCGCCAAGTGCGAAAACCCTGGGGCAACCCTCCGCGAAACGCTGGAGAAGATTGTGGACTCAGCCGAGCGTGTCATTCGTGATGGGGCCTCGCTCATTATTCTTAGCGATCGCGGCGTGAATGCGGAATGGGTGCCGATCCCGAGCCTTCTGGCGACTTCGGCCCTGCATCACGGATTACTCCGTCGCGGACTTCGAGGCGAAGCCGGAATTATCGTGGAAAGCGGCGAACCCCGTGAGGTGATGCACTTTTGCCTGCTGTGTGGCTATGGGGCCAACGCTATTAATCCGTACATGGCATTTGAGGCCATCGCAGCGCTTCACCGCAACAAGGACCTGCCGCCGAATTTCAGCCTTGACGAGGCCATTGAGCAGTACATCACGGCGGTGAAAAAGGGAATCCTGAAGACGATGTCGAAAATGGGGATTTCCACCTTGCGGAGTTACCACGGGGCACAGCAGTTTGAAGCCGTTGGCCTGGATCGTTCTGTGGTCGATGCATACTTTTGCGGCACTGCTTCGCGGATCGGCGGGATCGATCTTCAGGTTATTGCCGAGGAGGCCTTGGCCCGACACCGCGACGCCTTCGGTCCGCGAGAACCGGCCGCTCTGCCGCTCGATTTTGGCGGGGAATACCACGAGCGGGTTGACGGGGAACGCCATTTGTGGAATGCGGAGACCGTCTCAAAGCTTCAGCATGCCGTCATCAACAACGATTGGGAGACCTATCTTCAGTTTGCCGAGCGAGTTAATTGCCAAAACGAAGAGCTTTGCACGCTGCGGGGACTGTTCGAGTTTGAGCCTGGCGAGCCCGTTCCGCTGGAAGAGGTCGAACCGGCCAGCTCGATCGTCC
>JAKPII010000420.1 GCA_029549885.1 Planctomycetota bacterium
GGTCAGATGGGATGGTATTGTCCCGCCTTGTGAAGCGTTTTCCTACCTTGTGGCGCCACTGAGATTAACCTTGTGACGCGATTGAGATTGAGCCCAACGTGGCGAAGTTGCTCGTCTTTACCGGGCTCTTTTTCTCCCTATTTTCACATACTAAAATATCAATCACATCGCTTCGGGTAACTTTTGCACCTGCTCGTACGCGGTTTGTTCTTACGGGATGCGCTAGCAGTGCGGGAGGCCATTCGAATGACACCAAAGCAGCGAGTCTTGGCCGCATTGGAACATCATGAGCCTGATCGGATCCCGATTGACTTTGGTGGTCATCGCTCCTCTGGTATAGCGGCTATTGCTTACGCCCGTTTAAGGAAATATCTGGGGCTGCCCGAGCGTCCCATTCGCGTTTACGATCCAATTCAGCAGTTGGCGATCATTGACGAGGATGTCCTCAATCGCTTTCGAGTCGATACGATTGAGCTAGGTCGGGCCTTTGCCCAGGAGGATCGTTATTGGGTCGATTGGGTGTTGCCGGATGGTACACCGTGTCAAATGCCCAGTTGGGCGGTGCCCGAACGCAGTGACGGCGGGTGGGTCCTGCGGGGACCGACGGGAAGAATCCTAGGGCGGATGCCCGATGGTGCCCTGTATTTCGAGCAATGTTACTGGCCCTTCGCGGAAAAAGACCAGCCAGAGCGCGCGGCTTCCGCTTTGATCGATACGATTTGGTGTGGAATACCCTCGCCTCCGGGACCTATTGTGGAAGGTCCGGGCGGATTGGATCGCCTCCGGGAAGGCGCCCGACGCCTACGCCAACAAACTGATCGTGCCATCCTGTTTCTGTTTGGGGGAAACCTGCTGGAGTGCGGACAATTTCTTTATCGGAATGATAACTTTTACATGCTTTTAGCCGGTGACAGGCCGCGGGCAGAAAAGGTTCTGGATTCGCTCGTGGAAGCCCATCTAGCCAATCTCGAGCGCGTTCTCCCGGTTTTGGACGGATTGATTGATATCATCGTTTTCGGGGATGACTTGGGGATGCAGTCCGGACCCCAGATATCGCCCAAGATGTATCGAGAGCTCTTCAAACCGCGCCATGCCGCGATGTGGAAAAAAGCCAAGGAGTTAGCGGACGTCAAAGTGATGCTCCATTGTTGCGGTGGTGTCCGTGAGTTGCTGGATGATTTGATTGATGCCGGGTTAGACGCGATCAATCCCGTTCAAATTTCCTGCAAAGGAATGAACCCGACAGAATTGAAGCGTGATTTTGGAAAGCGGATCACCTTCTGGGGTGGAGGTTGTGACACCCACCGGGTCTTGAGTTTTGGGACCCCGGAGGAAGTGAAACAGCACGTTCGGGAACAGATTGAGAGTTTTGCACCCGGTGGCGGGTTTGTCTTTCAACAGGTTCACAACATTCTGGCAAATGTGCCGCCCGAAAATATTGTGGCCATGTTCGATGCTGTTTACGAATTCGGGGCGATGTACCATTGATTGCCGGAGTTATCGTCGGGACGTTGTGAAAGTCGAGGTTGGAAGTAGCGCGGACCCGCAGGTATCGTAGGCCACTTGAACACACGGGCGACTGCGAAGAATCGTGACGTTAAAATAGCGGTTTATGGCAGGCTTTTGTCACAAGCGATTGCCGACTGTATCGACCAACTGATGGAGTTGCGAGGGAGATGGGTTTTTTGAGTCGTTTTTCTTGGCGATTACTCCGGCGTGTTTCCCCCAGGTTGCTCCTGAAGGCCGGTCGTTTGTGGCTTATCCCGGGATTGCGGTCTTTGTCGCGGTTTCGGAAACGAGTGGCCGCCTCAGAGCTTTTTCCCCCGTTTTTCTTTCTTTCCCTCACCGACGCCTGTAATCTTCGCTGTCACGGTTGTTGGATCACAAGCCAGGGGCAACCGCGCCAACTGAGTCGTGATGACGTCAATCACTTCATTGCCCAAGCCAAGGTTCACGGCAACCGTTTTTTCGTGTTATTGGGTGGTGAGCCGTTTCTTTATAAGGACCTTTGGACAATCCTACGGCAGAATCGGGATTGCTATTTTCAAATCATCACCAACGCGCTCCTCTTGGATGAAGCGGCTGTGGCTACGGCAAAGGAAGTGGGAAACGCCACGATTTTGGTAAGCCTCGACGGTTTCGAAAGTGCTAACGACGCGCGTCGCGGCCAAGGGACTTTTCAAGCTATTAAGGAAGCCTTCCAACGCCTGAGAAAAGGCAAAATACTCTTTGGTGTGGCTACCACGATCACATCGGAGAACTATGAAGCGGCCCTAAGTCCCGAGTATGTTAATTGGGTCGATGAGCAGGGTGCAATCTATCTTTGGTACTACATATATCGTCCCGTCGGCCCCGACCCAATGCCACAACTGGCCTTAAGCCGAGCCGACATCCTGAAGGTTCGACGACAGTTGCTAAGATTACGGCGGATTTCGCCGATCCTCATTGTCGATACATATTGGGACGCCGATGGCAAAGCAGTGTGCCCTGCAGCATTGGGATTAGGCTACCACATAGGACCAGCCGGCGATATTGAACTGTGTCCGCCCCTTTCCTTTGCGCGAGAAACCATTCGTGATCACGGCGGTGATGTTTTCCATACGATTAACACGAGTGATTTCCTCCGCGGTTTTCAGAAATTCGCACTTTCTCGGACTCGCGGATGTCCCATCCTCGAATGCCCTCATGAACTGGAGGCGTTCTTGCGTGAACACCATGCCCGTGATACAAGTGGCCGGGATGCTTTTGCCGAACTGCGGGCATCCTCTCCTCGGGCAAGTCATCACATTCCCGGCGAAGAACTTCCCGAGACAATGGGTACCTATCGTTGGTTGAAAAAACACCTCTTTTTCGGTTTGGGGGCCTACGGTTAGTGTGGAGGATCGTTGCGATCGTAAAGGGCCATATTCTCTAAGGACATTTCTTGAGGTTTTCGCGAGCCCGTATCTCAAAAAACGCACTTAATGGGTTGAAAGCATGAATGTGTACATCATACGACATGCCTGGGCGGAAGAACCTAACGAGGCCCGCTGGCCGGATGATAGTCTCCGCCCCTTAACGAAAGAAGGTCGGGCGAAGTTTCGGCGGGTGGCACGGCGGCTTGGTCGGTTTGGGGTTGCCCCGCGCGTCGTAGTCACCAGTCCTTTCCTGCGGTGTGTGGAGACGGCGGAAATCTTGGTGAGCAGTTGGCAAGAACCTATGGTTCTGGAAACGGTACCGTTCCTTGCACCGCAGGGTGATATTCACCAATTGATTGAATGGACACGTACGAGGATGGGTCAGCTTTCCGGCGACATCGCATGGGTTGGACATGCCCCAGACGTTTCCAAGATTCTAGCCACACTCATTGGCGGGGGCACTTTCCATTTCGCAAAGGCTGGAATTGCCGCGGTGCAATTCAAAGGACCAATTGCCGCGGGCGAGGGGACGCTACTTTTTCTCATACCCCCGTCGCTGCTGCTATAAAGAGTCTTCTTTCATGTTGTGCTGTGAAGATGGGGCCCTTTTTTGGGTGCGCACATGGGCCTTTCTTCGCACCGGCGTGACCAAGATAATAACGGATATCGCGCAGATATGACGATAAGGTGGCCAATTCTTTGGTGCTATGATCAGCCTTGAGGCTTATCAGGATGATTGCCACATTCGAATACATTGAGCAAATCGTCGCAACGTGCCGGAATGCCGCCCGGGCGAACGAAGAGACGCCCGCCCGTCGAGGAAATCTCATTGTTTTGACCCCGGAAGACGGTTCCGATGTAATAATTACAGGGGACATCCATGGGAATCGCCGGAATTTTAACCTGATCCGGCGAGTGGCGGCTTTGGACAAGAACCCGAAAAGGCACCTCATCTTGCAGGAAGTCTGTCACGGCGGGCCGACGTATCCCGCCAATGCGGGGTGTATGTCTCATACCGTGCTCGAAGACGTGGCCAAATTGAAGGTACAGTACCCTGACCGCGTCCATTTCATTCTGGGTAACCATGAATTGTCAGAGGTGACGGATTATCCAATTCAAAAGAACAAGCAGATGTTGAATCTGCTCTTCCGGCTGGGGCTGCAACATGTTTACGGGCCGGCTGCCGACCGCGTCCGCGAATCGTATTTGGCCTTCATCAAGTCCTGCCCTCTTGGGGTCCGCTTACCTGGTGATCTTCTGGTAACCCACAGTCTTCCCGAAGCGGTCGATCGACAAGGCTTTGACGTCACAGTATTTCATCGTCCGCTCGACATGGTCGAGTTTCTCGAGCACAAGAGCGTTTTCCGCCTGGTTTGGGGACGCGATTACCGTCGCGAAAACGCAATGGCCTTTGCCCGCCTTACCCAAGCGGCGGTACTGGTTCACGGTCATGAACCATGTCCACAAGGTTTTGCGACTCCAAACGATGTCCAGCTCATTTTGGACTGCTCCTCTGACAAGGCGGCCTATGTTATGCTGCCGTTGGACCGTCAAACACCGTGGACCTTGGACGAGGTGGTTGCCCGCGTCCAATTGTTGGCTTAAGCGACCACATTGGGCTGACGATCTTTTTGTCAAAAAACGGTTAACGCGACGAGCGAAGCCTTTCCCTCCGCCTGGCATCGGATAGAATCTCGATAAGCCTGTGTTGTCCTTTCCCACCTTTTCCAATATTGAGAGGAGACCGATGATGAAATTGACACGTCGCGGTTGGTTTGCGGGCGTCGGCGCGCTGGTTGGTAGTTGGTTATCGGGATCACGCGCTGCCACTTGGACGGAAGAGCGTTCCTCTAATTCCTCCCTTTCAGTCGATGGCTTTCGCTTTGTCCACATGACAGACCTTCACATTCAGCCGGAGTTAAAGGCCGCGCAAGGGGTCGCTGCCTGCCTGCATCATATTCAATCCCTAAATCCAAAACCTGACTTCATCCTCACGGGTGGCGATTTGATCATGGATGCACTTCAACAAGGGGAGGAACGCGCGTCGATGCTGTTTGATCTGCTGAAGAAAGTCTTCCGCGATCACAATAGCCTCCCTGTGTACCATTGCATGGGCAATCATGATGTCTTTGGCTGGGGGAAAAAGCAGGGTGTTACCGAGGAGCATCCCAAATACGGCAAGAAGATGTACATGGAAAAGATGGAGCTGGAACGCCCTTACTACGCCTTTGACCACAAGGGTTGGCGGTTCTTCGTCCTGGATAGTGTCCAACCTTCGGAAACGGAATTGTATCAGGGAGGAATCGACGGCCTTCAAATGGATTGGTTTCGCCAGGAGCTGGCCCGCAAACCCAAGGAAATGCCGGCTGCCATCGTGACCCATATCCCGTTTATCACGGTGACGGTGCTCCCCGACAGCGCTAAAGAAGGACGATTTCAGATCGGTTCTGCGTCCATGTGTGCAGGTGCCCAGCAAATGGCCCAATTGCTTGCCGACAACAACGTCAAGCTAGCATTATCGGGTCATATGCATATGGTGGATGAGGTATCGTATCGAGGGATCACATTCGCTTGTTCGGGAGCCGTCTCGGGCCGGTGGTGGAAAGGCGTTCACAAGGGCTTTCCCGAGGGCTACGCGATTATCGACATCAGTCCGGCCAATCAGATTTCCTACCAGTACATACCCTTTGGGTGGCAAGCCGTAGAATCCTGACCTCGCGGTTTTGTGCCCGAGGGACGCTTGCAAACGTATCTGATGCCCAACTTCATTGTCTTAAGAGGCTGGCAACCCGGGCCCAGACCGCGCGAAGGCCTGGATCCTTAGGTTAAGGGTGCGGGTGGGGCAAGGAACCGCTCGTACACGCGGGGTCCTCCCAGTACAACCAGAACGCAAGCCAGATCATTGTCTTGCCACCAACCGGCTGAAGAGCGACTTGTTCGCAAACAAGGCCGTCGCGGTGGCATGGGCGGAAGATCAGGAAGGACCAGCCGGATCACAAACAGCGAACCTTTTTCGCCCCCCGGATGACTGAGATCAAAAACGATGGCGGGCAAATCCGCGAGTGTGACTTGCCGCCAGGTAATCACCGTTCCGCGAAATACCTGCACGTCGCGACTCAATCGGTAACCCTGGGGCGGGTTTTCCCGTCCAAGCAAGCGACCGGTGCCAAAACCGTCCAATGTGGCTTCGAACAATTCGGTGGCTGCATTTCCAAGGGCGAGTGCCGAGATACGAGGTTTTTCTTTTCGGCGCTGCCAGACCCAAATTCCCAGTCCTCCCACTGCGCCCGCGGTTGCCAAAGCCCCCACCCAACGTAACCATTGACGACGGCCAACGCGAGGCACTGGTGCTCCCGTGACTACACGAGACGTGACTACTGGAGAAGCTCCCCCCTCGCACAGACTCGAACGCAACGCCCCAGACTCAGGGTGTGCCACATCGAGCGTCTGAGACGATCCTAGGTGATTATCGGTCGCTTCGTTCTGATATCCCAACCGGGCTAAAATTCGTTCTTCTAATCCTGACAGCTTGTTCCCCTGTTTGAGCCGATTTCCTATCTCGGCATCGCGTCGGCGGATTTCCTCGTAGCGCTTGGCGAGGGCGGGATTTTCCCGCAAGATGGCCAAGAGCCGCTGCGCGAACGCATCCTGCGGATCATCTCGATCCAATTGGATGATCTCTAGGAGGTCCTCGTCTTTAGGGTCAATGGGTTGGGAGGCCATTATTGTTAGTCATCATTTTTTAAATCCTGGGATTTCAAACAGGGGCCACCTTTTTGGTGAGCGCATCGAGCTTCTTTCGCAGAGCTGCCTTTGCCCGCGCCAGCCGACTCATGACCGTACCGATTGGGACGCCCAATTCTCGCGCGATGTCCTTATACGACATATCTTCGAAGTAAAACATGAGGATCATGACGCGCTGCTGTTCGGGCAGCGATTGGAGGGCGATTTGGATCAATTGTTCGTCGGTATCATCCGAATCCAGTTGCGATTCAACGATGGTTGCCGCCATGTCATCCAAAAGCGTAACATGGGGCCCTCTTCGCTGCCTGAGGAAGGCATTTCGTGTGATGGCCAGCAACCACCCCTGGGCACGCGCCGGATGCTCAAGCTGGGCAATATTCTTGGCTGCGAGTAAAAATGTCTCCTGGGTCAAATCTTCTGCATCG
The DNA here is from genome assembly GCA_029549885.1 of Planctomycetota bacterium. Lineage (GTDB taxonomy): Bacteria > Planctomycetota > Planctomycetia > Pirellulales > Thermoguttaceae > Thermogutta. The sequence continues at coordinate 7,067 of JAKPII010000420.1, forward strand.
GCAACGGACCCCGACAGACGGTACGCATAGCGAAAAACCGTCTGAGCGTGCTGGACCACCAATTCCTCAATCGTGGGCTGCCGCGAGCCTTCATCCATCTTTGACTACCCATTAAGATGCGCAACCACCGGCCATTATTCCCCAGATGCTTACCTTTGGCATATTCGCAGCCGGGTATCTTCCATTAAATGTAACGTTCGCGGGAATAAAACACCAACGGAGCGCATCGTACTTTTTTGTACGCGACCTCCGGCGGTCGGGGGTGCCTTTAACGGTTTTTTGGGAGAAAGGGTATCTCGGATGAAGAAGTTGGGATCCTTGTTGATCGTCTTGGCTTTGAGTTCATTGTTCGTTGGCTGCCCCAAGCAGGCGCCGGCACCGGCCGGTGGTGCCCCAGCTCCAGCCGCATCTTCTGAGTCGGCTCCCGCATCGGATGAATCCGCCCAGCCGGCCGAGCAATCCCAGGAGGCACCGGCTGAGCAAGGCACCGGCGGTGAAAGCCAGCAGTAACCTCTTGGCTTCAAAGTGATTATCATTTTGAAACTGGCCGTCAGTTAGGCCGACGTATCGAGCGCTATGTCCGGAAGGCCCTTCGGCGGGGCTAATCCCCGTCGAAGGGCCTCCATTTATTGCAAAGGGCAACGTTGTTGACCCCGCTCTTTGGATAGCCCGGGTTTGTTCTATTTTCGCCGGAACTGTGTGATATCAATTCCAGGGGAAGGGTGGATGGTGTTTCTGCGTCCACCGCGACGGCGCTTTTGTGGCGGTTTTAATTGCGCCTCTGTGACGGGCTTGCCGATCTGCTTTCGCAAAAGCTGGATTCGGTCGCGGATAGCCGCGGCCCGCTCAAATTCCAGGGCCTCGGCGGCAGCGAGCATTTCAGCCTCAAGCTCGGCGATATACTCTTCGGTGATGTACTGAGCCTCGTCAGACCGCCCTACGAGGGCGTTGGCTTGGTTGTGGGCCGCAACCTCAGCCTCGATGCCAGCGCGGATGTTCTTCTTGATCGTTTCAGGAGTGATCCCGTGCGCCTTGTTATATTCCTCCTGCAATTTTCGCCGTCGCCTCGTTTCTTCCACCGCTTTCTGCATGGAATCCGTCATTTTGTCAGCGTAGAGGATGACCTTGGCATTAACATTTCGAGCGCAACGGCCAATGGTCTGAATCAATGAGGTCTCACTCCGCAAGAACCCTTCCTTATCGGCATCAAGGATTGCCACCAGAGAGACCTCCGGTAGGTCCAAGCCTTCCCGCAAGAGGTTAACCCCCACCAAAACATCAAAGGCCCCCTCTCGCAAATCTCGGAGAAGTTCAACCCGTTCGAAGGCGTCCAATTCACTGTGAAGCCATTTGCACCGAATATTCTGCTTGCTGAGATAATCCGCAAGGTCCTCGGCCAGGCGTTTCGTCAGAGTAGTCACAAGTGTGCGTTCGCCTCGTGCCGCACGTTCCTTAATTTGAGCAATAAGATGGGGAACCTGCGTGCGTGCCGGGGCAATCTCCACTTCAGGGTCAAGCAAGCCCGTTGGCCGAATGATTTGCTCTACCACTTCTCCCCCGGCCTTTTCCAGTTCGTACGGTCCAGGCGTTGCGGAAACAAAAATCACCTGGTTGATCTTTGCTTCCCACTCTTCAAACTTTAGAGGCCGATTGTCCAAGGCGCTAGGCAGACGGAAACCATGCTCCACCAGGGTTTGCTTGCGACTGAAGTCCCCGCCAAACATCCCCCGAATCTGGGGTA
>JAKPII010000427.1 GCA_029549885.1 Planctomycetota bacterium
TGGAACAACCCGCAGTATGGCTTGGGGCCCGGGCGGGGTGGTGTGTTCCTCAGTACGCGGATTGGGCCGTGCGATATCATCATGACGGACAACCGCTTCTTCCGGCAAAAGGGTGATTTCTTGGGCAGGGAACAGATGGCCTGGTTGAAGGAACGGCTGTTGGCGGCCAAGGGGCCGTTTATCATCCTCTCTTGTGGGACAATGTGGAGTGACTACGTGTCCGATGGCAAGGACTCCTGGGGTGTGTTCGACCCACAAGGCCGGGAGGAAGTCTTTCGTCTGATCGAGGAGCATCGGATCGGCGGGGTCCTGCTCATCTCCGGCGATCGACACGGTGCCCGTGGGTTTCGCATCCCCCGACCTGGTGGCTACGAGTTTTACGAGTTCGAAGGGGCAAGCCTAGGCGGTCGCAGTGGGCCACCCGTCCGCCAGCCCAATTGGACCACCCAACTTTATGGCATCTCCGGAGAATATGCGTTCAGCGAGTTTGAGTTCGATGTGACCAAACCCGATCCGGAAGTCACGTTCCGATTGATTAGCGAAAACGGAAAAACGATTTACGAGATCACCCTACCACGAAGCCGATTAACACTCGCACCGTAGAGGCAGGCCCCTGTGGCCGCCCGGGTGGAGGTGAGGGGGCAACGCGGGCGTTCCGGAATGGATGTTCGAGTAATCGTTCAAATGCCCCCTGTAGGATTTGAACCTACGACCCGCTGATTAAGAGTCAGCTGCTCTGCCGGGCTGAGCTAAGGGGGCGGCTTGTGTTGATTTCCATTCCGTTGCCATCCGACGACCGTACGGTCAAGCTGAACCGTCAAATCCCTGGCCACCGACTACGGTGAGTTCAAAAAATTCGCAGCAAAACTTGACGGTACGCTGGACGAACGACGTCGAACGGCGAACTATCATCACCAAAAAAACAAAAGTGCGGGAAAGAGGACTTGAACCTCCACGGCCTTGCGGCCACTAGGCCCTCAACCTAGCGCGTCTGCCAATTCCGCCATTCCCGCAGAGTTGGTACAGAATGTCTTTAGGACCTTTTGCTTTTAATCTAGCAACCTGACGTGGTGAACGTCAAGTCCCTGATACCCGTCGGGAGCCGTCTGGCGGGTTGTCCACCTGACCATTTGTCGGCGAATTGGAGCAGGTATCGTGGATCGAGTAGTACCCCCGGCTTGCCACGGGTCTCAAGTCCGTGACGGACATGGCCCGGTTGCGGTCGGAGCTCGTGCCTGCCCATTGATGGGGTGAAAAAGCAACCGCGGTTCCCTCGTGTGGACGGGGAAAACGAGATGGGATAAGGTTATGGTGAGCTATGACGCCTAACCGATCGGGTTGATTTTCGCGGGAGGAACGACTCATGGTGTGCCGATCGTCGATATTCTGCGCATTGGTCATCAGCTTGTTATCTTGCCCGATGGCGAGTGTGGCCGAGGAGAAGGGCCACCCTAATATCATCCTCGTGTTCATTGATGATATGGGCTGGGGCGATTTCTCCTGCTTTGGGAATACAGAGGCGAACACCCCGAACGTCGATGCGATGGCTGCCGAGGGGATTCGCTTTTTCCAGTTTTATGTCAACTCGCCGATTTGCTCCCCCTCTCGGTGCGCCATCAGCACGGGGCAATATCCGGCACGGTGGCGGATCACATCCTATCTCAACAATCGGGCAGACAATGCCCGCCGCGGTGTGGCGAACTGGCTCGATCCCGCCGCGCCGATGCTGGCAAGAATCCTTCAAGCCCACGGTTACGCCACGGGGCACTTTGGGAAGTGGCACCTTGGAGGACAGCGCGATGTGGATGACGCCCCGCCCATTACCGCCTATGGGTTTGACGAATCACTGACCAACTTTGAGGGGATGGGACCGAAACTCCTCCCGCTCACGCAAAAACCCGGCCAGCAAGGATATGGTCGGATTTGGGCCGATGCCGAAATCCTTGGTGGCCCGGTCATTTGGATGCCGCGGTCGCAAATTACGGGCGGTTATGTGAATGCGGCCTTGGCGTTTATCAGACGTGCCATGCGCGCCGGCAAACCTTTTTATGTGAATGTGTGTCCCGACGATGTCCACGCGCCGTTTTGGCCGCCAGTTGACAAATGGGGGGATGGAAGTCGGCGGCAATTGTATCGGGCGGTTTTGGAAGAAATGGATCGCCAGTTAGGACCCCTGTTTGACTTTGTCCGCAAGTCGCCGGAATTGCGCGAGAACACGTTGATCATCATTTGCTCGGACAACGGCCCCGACGTTAATGCGGGCAGCAGCGGTCCGTTCCGGGATGGTAAGGCGACACTCTACGAGGGTGGCGTTCGGTCGCCACTCATTCTGTGGGGACCGGGCTTGGTGGTGAAAGAGGCCGCAGGCACGTGGAACAAGTCCTCTGTTTTTTCGGCGATGGACCTGGTCCCTTCGTTGTTGGAGATTGCCGGGATCGCCGCTCCGTCCGACGTCCGGTTTGACGGTGAAAACCTTGCGTCGGCGTTGCTTGGGAAGAGCAGCGATTCCCGCAAGGCCCCGCTCTTCTGGCGACGTCCGCCCGATCGCAAGTTCTTCGCCGGAAAAGGGCCTTACCCCGACCTGGCCGTTCGCGTTGGAGATTGGAAGCTCCTGTGTGAGTACGATGGCAGCAAGCCGGAGCTTTACAACCTGGCAAACGATCCCGGTGAAACACAGAATGTGGCCGACAAGCACCCCGACGTGGTCAGGCGGTTAACGGAGCTCGTGCTTGGCTGGAATCAAAGTATGCCCCAAGACAACGGTCCGACGCTGGGCCAATCCGGTCCCTGATGCAGGGGGTGAACATAGGCCATAGTTAGGGCCCATCTGCCCGTGCGTCACCGCTCTGCAAGTGTCTGCTTGAAAGGCTTTTTTCTTTTGGGTACCGAGCAACGCACGCGGCATTGGTGGGGGCTCGCAGAAAGGAAAGGCGCGATTACTCGCTGTTGGGTTCGGATAGCGCGCTCAGCTCATTCACCGCTCCAACAGTGGGAACGAACGAGCGAATGGGTCTCGCGATGCCCACGTTGACCGCGTAATTTCGGAGACGAAAACGAATGGCCGGGGTAACCTCTTGTCCCTTGCTGCACAACAGTGTGCCGTTGACGGAGTAAACGTTATCGGCGAGGACCAGTCGATCGACAAGGTCAGAAATCTTCATTTCTCGGACAACGCAAACCTGGTGGACATTGAGGATCCTTCGCAGCGCATTGACGACCTTGGGATCATACCAACCACGGCGATCGGTGATCTCAGCGAGGGCCAGTTCCGGGCTGAGACCGCCACTAATGAGCGAGTCCCAGTCAAACGCCAGTTTGATGATGCGTGCGCCCAAGGGGATGTCGTCGCCTTCCACGAGGTCCGCCGGAAAACCCCCGCCGTTGTAAAGCTTTTCCTGGTAGGCCACAATCCGCGCCACCTGTTCCAGTCGCGGAATTTTTGAAATCAAGTCGTGGGCAATTCGTGGATGGGTCTGGTAGGTCGCGACTTCATTCTCCTTCAGAGGTTCGCCGCGGAAGGCTTTTTTGACGATTTCGTCAGGCATGGCCACACAACCAATGGGGGCCAACATCGTGGCGATCTCAACTTGCCAGGCGTCAGGGACGGGGCTCCTCGCCTGGGTGGCTAAGCATTTTTCTAATACGGTGAGAATCGTCTTGACCGGGCAGCCGGATTTGCCGACCGCCATGAAGGCCATCAACGAGGGCCAGGTCTTTCGCTTTTTGACAAAGCCTTGTCCAGAGTGAGATCTGATTTCTGCCATTCACGAAGGTTTGGCCGTCCTCGAGGCCCAAACCAGTTTTCCCCGCTGAGGGCCCGAGAACTAGGTGGACTGCGTAATTAAATCGGAGCCCTACGGAGCGCTTTTCCCGGCCTGAAATGCGACGATCGCGCGGTGCGGCTGGTCAATTCTGCAAGCAGACCTTAGCATCAAAGATAGTCTAGAGATACCCATCGGTACGAGGGTGGTGGGGATAACACCCCCAAAGAATAGCATCGTAGGGATTTCCAACACGGCCTGAGAGGAGAGCGAACCATGTTTTCTGGGATCGTCGAGGCCTTGGGGACAGTTGTTGATGTGATTTCGGAGCCCCCGGGTGTGCGACTCATTGTGAAAGAGCCGAGGATCGCTGCGGAGACCCGTGTGGCCGATAGCATTGCCGTCAACGGCTGTTGCCTGACAGTTATCGACGTGCAGGGGGAGACCTTTGCCTTTCAAGCGGGTCCTGAAACGCTTTCTCGAACGAATCTTGGCGATCTTAAACCCGGAAGTAGAGTCAATTTGGAACGGTCCCTTAAGGTAGGGGATCGGTTAGGTGGACATTTTGTGACGGGCCACATTGACGACGTCGGTTTTTTGGCGGAGCGACAGGACTTCGGCGAGTGGTCGCGGTTCTGGTTCCGCATCCCTCGGCGTCTTGCCAAACAAATGGCCCCCAAGGGCTCCATTGCTGTGGATGGTGTTAGTCTGACGATTGTCGATAGCGAACCGGACCGCTTTAGTGTGGCCCTTATTCCGTACACCTTGGCCGTTACGACGCTTGGCCCCATGAAAGTCGGCGATAAGGTCAATCTCGAGACCGATATCCTGGCCAAATATGTGGAGCGTCAACTGGAGGCCCAGCATTGGGTAAGCTAAGAGTCTATCCCAAAAATTCCCCCTCTCCCTTTGGGAAAGGGTTGGGGTGAGGGCAAGCGATCGTCGGAATCGGTTGAGAAAACCGGCAGCGATTCGAGGCACCGTCAGCCCCGACCCCTCTCCCGACGACCATGTCAGGGGAATTATGGGATAGGCTCTAACGAAAAAGGCGGGCGTGGTGGGTTTTTCCAGAATGGGTCGGAGCCACGAATGAGGTCTTCAAGCGATTCCCTGCCGTTTACTGGCAAGTTGCAAAGCGCTAATCGCTGGCGAGTGCAAAAGCCGTATGGGTGGTGAAGGACGCAGTAGCGGAATGACACCAGGTGGTTCTCCCCGACAGACGCTGACATTTCTCAGGGAGCGGTTTGCAGCGGCTGGCATTCGGCCGAAGACCGACCTCGGTCAAAATTTCTTGATCGACTATAATCTGCTCCGGGTTCTAGTTGAGACGGCCGAAGTGTCCTCGCAGGATGTGGTGCTGGAGGTTGGGACGGGGACTGGCAGTCTGACCAACATGCTGGCCGAACGAGCGGCTTACGTCGTGTCGGTCGAAATCGATCCCAGGCTGCACGCCTTAGCCCGCCAGTTGGTCGGAGAGAAGCCGAATGTCTGTCTTTTGTGCCAGGACGCTTTGAAGAACAAAAACGCGATTCATCCCGGGATCATTGAGCGGATCCGGCAGGCCCTCGATGTGGATCCTCAGCGCCGATTGAAGTTGGTGGCCAATCTGCCCTATTGTGTGGCGACGCCGGTGATCAGCAATTTGCTGAGCTTGCGTGAGCCCCCTGTCTCCATGACGGCGACGATCCAGCGGGAGCTGGCCGAGCGAATCATCGCCCAGCCGGGCTCAAAAGACTATGGGGCGTTGAGTGTGTGGGTTCAAAGTCAATGTCGCGTACATTTGGAACGGACCATCCCACCCCAGGCGTTTTGGCCCCGGCCGAAGGTATTTTCGGCCATCATCCACATCGAGAGTGACGCCCAACGTCGCAGCCGCATTGAAGACCTAGCCTTTTTTCACGGGTGGATTCGCAGGTTGTTCCTCCATCGCCGCAAGTTCCTGCGAAGCCAAGTCTTAAGTGCCCTTGGTCGAGACGCAAGTAAGCCGGACGTGGACGCGATGCTAAGGGAACTTGGTCTTGATTCGCAATTGCGGGCGGAGCAGTTGAGCATTCCCCAAATCATTGAGTTGGCGAAAGCGGCTCGGAAACGATTTCCCACATTGGTTGATTCGATCCGGGGAAGTAGTTCGGAGGCCGATGAAGACGCGGCGTCGTCAGAAGGCGTGAAAGAAGACCAG
>JAKPII010000442.1 GCA_029549885.1 Planctomycetota bacterium
AAGACCTGCCACTGGTCACTTGTCAGGCCGGGGTCATAGACGGCGGCCCCGACTGCCCGCGGAACAAAACTGCCCGTCGAGGTGGGGTAACCAACGGTCCAGGCGATTACGCCATCCTGAACCACCAACTGGCTCACAGAAAGCACACCGAGATTTGGGCCTTCCGACTGGATCCAGGTATTATGATTTGTGTCGTAGATGGCGAAGCCTACCTGCCGGGCCACGACGCGACCATCCGCCAATTTGGTGCCCACGGTCCAAGCCACCAGACCGTCATTGGTGGTGATCTCGACAATCAATTTGTCCGAACTGTATGACTTGAAACCCTCTTGCCAACTGCCACCAACGAACGCCCGATAACGAACGGTGGTGCCATCAATCCAGGCTTCAACCTGTTGGGGGGGTGAGTAGGGAGAAACGGTCGCCGGTGTTTGCTGACCGGGAGCGGAGATCAGTCCAATCGAGCCGGGAATAAGGTCCCCAGAGACGGCACCGGCCGTGCCGAGCCCGAGAGGCGTGATGAACGAATCATTGAGACCAAGGCCACTGAGCAGTTCCCGGACCTCCAACCGCTCTAACGATAGATGCCGCTTCATCGATTTTCGTGTCTTCCCACGACCACGATGATTCGTCCGTGCTGTCATACTTGCGTGTCCTCGTCTTTTTGAAGGTTCGAAAGCCCTGGCCCAGGACTGGTCGCTGATGTGAGTCGAAGACTATACCGTCACACCGCCAATAAAGTCGATAGTGTTATCGGCAAAATCTACCGATTCGCTCAAATCGTTTCGTTTGGCAAATTTGAACCCAGCCTATGGAGCGGTAGAGTGATCCACTAGGGTGGAATTACTGACGGTGGTTTAGGGTTGTTCCGACCTGGGCGGGATGAACGTTAGGTGATGATTTCAGAATCGTCTCTTTTGATTCGGGGGTGGTTGTTCAATTGTGAAGCGTCTGGGGAACCGCACGCCGAGCGAGGGGCTGTAGCGGAGATTCAAGACATAGCTGAGAAAAGCCGGAACTTTCGGGAGGCCCCGACCGCAGCTTTACCGCATTATCACCCTATGGACCCGCTGTTCAGTTTTGATTCGCGGCTGCTTATGTGGGCAAAGGAGGGCGTACCTGGGTGCCGAGGAGCCCCCGTCATTAGAATTTTTATCTGGGTGCGAGGAAAGTAATCATTCCGGGCTTGAGGAAGGTAATCGTTGCGCGCGCTCAAACGCATTCGAGGTTCTCGCTTGGGATAGGCCCTTTTTTCGGGGTTTGGGCGTGGTTGTTTTCGTGCCCGAAGACCTCCTGGAGCGGACCGGCGCCGGGACATGTCAGGCCATTTTGCGGCACGGCAGGCTAAAGCTCCCGAGACCTGTTTTGTTTATCAAAAATTTTTCCAGTCATCGCAAGTTGTCTATTTTCTCTGAATGGGGGACATCGTTACCACAGTGTATTTCGCGCCACAAAAATGGAATAGTTTTTTCCTCGAGGTCCTGTTCGGCGGTTGGTCCATTCTCGCGGGTAAAAAACGCCGAACTGGGTAATTTGCTTTTCGACTGCGTAATCTTGAGAATCTGTGGTGAGAATCTGTAACTTGTCGCTGGTTTCGAAAAAGCCCTATAATGCGGGTTTGGTATAATGGTAGGTTCTCGCCCGGTTCGTTCTGAGCGTTAAGATTCTGATCGGCCGCTAGTGCTTTTTTTCGGGTAATCTCGCATGGCTGCCTCCGATATCGTTGTGCAAGGGGCACGGGAGCACAACCTTCGCAATGTCAATATTGTCTTACCCCGCAATCATCTGATCTGCCTGACAGGAGTCAGCGGCTCTGGGAAAAGTTCTCTGGCTTTCGATACCCTTTACGCCGAAGGACAGCGGCGTTACATCGAAAGCCTCTCCACCTTCGCCCGCCAATTCATCGGCCAGATGCCCAAACCCAACGTCGATCGGATTGAGGGCCTCAGCCCTTCCATCTGTATATCACAGAAAACGGCCGGGTCTAACCCTCGCTCAACCGTGGGCACAATTACGGAAATTTACGATTTTCTGAGGATTCTCTATGCGCGGGCGGGGACGGCATACTGTCCGCAATGTGGAGAGCGGATTCAAGCCCAGCCGCGGCAACTGATCGTCGAGCAGATTCTGGA
>JAKPII010000447.1 GCA_029549885.1 Planctomycetota bacterium
CGAAGACCTAAAAAACATCGGGATGCCTATCGGCGGAATTTGTGCGGGCCAGCTTTACCTTGCGGGGGATGGGCGACTGTTTCATTGGGACATTTTTAACCGACATAACTTCTCCGGCTACGGGGCTAACAATTATCAAAAGATGCCGCAGCCGGATTACCCAGTGGAGCAGGGATTTGCGATTTCGGTTCAAACGGACGGAAAAGAGATTCGGCGGACCTTGGACCAGGCAGGTTTTCCGGAGGTTCGTTTCTGCGGTGAGTACCCTATCGGTTACGTGGACTATGTTGATCCTGACTTTCCCGTGCAAGTCCGGCTGGAGGCCTTTTCGCCGTTTATCCCTCTCAACGAGGAGGATTCGGCACTGCCGGCGACGATCTTGGCCTTTTCGATCAAGAATCCTGGTCCCGAGGCCAAGACCGTAACATTGATGGGCTGGTTGGAAAACGCCGTGGCGTGCCACACCGGTAGTTCTTTTTGGGGTGAACGGCTCACTCATACGAAGCGATACTCTCAGTCGGTAGCTTTAGTTCATTCCGTCCAGCCCTCGCCACCGCCAGAGGAACCCCGGCCGGTGAAGGTTCTTGCCGACTTTGAAGGGGAAAATTACGGCAATTGGACGGTGGAGGGTGAGGCCTTCGGCCAAGGACCGGCTCGCGGAACGCTCCCCAATCAACAAACGGTGAGCGGTTTCCTGGGAAAGGGGCTAGTCAACACCTATTTGGGAGGCGACCGACCGCATGGCCGACTCGTCTCGCCACCCTTTGTCATCGACCGACGATATATTAGCTTCCTTATCGGGGGCGGAGGCCACGCCGGAAAGACATGTATGAATCTGTTGGTGGACGGCCAGGTGGTGCGAACGGCCACGGGCACCAACAATGAGCGGTTACAGTGGCAGAACTGGGACGTTCGTGAATTTGAGGGGAAGACTGCGCAAATCGAGATCGTCGATCGGGAATCCGGCGGCTGGGGGCATATCAATGTGGATCAGATTGAACTTCGGGATACACCGCGACCTGCTCCCGAGGGACCTTTGGAAAAGCAACCCGATTTCGGCCAAATGGCCCTCGTCTTCTTTTTACCACCGGCGTCCGACGAAGTCGGCAAGTACGAACTCCTCGCGGTGGCCGATGGCGGTGGACCGCTTGATGTGGAGACGCTGTGGCACCAATTCAATCCTTTGCAAGGAGAAACTACCCTAGGAAAACAACGGCTCCACGAAAAACTTCGGGGGGCGCTGGGGTGTCGTGTTAGCATCCCCCCTGGAAAGACCGCCCAGTTGACTTTCGCGGTTTTGTGGCATTTCCCAAATCGGCCAGAACGCGGCAACTACTACGCGGTGAAGTTTCCCACACTGGACGATTTAGCTCGATATTTGGAGGCAAATCTCCCTCGTTTGACCGAACAGACGAAATTGTGGTATGCCACCTGGTATGGTGCGACACTGCCGCATTGGCTACTGGATCGACTGTTTTCCACGGTATCCAACCTTGCCACCGGGACATGTCAGTGGTGGGCGAACGGCCGGTTTTGGGCGTGGGAGGGTGTGGGTTGCTGTCACGGGACGTGTGCCCACGTGTGGAACTACGAACACGCCTTGGCCCGCCTATTCCCTCGGTTGGAACGGTCCGTTCGCGAGATGCAGGATTTCAATCCGGAGGCAGGTTTTGACGAGCAGACCGGTGCGGTTCGCTTTCGAGGTGAAGGCTGGAAGCTTTGGGCCGGTGATTCCCAAGGCGGTACGATCCTCAAGGCCTATCGGGAACACCAATGCTCGCGGGATGATGGCTTTCTGCGGCGAAATTGGCCACGTATCAAAAAGGCCCTGGAATTCCTCTTTACCCAGGATGGCGATCTCAATGGCCTAATCGAGGGTGAGCAGCACAACACGTACGACATCAACTTTTATGGGCCGAACACTATGGTCGGTTCGCTCTATTTGGCGGCGTGCCGTGCCGGCGAAGAGATGGCCCGAGAGCTTGGCGACGCGGAATTCGCCGCGCGTTGTCGTAAGGTATTTGAAGCCGGCCGCGAGGCCACCATGAAGGAGCTATTTAACGGCGAGTACTTTATCCAAAAGGTGGACCTCAAGGAGCATCCCAAGCATCAATACGCGGACGGATGTTTGTCGGATCAGTTATTCGGGCAGGGCTGGGCCCATCAAGTGGGGCTCGGTTACATCTATCCGCCCGAGGCCGTCAGGTCCGCATTAAAGGCGATTTGGGTTTACAATTGGGCACCGGACGTCGGGCCGCAGAATGAGGCACATCCGCCTCAGCGGTGGTTCGCCCGACCAGGACAGGCGGGGCTTTTCACGTGTACTTGGCCGAAATCAAAGCACCTTGGACCAGATAGCGTTTTGTACCGCGATGAGGTTTGGACGGGGATCGAATATCAAGTTGCTGGCCACATGGTATGGGAAGGCATGCTACTCGAGGCCTTGGCGATTTGCCGCGGTGTTCACGAGCGGTATCATCCTCGCAGTCATAATCCGTGGAACGAAGTCGAATGCGGTGACCACTACGCGCGGGCAGTCGCCAGCTACGGCGTATTCCTCGCCCTGTGCGGGTTTGAGTATCATGGCCCCAAAGGCCATATCGGATTTGCCCCGCGGATGAATGCCGATGATTTCGCGGCAGCCTTTACGGCGGCCGAAGGTTGGGGCACGTTCACGCAGAAACGTCAAGGGAATACGCAGGAAAACACACTTCAAGTCCTGTGGGGACGCCTTCGCGTGAACAGCATCGCCTTGGAAGCCCCCGGCGAGAACCGAGTCAAAGCCGTTGTGCGGATAAAGTCCGGCACGGGCGAGAAAGAGGTGGGCGTTTCTCGCATGGAGCAAACCGGCCGGCGCGTGGTGATCTATCTGGCAGTACCTCTCCAGTTAGAGACCGGCCAGACTGTGACTGTTCACCTGACTTGATCGGGATTAAGCGACAGCAGGTATCTTGGAAAGGGCTAAAGGCCATGAGTTTTGCCACTGTTGTCAACTGCATGGATGGCCGAACACAAGGGCCTGTGATCAGTTATCTTAAAGAACGGTTCGGTGTGGATTATGTGGATAACAGCACGGAAGCGGGCCCCGATGGGCTTTTAGCCCGGTTCGATGACCCCGCTACGGTTGAGGCCATTTGTCGCAAGATTAGGATTTCTCAGGAGAAACACGGCTCAAGATGGCTGGCCATTGTCGGGCACGCCGATTGCGGGGGGAATCCCGTCTCGCCGGAGGAACATCATCGGCAAATTCGGGCTGCCGTGGAATTCCTTCGGCAAAGGTTTCCCACCATGACGGTCATCGGTTTGTGGTTAGGGGAAGATTGGATCGTCCAAGAGATCGCCGGTGAAGAAGGTGGATAAGAGGCTATCCCACAACGTCCCCTCGCCCGTTCGGCGGGAGAGGGGACGGGGTGAGGGTGGCTCGAATCGCTGCTGGTTTTCTCGATCGACTCCGACGATGCCTTACCTTCGCCCCAACCCTCTCCCAAAGGGAGAGGGAATTTGGGATAGGCTCTAAATCGAAGGTTACGATCGCCTCGTGGTGGTCACGTCATTAGGTCTTTGACACAATGCGGAGGGTTCTATGAATCGCATTTGGTTGGCGCTTCTGGGAACGGTCGGGATGGCTGTAGGGTTTCACGCCCTGGCCGAAACCACGTACACCTATCGCGACTTACTCATGCAGATGGTCGATCCTCGGGCGGCAGCGGTCCTCCCGGAGGACGGCGAGTTCTGCAAACAATGGTCGAGTTGGGATCGGGCAAGCCGCTACGATGAGGCGTCGGGAAAATATGTCAGCTGGGACGCCAACGGCGACGGGCATCACTTCATCCGCGAAGAGAATGGAATGCAGGTCCTGGCCGAGATGGAAGGGCCCGGTTGCATTTGGAGAATCTGGTCGGCTTTGGCCCAGGACGGTCGGGTGAAAATCTACCTGGACGGTTCCGAGCAGCCGGTGGTTGACCTTCCTTTCAAAAAGTATTTCACCGGCGATACGCCACCGTTCAACTACCCACAACTCTCCTACCATTTGGAAGAACAAGGATGCCGTGGGCAGAATCTCTACATGCCTATCCCCTATCAAAAGTCCTGCAAAATTGTCGCTGAAAAAGGTTGGGGGCGTTATTACCACTTTGTTTATCGCACCTATCCCAAGGGGACCAAGCTTCCTACATTTAGCCCGCAACTGGTGGCTGAACATGCCGAGTTGCTTGGCAAGATCAATCAGTTTTTTGCCAATAACATGGGAGACCTGCCGCCGGTTTATGCGGGTCAGGAAATGGAAAGGCACGGCGGTGTGTTGACCCTGGCCCCTGGGGCCAAAGAAACGCTGGAGCTCGCCGGTCCTAAGGCCATCGTGGCGATTCAAGGGAAGATTAAGACCGGTGATCGTGCGGATGAAATGGCGGCCTTGCGGCGGGTGGTGGTCCAAATCACCTGGGATGATCAGAACAAACCAGCGGTGTGGTGTCCCGTTGGTGACTTCTTTGGGACTGCTCCGGGATGGAACAAGTACAAGAGTTTCCTGACCGGCGTCACGGACGAAGGTGGCTACACTTACTGGTATATGCCATTTGCCAAGAGGGCGCAACTTGAGGTGATCAACGAAGACAACGTCCCGCGCGAAGTCGAGTACAAAATTACCGTCGCACCGCTGAATCGCCCCTTTGAAGGATTGGGATATTTCCATTGCAAATGGCACCGAGATACCTTTGAGGTGCCGCCCGACCGTTGGCCCGATTGGTCGTTGCTTCGCACAGAAGGACGGGGGCGGTATATGGGCGTGATGCTCCACGTCTGGAATCCCCTCGGCGGTTGGTGGGGCGAAGGTGATGAGAAGTTCTTCGTCGATGGTGAGAAGTTCCCATCCACATTTGGTACCGGCTCCGAGGATTATTTCGGTTACGCCTGGTGCGATCCCCATCTCTTTCAAAGGGCGTATCACTGCCAGACGATGACCCAAAACAACAAGGGCCACCAGTCCGTCTTTCGCTGGCATTTGGCGGATAACGTCGCCTTCCATACCAGCTTTGACGGCTACATCGAGAAGTATTACCGTACGGAGGAGCGCGGAACCCAGTATGCGGTGACCGTTTGCTGGTATCTTGATCCCAACGGACATGATCCTTACGAACCCGTGCCCGTCGAAAACCGGCACGACTATTACACCAAGCGGGCCCTCAAGATCGCTGGGTTCAAGATTCTCAATGAAGCACCGGGGAATCTTGAGGCCCAAGGCATGCGGAATTTTCCCCTTGGCAAGTGGAGCAACGACAATCATCTTTGGTGGACCGGAGCCAAGCCGGGCGACGTGCTGGAAGTTGGCTTCGATGCCCCAAAGGCCGGGAAATATCAGGTGGCCGTGATCTTGACCAAGGCCCGCGATTACGGCATTGTGCAGCTTTTCGTTAACGGCCAAAAGGCCGGCGACCCCATCGATCTGTATAACCCCGAGGTCATTCGCACGGAGCCTATCCCCCTGGGTACGTTCGAACTGAAAGAAGGAGAGAACGTCCTGCGGGTAGAGATCGTGGGTGCCAACGAGAAGGCCATCAAAAGTTACATGTTTGGCCTGGATGATGTGGTATTGACTCCCGCACCGTAATGCGATTTGGCTTTGCGGAGCGCTTCTTTCACGCGGCAGCGCGGTGGGTGGTCCGTTGATCCCTTTGCGGAAGGGCGATGGAGTGCCCGCCTATTTTCCATGCCTTTACGATCACCCAACCATAGAGAGGCAGTGTCAACAGCAGGGCCAACGTTAGCCCCATTCCTGCGCCGGACAGTCCATATGTGGTGGCCAACGGTGGGATCAATGCGAGCATCAGTCCCAGCGTGACGCCGCGTATCACCACATGAGAGTGAAATCGCAGGACCGATGTCACACCTCGCCCCAGGGGCCCGGTGACGTACAGTAAGCACACGGAGAGCGCCAGCCAGCGGGCCGCAGCGGGGTCTTCCAGAAGCTGGTGGCAAAAGATCCAGGCCAAGATGTTTCGGCCCGATTCAGTC
This sequence comes from Planctomycetota bacterium, assembly GCA_029549885.1. Classification (GTDB taxonomy): domain Bacteria; phylum Planctomycetota; class Planctomycetia; order Pirellulales; family Thermoguttaceae; genus Thermogutta. Next base: position 6,010 of record JAKPII010000447.1, read on the forward strand.
CACAGAAGGACGAGCGGAAGCATCCCCAACAATGTTGTCATGCCCAGGAACCGCGCCAACAAACCCCAAAAACGCCGTGCGTCGTTGGACTGGTAGTATCGTGTCAGCCGCGGTGCCAGGGCATTTCCCAGGGCCTGGACAAAGATCATCCCGGCAGCGGCAAATTGCAGCAACGTGGCAAAAATGGCCAGCGACTCGCGTCCGAGAATCGAATCGACGAGATACCGCGGCAAATTTGTCGCGAGGTTGATTTCGATGGCCACAATTCCCAAAGGGATACTTAACCAAAGGAGAGACAGCCACACACGCCGGGGAGGGCTCCATCGCAGGTCTTCAACGATGAACGCAACCGCTGGGTTTGCCGGCCGTCGAAAGCCCGCAAGAAGTGTTTTTGCATTACGACGACTCCAGAACCAATAGACGAGGGCCGCCACTAACGAATCGACCAGGGCAGCGATCACCAAGCCGTAGCCCAACATCAAGGCGGCCAGCATCCCGACCATACCGCCGGCATAACGGAGAGCCATGCCTGCCCCAATACGGTCCATTCGTTCTTCTCGCTGAAGAAGGCCGTAACAAATGTCAGAAAGGGAATCGAATGTCCGTCCCACCGCGACAATCGCAAGGAGTCCGAGCGCGGTTCCTGGGCCGTAAGAGAAGCCACCAAACGCCACCACGGCTACGGCTCCCGCCAGTGCGAGCACAAGACGGAGCGAATAGTAGTCCTGAAACGGATGGACCCGGCGGACGTCACAAATCAGCAGCGGGCGTAATCCAAGTTCGCAGCATGTGAAGACAGAACTACACAGCGATGTGGTCAAGACCCAAAGGCCGACGGTTTCGAGTCCTTCCCACTTGACGATGACAACCAGAAGCAGCAGCCGCGAGAGGGCCTGCGTGATATTTCCAAAGAACGTCCAGCAAAAATTGAGCGAAAGGCGAAGAGGCGGTAGGGTCGTTGAGCGCAGGCCAAGGGCCGCTTCCTCATCTTGCCGACACTCTGCTTTTTCTCTATGCGTGGGCTTAAAAAACATATTGCCATGATCACACGTTTACTGGCCACCAGAGGTCAGGGCTTGTGCAAGCCATACTGGTTTTCACTGGGAGTGGCCACAGTATCGAGTGTGGTACGTGGACTGTGAACGTAATGTGGTCCCGCTAAGGTATGGCCGCCGGTCGTGGTCGTGCGAGCCGCAACAGGTTCCCAGGTGTACCCGTATTGGCGTGCCTTCCATCCGGCCAAAAACCAACACAAGACCTTTTGGAAGGTCGTTAAGTGCGTCTGCCAGTCGTTATCCGGTTTAATGTTGATGTGTCGCTGCATCCGCACGCGATTTCCAGCCACGACATGCCCGGCCTGGAGTGGCTTATGGCTGGTCATCATTTCCAGCCAAGGCTGTGCCGCGATGTTGAGGAAAGAAGCGAGCTTCAATGATGTCTGGAGTGTGTCGTTGGCAAAATCTTCATACCGCAAGAACAGGGTACGCTCCAAATCGTGCCGTGCGATGACCCTTTCCGAGATGCTGTTGACAAACAACCAAACGAGGGCACTTTTCCATACGGGTCGTGGGGAAAGGTCGTGAGCAACGCCGGCGCGTTCATCGCGCTGAAAGCTCTTACGCTGTGACCAGACAAATCCCCGAATATCCCGGACGAGATGAATCAGATAGAGGTCAATAAGATCCAATCGATGATCCATCAGCACCAAGGCCAAGGCACGTGCCGGATTCTTGGAGGAGTCGATCAGCAGGGTCTTTCCGCTGACCTCGGCAATGGCACGATAAAGGGCGGCGGTCCACTGCGCGTAGGCTAAGAACTCGCCCGGTTCCTTGCCCGAAAGAAGCAACATCTCGGGCCGATCGTTACGTAACATCTTCCACAACGTTCGTCTATTGCCTTCCACCAAGGACCTTAGGCTCTCGTAGTCCTCGGGTTTGGCTCCCGTGAGCTCCTCCCAGATCTTGCGAACCTCCGTCCAGAACCGACACAGGGGAACGCGTTCGCCGCAGGAGCAGAACTCGCCGCCGACCCATCCGCTTTTGACAACGTTGCACAGCTCGCCGGCACTCTGAATGGTGGGATGCTGACCCAGAAAGAGGTCCAGCACGGTCGATCCGCTCCGTCCCGTCCCCACGATAAAGACAACACGCGGATATCGGATGGATTTATCCAAGGAATGTCTCTGGCTTTTCATAGGGCGTGCTCACATCATTGATGCAAGATTTTGGAGAATCTATGACGTTTCTTGCGGGTGCTGACCGGTGGTCGGATTTGTGTTTCCTTTGTTTCGCGTAAGCGGCGTGTCGACGGATGACGATGTCACCTCCCGAAAAACAGGCACCTTAGGCAGCCCGGCGAATGTGTTCCGGCACGGGCATCTGGGAGACGCCGTAACCCGGGACGATCCGTTTCAGCTCGGCGATCACACGAGGAGGATCGGAATCGGCCCAGTCTCGCAATTGTTCAATCGCCCGCACAAGGGTCGCCCTATCCATTCGCGAACCGAGTGCCACACGAATCTTCTTGTGCCGCGTGGGAACGGTCCGTTCACCAGCCGCCCGAAGCTCCTCGAACAGCTTTTCACCTGGTCGCAGGCCCGTCACCCGGATTTCGATATCGCGTCCCACCTCTAATCCCGAGAGGCGGATCATATCCATGGCCAAATCAATAATCTTCACCGGATCGCCCATATCGAGCACCAAGATTTGTCCACTTTCGCCAATCACCCCGGCCTGAATGACGAGACCGGCGGCCTCTGGAATGGTCATGAAGAAGCGTTCCATACGCGGATCAGTGATCGTGACGGGCCCCCCTTCAGCAATCTGCTGACGAAAAATTTGGACCACGCTTCCAGCCGAATCCAAGACATTCCCAAAGCGAACGGTCACGAAGCGGGTGGAAGTGGTGTTCGTCATGGATTGGACGTACATCTCCGCCAGGCGCTTGCACGCTCCCATGACGCTGGTGGGATTGACGGCCTTATCGGTGGAAATGAGGACGAAGGACTCCGCTCCAAACCGAGCCGCCAGGTCGGCGACATTCTTGGTCGCCAGCACAATGTTCTTAAAGGCCTCGCCAGGATGGGACTCCATAAGCGGGACGTGCTTGTATGCCGCCGCATGAAATACCACCTCTGGCCGGTACTGATGGAAGATGCTTTGCATTCGTGGAAGATCGAGCACGTCGGCCAAGACAACCGCTAGCTCGGGAACGCTCTTCTGATTGGCCAACAACCGGTGCTGGATCTCTTTCAATTCCCGTTCCAAGAAAAATTGCCCCGTTTCACTCCGATCCAATAGAACGAGGCATCTTGGCGAATAATGCAACAACTGCCGGGCGATTTCGGCCCCGATGCTGCCGGCACTTCCCGTCACAAGAAGTGTTCGACCTTCCAGCCAACGGTGGATATTTTTCCATTCCAGTGTTACGGGTTCCCGGCGAAGTAGGTCCTCAATCGCAATAGGCCGCGGCTGGACGGCAATCCGACCCGCTAATAGCTGCTCGTAGCTTGGCAAGACCTTGACCTCGATGGAGGCACGGCGTGCTTCTTCCATCAATCGGCGGACTTCCTTGCCGGTCAAAGCACCACCGGCGAGTAAGATCTCTTTGACGCCAAGCCGTGTCGCCACCTGGCAAGCTTGATCAAATGTCCCAACAACGGGAATCCCTCCAATCCGGTTACCCAACCGGCGACTGTCTCGGTCCAGGAACCCCACCACCCGATGCCGCGTCGCCTGGTAGCGACTGATGGCCCGAAGCAGTTCCTCGCCGGATTCATCGGCGCCCGCAATAAGCACGGGCGAAGCATTCGTAAAGAAATTATGCCAACCACCGTCCCAAACTGCCCGAATCGCTGCCCGGCATCCCCCTAACACTAACAACGTTGTCCCCCAATCAATAAGGAGGATGCCCCGGGGAATCATCCGAGGGGGCAAGAGAAGCCGATCAACAAGGGCCACAGCCGCGAGGGCGACCGTCGTGGCCTCGACAAGCAACACGAGATCATGAAATGTGAGAAATCGGCCCCAGCTACGATGGAGCCGAAACCCCCAAAAAACCAGCAACTTAACCGCGCAGACATACGCGACCGTGTTCAAGAACCACTTGTTGATCCACAGCCACGAGTCCCCATCAAATCGAACGTAGTAACTGACGAAATAACTGACCAAAAAGGCCAAGGATAACCAGGCTAGCCCCATGAGGTCGCGTATGGCCCCACGCCATTGTTCGCGAAAAGGCCGCCTTATCCACGACATCGACGAGAGCCGATCGAGTGCCCGTGCGAGGTAATTCCCCATCACGGATCGGAGGCTAACCGCAGCGTCTTGTGAATTTGAACCGAGTTGCTTTTGATCCGCAATTGGTTTCCCATTCCCACTCGTTGGCCCACCGGCTACAGGATCAAAGTCACAGTGACTGCTCGCCTCATCGTGGACAAGACGTAACGCCGGCAGTGAACCGACGACAGTAGGTCGGTCCGGCTGGCTCGATGGGGAAAATTGGGGGGATTTCGGGTGTCTCCTAAGCTCCACGCCAACCTCCATGTCAGGTGGTCATTCTTAGGCGTCTCGGCCGCAGGGAATGAATACCCGATGGTAACGGATGTGACAAGACCGTTTCTTCCTTGGGCAAACACAGGATTTGAAATTAAGAGTGCATCCCAAGAAGTCTCTCTCTCCCTCTGGGAAAGGGCTGGGGTGAGGGCAAGCAATCGTCGGAGTCGATTGAGAAAACCGGCAGCGATTCGAGCCACCCTCACCCCCGAATGCTCTCCCGCTGAACGGAAGAGGGGAGATTATGGGTAGGCTTTTACGCAAACACAGGATTTGAAATTAAGAGAGATATCGCGTGCAGACGTCCCAAAAAGGGTAACATTGCACGGGATGTTCCGTCGAACAGCGAGGACACGAACGGCTGTCTTCATCGGTTGGGTGGATAACCGCCCGGAGATACGGCCTCTGCCATCCGCCAAGTTCGGGCTTCATCCTCCGCCTTCATTCTTTTTTGATAAAGATTGTGAAGCCGGTTCTGAAGCGAACGATGCCCTGGCCGCCTTTGCAGGCACCAGCGGACGTGTTCCTCGGCCTCGGCGAACCGCCCCATTTCTTCTAGCCGAAGTGATAAATAATGGTGGGCCCGATAGTCGAGTGGGTTGCAACGCACTGCCTCTTCGGCACACTGTAGGGCCGCCTGGATCTCGCCGGCGTCAAGATGGAGGAAATGCAATTCCAACCATAGCTCGGCCCGCTGGGAAGGGGGGTTCCTCTCGTCACGCAGTTGACTTGTAAGCGCCACGGCATACGCCCGACGAAGCGGATCGAGGGAAGCCACGGGATACCGTTTGCGGTATTGCCGATACATGTAGCGAAGCATTTCAAGGTCTGGCTCGAACGTCTCGATGAGGAATGTGATCTCCTGATCGATTTCCCCCGGCGGAACGGAACCCATGAGTCGCTCGAGTAAACGAATCTGATACAGCCGCCCACAGCGAAAAGCCCGGCGCCACAACTCTAAGGCCTCCTGGTACTGCCCGGCGAGAGCAAGCTCGGCGCCCACCCGAAAGAGCAATTCCCCATCATTAGGTCGCACCGCCAGGGACTGACGAAACCAGGCCATTACATCTTCCTCTCGACCGCCGTTTAAAAAACTGAGTTGCCCCAGAATAAAATACCCCTCTCCCAAAAGGGGGCACAAACGGACAGCCGAAAGCGCTTCTTGCTTTGCTGAGTGCAAAAGTGTGACGTGGTTTCCGATCGCTGTCTGCAACCAGCGATCCAATTCTTCTTGCGAGGAAAACTGGGAAAGGAACACAGCATCGCGGATTTGGGAGAGTGGCATGGGGTTTTCGTTCTGTTCCTGGATTAAGTGAAACATCCGGAGATGGGCCTTGGCCAATCGTAAATGGGCCTCCGCCCGGCGAGGATCTCGATGGATGGCTTTGAGGAGAAGGTCGATCATCTCCCGCTCTGTGGCCAGTTGTGTTGGGCCCTCCCCTTGGAATCCCATCGTTGTGGCTGTGGAGGCGGCTGGGGCATCGGAGGCGGACAAACCGGGGTTTTCGGAATCCATTAGTTCTTCGTCGCCGGGAGACACAACATTGCTTGCTACCGTTGATTGAATGGCTCCTCGTAGATCAGACCAATCGGCCGTGCGGTATAGAGCAAGGAAGCGATGCCATGAAAATTCAGCGATGCCGGCGAAGAAGCTTCGTTGTGCAGCCGGGATTTGCCACACAGCACAAAGAATGAAGGCGACTGTGAAGCTGGTCCAGCGAAGGGTGAGACTGGACGAGGGAGAGGCGAGGGACATGGTCGCGGAAGCAGTGCGGTGTTGCGCCGCCAGTTGGGTCATCTGGTAAAGCCGGACCAGACAGGCTATGAGGATCGCCACCACCGCGGCTAAGCCGGGGACGTACCAAACGTAATCGACGAGTCCGTGGAATGCGAAGGCCGCCAAGCCTGCTCCCACGGCCCCTACCGCCGCCCGGTGACGAGGCGTTGGTGCAGCTCGCCATGCCCGCCAGCCCCATATTACTAAGGTCGCACATGTTAGGGCGATAAGGAACACGCCGGGAAGCCCCGCTTCCAATAGTACCTGCAAGTAGCCATTTTCAGCATGGGTGTAATAGAGTGAGGTCGAACGGCTCGGTTGATACAAGGGATAGACAACCGAAAAGCTCCCACAACCGCTGCCAAGCGGCCAGAAATCCTGACTTGCCCGCCAGGTATTCTGCCAAACCGTTCGTCGGGCTTCACCGCGGTCGAGTTGTTCCCAGGAAAGATTCACGAGGCCTTCCCAACGTCCAGCGATTGTATCGGTTCCCACGATCAGGACCGCCGTCATAAGGAAAACGAGCCCTAGCAGAAACGCCCCGAGCCACTGGGCCTTCAACCAACCTGTACGAAACAAAGTAACGCCTGCGATCACGAGGGCAATTACCGCCGCCAAAGTTCCCCCGCGCGACTGTGTCAACAGCAAGGCCAAGAAAACGAGCGGCAAGGAGAAGCATCTCAGGTATTTGTGGGTATCGTCGCCCTCCAACGATTGATGTTCACACAAGGCAGTGGGTCCCCGACGGCTACCACCGTGGGGCCGTCGATCGGCCAAGGACCACCACAAGAGCAGCCCAGCGGTAAGGGCCACGAAATCGGCGAAATGATTACGATTGGTGAAGCTCGCTTTGAGGGCATCGGTAGTCTTGGCGAAAGGATGTTCGTACAACCAGAAAAACTTATCGTTGCTAAACAGATACTGCAACAATCCGAAGATGGAAAGCACAAGGACAATCGGCACGAACCAGCGAAGGACGCTTTCCACATCCTCAATGTCCTCGATGCGTTGGATGACGTAGAAGAAGACGAGGCAATAGGCTAGCCAGAGTGACAGTGCCGTCTGGGTCTCGGCCGGTGCCAGGCTTACACACCGCCAAGCGCCGAGAGTGCTCGCCGTTGTCGGGTCGTTCCACGCTGGGAGAATGCGTCTAAGCTGCGGCGAAAGGAACGATAGCCAGTTTTCAGGCAAGGGAATAAGCTGGAGCAGTGGAATGCTGACACCCGCCAGAGCCAACCATCCCAGCCCGAGAGGGCGTGTGGTCCAGCTTTTGAGAATCATCCGTTGCGTCATCGTCAGTGCCACCGCGGCAAGACTGACCACAATAAGCACCGCGTGACCCCAGGGATGCCGGCCCCCGAACAGCAAGAGTGCCCCCCAAAGCCCGACCAAAAATACTGCGTCGGACACCCGGGTCCAGACTCGTTTGGGTCGTTGAAGAGGGTCTCTCGCCATTCGTGTCAGGCTTATTGTCTCCCTGGGAAAGAATGCGACCTAGGCCACCTTTCGTGGAACGATTCGCCTATGATGATGCTCGTTGGATGGCACGGCATCCGTGGTTTGGGCCTCTGGAGTGTCGGCGGTCTCATCGCTCGGATTCGATTCCTCGCCGTAGTACTCGCCGGCATACCCGGCATATTCTTTTTCGCTTTGACTCTTGACTCGATTGACCACTAAACCCAACAAGGGGATCTTGAGGATGGCCAGGTACTCGACTGCACGAAGGACAGCACGGCGTTTATCTTTGTCGGGCTGAAGGACAAAGACCACACCGTGGGCCGACCGCCCCCAAATGGCAGTATCGCTGGCCAGTGAAGCGGGAGGTGTATCAATGATGACCTGTTCGTAGCGGCTTGTGGCCCATTGCAAGAGTTCGGTGAGCCGTTGGCTAGAGAGAAGCTCGGCAGGATTGGCCGGACGACTTCCGCAAGGCAGCAGGTCCAGGTTTGCTGCCAAGCTCGCCCGTACCCGAGAGACAAAACTCTCCTCGATAGCCGCCGTTTCCCGCAGGATCTCGCTCAAGCCCTGCTGACCCTTGAAGCCAAGGAACGTACTCAAGCCGGCGCGACGCATGTCGCCGTCAATGAGCAGTGTTCGCTTACCGGCTTGGGCAAAAGCCACGGCCAGATTGGCGGCCACGGTGGATTTACCGTCACCCGGCTGAACGCTGGTGATAACAACCGAGTTCGTGGGGGCGTCGCTGAGGGCGAGGGCCGTTCGCAGCGTGCGAAAGCTCTCACTGGCAATGCTATCCGGGTCAGCCGCCACTTCCACAGCCTCAAGGCCCTGACCACTTCGAGGAGGCATTTCACGTACAATCGAGAGAACGGGAGCACGAAGTTGCCACTGCATCTCCTCGATGCTTCGGAAGCGGTCGTCAAGGACATCCATGACATAGACCGCCATGAACCCCAACATCAACCCACCCAAAAGGACCATAGAAATCACGCGAAAGAGATTGGGTGAGACGGGCGTCGGATTGGCGACCGGCTCCGTCACGAGGGCTGCTCGCAGATCGCCTGTCAAATCCATATTGGTGATACGCCGGACTAGCCCACTGTAAAGCTCTCGCAGGCCCGCAATGTCGTTCTTGAGCATTTCCATCTGGGCAAGTCCGCCGGCTAAAGTTGCGGCTTGCTGGCGGGCGGCCTCGTACTGAAGTTGCAGAGCGTGTTCTTTTTGCACACTCTCTTGGAGGCGGTGGCGGAGTGTCCCTAATAGAAGGCTTGTCAACTCGGAGTCTCCGAGCATTGCCAAGCGTGCTTCGATTCGCCGCTGATAGTTGCGAAGATAATCCTCGGTTGCGGCAATGCGCTGTTGCAGTAGTTGCACTTGGGGGTGATTATTCCCCAAATATTTTTGGACGTTGGCTAACTGCACCCGGTCTTCGAGCAGTTGACGTTCCATGTTTGCCCGGGCAATACTTTCCTCTCGGTCGAAACCGAGAAGGCCAAGCAAGAGTTGCTGGCCGACCGTGTCCGAACCACTGAACAAATACTCGCGGATGTCCTGCCCATTGCGGAGGGCGGCTTCAACCGCCTGGATGGTGGCCTCGAGGTTTACTCGAGTCTTCTGTGCCTCGACCAGTGCATTGTTGAAGGCCCTCGCCCTTTCTACCAAAGGATGAATTGCTTGCGAGTTGACCCCCGTGTCTAAGGCCCCTATCTGTTGACTCAATTGCTGTAAGGCCTGCTCTTTTTCGCTCAATTGGGCGGCGATCTGATCCTTTTCCGTATTGAGGACATGCACAATTTCCGCTGCGGTGCCCTGAGTGGTGGTCCTCATAAAGTCCAAATACGACTGAACAACGGCGTTGACGACCCGCGCCGCGACCTCCGGATGACGCGATTTGTACTCAACCGCGATGATGTTGCTTCGTCCCACGGAGGTTACCGTCAATCCGGCACGGAGTTGGGCAGGCCACCGTTCCGGCTTATCCGGGTTGAGATCGACAAGGCAATCTTCCGGGGAAAGTTGGCGGATGGCCCCTTCGAGCACCTTCTGGCTCGTCATGAGGTTGACGAAGGTGGGCATCAGGTTGTTTTCACGGTTGTTCTGAGACTGAATCGTCGGCGAAAGGGGGTTGTCGCCAGCTTGAAGGATCAACACCTCGGCCTTGGAAGTGTAATATCGCGTGGCTGTGGCGTAATAGAGTGCTCCGAGAATGCCCGTCGCCAAGACCGAGGTGGCTACAATGTGCCAACGCCGCCGTACCGCACTGATAAATTGGACGGCGACCTGAAGGAGATGGGTCGTTGACTCGGGGACTGCAGAAGACGCGAGGCTAAAATCGTTCATGCCATAGATCGTCTTGTCATGACTGATTTGTCGAACGTTGGTTAGGACTTGGCCTCTGGGCCCATCATATCAATTCAGCGGGATGGAACCGCCCAAATGCACGAATCCCTTCAGCAGACTGTAAAGGAACGTTCCCGGAGTTTCCTCAACCGTAATGACGTCGCCCGGGGCTATCCGGATGTTTTCCGCGGCGTTTCTTTTGATGGCATTGAGCTTGGCCTTGATCACAATAGGTTCCTCGCGACCCGGCACATGGCGAAGAATCCACACATTGTCGGCCAGAGGATTGTTCCTTCCCCCGGCCATGGCCAGAGCGTCTAGTAAGCGAACTTCCTGATTATTGGGCCATTCGTACATACCGGGCTTTGTCACAAGACCATCAACAAAAATGGGGTCCACTTTCCGCTCCGGCACATAAATCACGTCCCCATCAAACAACTGATAGCGACGATCCGACGCCGGTGAACTGCTCACCGAGATGAGATCGATGCGGACTGTATTAGTCGTTGATTCCTCGAAGGATGTCAGTCGGCCTTCCACAACCGCGTTTTCGGCGGGATTTTCCAAGGGGACACTCACCTCGGTAATGTTCTGTCCACGGCGGATCTCCACGGTAGGCTCGGCCTGCTTTGTCAATCCGCCCGCCTGGACAAGGGCCGTCAGTAAGTCGGCTTGGGAGGCGGGTAAGTGATAGACCCCGGGTTTCTCCACTGCTCCCGTGACGGTTACGCGATACGTCCGGCCCTCCTTTCGCACGACATTGACGATAGGCTGCCGATAGACATCCCTGGCAATTGCGGTTTCGGCGATGAGTCTTTCGGCATCTGAGAGGCGTCGTCCACCCACGGAAACGGGACCAATATCCGGGACAAAGATCATACCCTGATCATCGACCCGACAGGTAACCGGTGAGGCCTTTGTGTTCAGGCTTGTGTTGATAGTAATTTCGAGGACATCCCCGGATGCGATCACGTCACTTGGGCTCTGCTGAGCGACCAACTGAGTCAAGGGGATTTCGCGCAAATCCTGCACGATGGGGGCTTGATATTCCAAGGGTAGGCGTGTGGCACGGTAAACGTTCCGCTCGGCACAACCGACAAATGAGAGAAGACACACTGTCAGGCTGAGCACGGCGGACCAAAGTGTCCCAGAGGTCAGCCGTTGCTGTTTGGTGATAAGCCCGGTCAGACGATTTGGGCCACAGTGCGGTTGAGCGCCTACAAACTGTGATCTATGCCAATCTGCCATAAGGCATTCCGTTAAATTTGATCCAAACTAGTATTGGAGCTCGCTCCAGAGAAAGGAAGGCGACGCGTTCACCGGTGCGCGCCGGTGTCACGCCGTCCCAATGGGATTCGCTAAATAGCGGAAAGCCGCTGATAGGTCAACATCAAAAAAGCACGCTTGGGAATCAGACCAAGCGGTCGTAACCTACGAAATTGAGCGCTGTGAGCGACCCCCGGTAACCTGAGGGCATGCCCACCCCGCGACTAAGAGCCTATCCCATAATCTTCTCTCTCCCGTTCGGCGGGAGAGGGGTGGGGGGTGAGGGTAGCTCGAATCGCTGCCGGTTTTCTCGATCGCTTCCGAGGATCGCTTGCCCTCACCCCAACCCTCTCCCGGAGGGAGAGGGGACTTTTTGGGATAGACTCTAACTCCCCCATTCGGCCAGGCGAAGGGGGCGGAAAATGGGAGGCTTTTTCCAAACCAAGCCGAAGGACCAAACGTACCGATAGTAATAGACAGGATATGGACAAGGGAGATGACGATCGTACAATGTTATAAAAGGCGCCGTCTCCGACGGTAATACCGCCGTTATAAGGGACCGTCTCAGGTAGTTATTTTTCGGGAGGTCACACTTGCTCACAGAACAACAGGTCGCCAAGAGTTGGTACTCGTTGTTCGCCAAAGGGCCTATCAACGAAAAGACGATTGAGCGGGCGGAGTCGCTGCTCCGTCATCTTCGGCCCGAAAGTCCTTTGCACTACCGGCTTTCAAAAGAGCTGGAAGAGATTCGCGCCCGGCTAATGCAAAACGCCAAGGCTTAGTTGTTTTGGCGCGGCTCGAGCAAAAGAAGGCGTAGCGGGGGAAAGCGGATCGGCCTTCGCATTTTGGATTTTCGCGGAGAACCGATTTCGGTTCTTTTTTTGCGCAATATGAGATCAAAGCGCGGTCGGATACGGGGCTTAATGCCGGCGTCGAATTGCTTCGCGCGCTAGGTACGGGCACTACGTGGAAGTAGCACCTGCCCGGGCGAGGCACCGGCCAATTTGGCGAACCGCTTGCTTTAATCGCTGTTCATTCTCGACAAGGGCCAGCCGTAAGTAGCCTTCTCCGGCGGGTCCGAATCCGCCACCGGGGCTAACGGCGACGTCGGCCTCCTTGAGAAGCTTCATGGCGAAATCGAAGGAACTCATCTGACTGGCCCAGGGCTCCGGGATCTTGGCCCAAACGAACATGGTGGCCTTAGGCCTCTGGATCGGCCAGCCGAGACGCTCCAGGCCTTCGCACAGGACATCGCGGCGCCGCTGATATTCTTTCGCTTGCGCCTCAACAGCCGCATCCGTATGGCGAAGAGCCACAATCGCAGCAATCTGAATGGGGCGAAACATCCCGTAGTCGTAGTAGGTCTTGACGGTGGCTAGGGCACGGATCATCTCCGAATTACCGGCACAAAAACCGACCCGCCACCCAGCCATGTTGTAGCCCTTGCTCATTGTCGTCAATTCGACGGCAACGTCAAAGGCCCCTGGAACAGCGAGCAGGCTCGGTGCGCGATAACCATCAAAGGTCACATCCGCATAGGCCAGGTCACTGACGATCATAAAGCCAAAACGCTTGGCGAGTTTGACCAAGTCGTGGTAAAACTGCGGTTCGACGACGGTGGTGGTTGGGTTGTGAGGAAAATTGACCACAACCAATTTTGGTCTGGGGAATAGATTGCGGCAGGTAAACTCCAGGTGCGAAAGATATCGCTCCGGGTCGGTGACATCGAGACTAATGACATTGGCACCGGCCAGAATTACGGCGTACACATGCGGCGGGTAAGAAGGGGCGGGGACGATTGCCGTGTCGCCTGGGCCTAATAATGCCAAGCACAAGTGGCTAAATCCGTCTTTGGAACCGAGACAGACGATGATCTCTGATTCCGGGTCTAACCGGACCCCATATTGCTTGAAGTACTTTGACGCCACCTCCCGCCGAAGATTAAGAATCCCGCGGGACTCCGTGTAACCGTGATTGTCCGGGTCACGGGCGGCACTGGCCAACTTTTCGATAACAATATCCTCCGGCGAATCACTCGGGTTTCCCATCCCAAGGTCAATCACATCGGCCCCAGCGCGTCGTTTTTGATACAGCAGGCGATTGATTCGCGCAAACAAATAGGGCGGCAACCGATTAACCCGATCGGCAACCGGAATACGAAATCCCTGGCCAGTTTCTGTTGGCTCGATGGGCCCCCGAACTTCCTGAGTACGCTCAGAGTCACTCATGTCAAATTCTTCTATGGCAACAAAGAAATATACAACAAAAATATTGAATATGAGCGTGGCGCAATCGCAACCACGATCTTTTGCTAAGTTTACCGACCGAAGCCCGCTTAGGAAAAGCCCAAGTCTCCCAATTTCCTTGTTTTTCGAAAAAGCGCTCGGAATTACCCAGAAATCCGTTCCTTGTCTCCATCGGGACAGTCTTCGCATCCTTGTGCTTTCCGCAGGTAATTCTGACATCCCCCCAAATATGAGCTATTGTTGAGTGGCGACGGAAATAAGCGGAGCCCCACGCCTTTATCCAAATTCCCACCGAGTGATTCTCACCAGCTGTGAAGACGCTTCCCAACGGAGTAACTTTCCCCAATGGATTAGGTGAGACCAGCCTATGGACGCCTACGTCAGTGACGACATGTATCAGGAAATGCTGGCGGATTTCCTCGACGAGTCGACTCAGCTTTTGGATCGCCTCGGCGAGAATCTTCTGACCTTGGACGAGTGGGTCAAGAACCACGCCCCTGAGAGCCGCGAACAGTTTGACGCTGAAATTCTGAACGAAATGTTCCGCGCGGCGCACAGTCTTAAGGGACTGTCCGCCATGCTCAATCTTTCCAATATCAATCAGTTGACCCACAAGTTGGAAAACCTCTTTGACGCGGTTCGCAAGGGACAAATGGTCGTTGATGACGAGGCCGTGGAGTTGATGTTCCAGGCCACCGACCGCTTGCGGGCCATGGTGGATCTGCTTCGCAATCAGAACTCCGATGCGATTGACGCCCAGGACGTTGTCACGGCCATTGCAGCCATGCTGGAAGGTCGCCAGCCGGGCCCTTCCGTTGCTGAAACCCGGGCTATGGAGGCGCTTTCTCAGGCGGAAACCGCTTTGGCCGAGGCCATGAGCGACTCGGCCCCAGATTCTTCTGCGGTGAGCCAGGCAAGCCCGTTGCCCACTGATAACGCCCGTTTTCAGGAAGAGGCCGCCGCACGATTTCAAGACGTCCACGACGAAGCTGACCTTTCCTCTGGGTATATCGCCTTATTTATTGACGAATTGGCTCAAGGTCTGGACGTCCTTACTGAGACTCTTCTGGAGGCGGAAGGCCAGGGGACGTCAACACAGCTCGAGAATCTCTTGTGTACGGCTCACCGAATTAAGGGGTCGGCGGCATCCGTAGGCTTTCATCGTGCGTCCAAACTTGCCCATCTCATGGAAGATATTCTTCAGGGACTGCGCGAAACGGGACGCCCCTTGACCCGCGAATTAGCCGACATCCTTCTCAAATGCACCGACGGCTTCCGCTCATTCTTGGAGCAACTGCGACAGGGCCAGTCCCAATACGACGCGGATTTTGTTAGTCTTGCCGCCGATCTCCTGGCTTGCGCTAGCTCGCTGAAGAATCCCCCTGCCGCGGCGGTGTCGCTTACAGTGCCGACGCCATCACCTCGCGAAACAAATCAGCCACTTGGCGTCTGGCCGAGCGCCGAATTGCTCCAAACGGCGCGCAATTTGACCAGCGGTCCTAGCCTCGTCGGACGTGTCGAGTTTCAGACCAATCTGGATCTAAGTGGACTCAAAGCCCGGCTGATTTACGAAAAGCTCTGCCATCAAGGAAACGTCGTGTGGTTTTCGGTACCCTCGGAACAGCTCGACCAGATTGAGAAACTCGACTACGTGGAATTTATCATAGAAACCAGCCAGCCTGAGGAATCAATCACCCGCGCTATTCGAGTCGGCGGCGTCAAACAGATTCATATCCAGCCGTTATCGAAGGATAGCGGCGCGGTTAACTACAAAGCGGGGAGTTCGGCCAAACCGTCCGAAATGGTTCCAAAACAGCCGGTGGCCGAAGGCAAGGAAAAGCCGACGGTTAGCGATGGCGGCGGTGATCAAGAGAAGAGCCGTCCGTCAGGTGAGGCCGTCAAGGCCGTCGAAACGCTGCGTGTCGATATCGAGCGTCTCGATCAACTGATGAATCTTGCGGGCCAGTTGGTGATTACAAGGGCACGACTGACGGAGTTGAACGACAAGCTCAAGGGATTCTTCCAAAGCAACAGGGCGTCGCAGGTGCTGCGGGGTCTCCGCGACCTTGTTGGGAGAATCGCGGGCATGTCATCTCTGGGGTCTTCCTCGGGTGGGACGAGCCGCCTCGAGAGTACGCTTGCTGATCGCCTTGAAAAGGAATTCGAAGCCTTGGCCCACGAACTCGAGGCCCTTGACCAGGCGAGAAGTACCGTTAACTATCTCGCTGAAGCCGTTCATCAATTGGATCGCGTCACGGATGGGATTCAGCGGGCGGTCATGGAAACCCGGATGGTCCCCATCGGTCCCCTGTTCAATCGTTTCAAGCGTGTCGTTCGGGATGTAACCCGACTCAACGGCAAGAATATTCAGTTGGTGATCAATGGCGAAAAGACGGAACTCGACAAGCGGATGATCGACGAGTTGGGCGACCCATTGATTCACCTTGTCCGCAATGCGGCCGATCACGGCATCGAGTCGCCCGAGGTCCGCCGTCAATTGGGCAAGCCCGAGCAGGGCACAATCACACTCAACGCCTTCCACCGCGGGAATTCGATCATCATTCAGGTGAGTGATGACGGAAAGGGACTGGATACCGAGCGAATCCTCAAGAAGGCCCTGGAGCGGAACTTGATCACGCCCGGTCAGGCCGAGAGGATGTCGCGCCAGGAAATCTTCCAGCTGATTTTCCTTCCCGGCCTGAGTACGGCGGAGAAAGTAACCGAAGTCTCCGGCCGCGGCATGGGCATGGATATTGTTAAGGCCAAGATCGAAGAATTGAGCGGCACGATCGACCTCGACAGTGTGCCTGGCTCGGGTACGACTGTTACCATCAAGTTGCCGTTGACGCTTGCTATCTTGCCAAGCTTGCTGGTCCAGGTCGATGGCGATGTCTTCGCCATGCCCATCGAGGCCGTCAACGAGATTGTGGCCGTGCCGTCTGAGCAGCTCCTCACCGTGCATGGACTGAGGACCGCCCGCATCCGCGAACGGGTCATCTCTGTTGTGGAGCTCTCGGAAATCTTTGGTGGGACTTTGAGCCGGTCGCAAATTGACCAGGAGGAGCACCGCGAAATGACGCTCGTCATTCTCGGTGATGCCGATCACGAAATTGGCATGGTGGTTGACCGGGTACTGGGAGAAGAGGACGTGGTGATCAAGTCCATCGCGGAAAATTATCGCAACATACCGGGAATTGCCGGGGCGAGTATCCTCGGCGACGGGCGCGTTTCTCTTATTCTGGATGTTGCTGCCATCATGGGGATGATCACACGCCGTGTGGGAAGTCACGCGATGTCGTCATAAGCCAAATGATGACTTTTTAGGAAGTAACTCACAAAACGTTGCCAATTGTGACCAACGTGATTGATTCACCAGTAACCATGATCGTGAAGGAAGTGCGTCTATGAATCCAACGACAATCCACCGCGTTGAGGTCTTGCGACCTCTGTTTGCTGCTGCCACGCATGAGGCATCGGCTGCTATGTGTCGATGGACCGACGGCGTTATTTCATTAACGCTCGATGACATCTGCGAATTGCCACTGGAGGAGGTTACAGCAGAACTGGGGTTTTCCGATGACTTCATGACCATGGTCGTCCTGGGGATTGAATCTGAACCTGGAACGGTCCTAATCCTCACATTCGATGAAGAGAATGCCCGTCAATTGGCGGCCACCCTCACACGTCGGCAACGAAACACCACTCCTGAGTGGGACGAACTGGAAATCTCGGCCCTGACGGAGACGGGGAATATTTTGGGTTGCGCCTATGTCAACGCCCTCACACGGTTAACCGGTCAGATTCTGATCCCTTCACCGCCGTATTTCGTTCGGGATTATTTCGCAAGTGTTCTTGAGCAGGCACTTGTGGAACAGGCCATGTCGTCCGACACGGCCCTTCTTTGCCGCACCGGGTTTCACCGCGAAGGTGAAAACCTCAACTGGCACGTGCTGTTTATTCCATCCAAGAGCCTGCGTGAGAAATTGGAACGCAGTGTCGCATCAGTGTCACACGATCGCGCTCGGAGGTAATCTGCGTCAAAGGCCTGATTTGCGAAGGGTGGTCTTACAAACTGTGGATCACATTCCCCTTGGTACGCACCAATTAAGATAGGTAACAACGTATGACTGTTACAGCATCGAGTTCATCGCTCGGAAGCAAAATAATCAATGTGGGAATGGGCCAAACGGCGGTAGGCGATAAAGAAGCCGTGTTCACCTCCGTGTTGGGCTCGTGCATAGGGATTGTCTTGTGGCATCCCCACCTGGGCATGGGCGCAATAGCCCACGTGGTCCTTCCCGACTCTCACGGCCAAAATGGTCAACCAGGAAAATTCGCCGACACCGCAGTACCCTATCTCATCCGCCAGCTTGCCGACATAGGGTGTCCCCGGACTGGCTTGGTCGCCAAAATTGCCGGCGGTGCCTGCATGTTTCGCGGGGGCGGACCCCTTCAAATTGGTGATGACAACATCGCGGCCACGCGAACCATCCTGCGGCAGCACGGGATTGCCATTACCGCCGAAGACGTCGGCGGCACATCGGGACGCAAGATCACGTTCGAATGTGCCACCGGACGCCTCGTCGTGGAAGTCGCAGGCCAAACCGTCCGTGTGCTTTAGTCCTCACAATTCCCCTCTTTTCATGGCAATTGTGGGGGCTCGATCACCGGGAACTCGCCCGAGAGTGCCTTTAAGAACTCCACAAGATCCTTTTGCTGTTCTGCCGTGATATTGGCTTCACGAACAGTATCGAACTCGGCCGAACGGTGTGGATTATCGATACCGCCTTTCGCCATGATGGCCACAGCCTCCTCCAACGTTGCTACGCTTCCGTCGTGGAAATACGGCGCCGTGTTGGCGACCTCACGAAGGCTGGGCACGCGAAAAGCTCCCATATCCTCCTCCTTGCCAGTGACGCTCTTTCGGCCCTCGTCAGGCTTTTCCTTGTTCATTCCAATTCCGGCGTTGTAAAACTCATAGGTGCTAAACAGCGGTGGGGCGTGACAATCAGCGCAGCCCGATTCCTCGAAAATCTTCAACCCACGCTTTTGTGCCTCGGTCAACGCATTCTGGTCGCCTGCTTTGTAACGATCATAAGGTGAATTGCCACTCAGAATCGTCCGTTCAAAGGCGGCGACGGCCTTGGCGAAGTTCTCGGCAGTGACACCCGTTCCAAAGACCTTCTTGAAAAGCTCTTGATATTGCGGAATGTTATCCAAGCTCTGGACCATTCCCTCGAGGGTGTGACCCATTTCGATGGGATTGGCCACCGGTCCAACGGCCTGTTCTTCCAGCGTTTTAGCGCGGCCATCCCAGAATTGCGACGGGGCATAGGCTGCGTTAATCACCGTGGGGGCATTTCGTTCACCCACTTGCTCATGAATCCCTTTGCTTGTGGGCAAATGCTCTGCCCAAGCCATCTTGGGATCGTGGCACGTCGCACAAGAGACCGTCCCATCGGCACTTACTCGCTTGTCGAAATAGAGCATTTTTCCCAACTCGATCTTTTCTACGGTCATCGGGTTATCCTCTGGGATGGGCAGGGGCGGCAAACCCAAAGGTACTTTGACCTCAAAGGGTGTTCCTTGCGGAACTGCTTGCGCTTGTGATTCTGCTGCGGGAGTGGTTTGGGGCATCTCCGGGGCGGCCGCGCCCTCGGTTGCTTTTTCCTTTGTGTCTTCTTCTGTTTTCTCAGCGGCTTTCTCTTCAGCAGCGGGTTCCGTCGTTGGCGCCATTTGGCCCGGCTCTGCGGCAGGCTCCGTTTGCGAGGGCGCCGTGGGCTCCGCGGATTCCTCTTTTACCGGTGCTTGCGGCCTCTCCGATGGTGTTTCCATTTCCAAGCCCGCCGTCGTGCTGGGGCGGGTTGGCTTTTGTTCTGTCGCAGGCTTGGGACAACCGGTGGCCATTAGGACCGTCGCTGCCGCCACCAAGACCAAAAGCAGCCTTTTCGCTTGCGTTACCATAACGTGCTCCTCCTTTCCGAACACTCGATACGGACCAGAAGTCATTCCCCTCCGCGGAACCCTCGTGTGAAATCAACGAACTCCCCGAATTCTCAAGCTGCTCAAACGCGTCCACGCCGTTGAAGACATTCCGTGTCGTGGCCAGACGAGTTTGGCGGAGCTAAAACATTTTC
>JAKPII010000459.1 GCA_029549885.1 Planctomycetota bacterium
TGCCGGGGTTCCTCGCGAATCCTGCCGAAAGAGAACTGGACCAGGCCGCGGAAAGGGGCGGTGAAAAGCCCGACTTCAAACAGGCAGCTCGCGGTGATAAACAAAAACCCCCGGAGAGGAAGCCTTCACCTGTCCCGGCTCAGGGAAATGAGGCAAAGAATGGGGAACAGCCGGTTGCCGTCGGTCCCAAGGAACCACCCCAACAAGGCAAGCCGCCAGGGCCGCCAGCAGGTGAGACAGCCAAATCTGATCAAATGACTTCCGCACCCCCGGCGGAGAAGCCTCCCGAGGGAAAGGCTACCGGGGAGGCCAACCGCGCCGGTGGCGGCGAGCGATCGGTTGTTTCTGCCAATGGGCCACCTGACCAGGGTAACGCAGTTTCAGAGGATGAATTCGTGGCGGCTCCAATCAGCGAGTTGCGTCTGAAAGAAATCGTTAAAATCTTTTTAAAAAAGACGCCAACAGGCGCCCCGGGCGTGAAAACTCTGCAATCTTGGGAGAGCCAGCGTTTATGGAGTCGGGAATGTGAGTCCACCCAGGATTTCTTTCTCCTTAAAGTCGTCGATGACAATGGCCAGGCCCAGTACTATGTTCTGTCCATGAATTCGATTCCCGTAGAAACCTTGGCATTGGGCCAGGAAAAAACGATAGAGATTCCTCCTTTGGTGGGAATGACACCCGAGGTGCGATGCGTTGGCGGTTGGAAGAAAGGTCAGACGACTTCTGAGTTCGTCTTTTCCGTCGATGGTAAGGATCGGGCGAGACTCAAGATCGAGCGCAAACCGGCGAAAATAACTGTGAAGGTTGACGAGGTGAAACAAGGCGATGGGCCACCCCTGCCCAAGGACCTGATGGCTCAAATTGGGTTTTATGCGAGTGATGGACCAAAGCGGGTTTGGTGCCCCATTGTTGATCTGCAAATTCGCAGTGGTGCGAAGGTGGAATCTGCTCGAGAAAACGCACAACCGCCTGGGGGCAACCGATGACGGGTGATCAAACGATTGTCGATCGCATCGAGCAGGCATTGGCCTCGTTGGACGCCGTCTCGAACGAGGAGTTGCACCAACTGGCGGAGGAGTACGCAGAGGCCTGCGAGCAGGTCAATCGCCGTCTTCAGGAGATTCACCACCTTATTCGTTCGGGGGCACGAAGCGAGGCGATCCGTCGCGCCGAGATACCTCCGAAACTGCTCGATGTGGTGGAGATTCTGGATTTTCCCGACCGCGACGCCTGGGTTGATATCTGCACGCTGGAGCGCCTGCCCACGCCGCCGCGCCTCCTCGTACAGTACCTCTCAGAACTCCATCAGGCATATGAGGCGGAACAGGGCCTGAGCGGATTATTGCGGCAACACCGTGCCTTGGCGATGGCCCAGGCACCTCTCCACAAGCGGCTGGCCATTCTTCGGCAACTTGCGCGGGCTGAGCCGGAAAACCCCGTCTGGCAGAAAGACATCAGGATTCTGGAAAACTACTGGCTGGATAAACTCCAGCGGGAAATCCAGGAACGTCTCAAGGCAGAGGACCTTCAAACGCTCGAGGAGATTCTCGAGCAATTGGAAAGTAATGAGTGGCTGGAAAAGCCCTCGGTCTCCCTCGTCGAACAGTGCCGCTCTGCCGTGGCCTCGCTTCGGGGAAAGATTTTTCGCCAGGAAATGGAAAACATCGCTCGCCTCGTCAATCAGGCCCTGGCCAACGGCGACATGGTTCGCATGGAGGAATACTTGCGGCTTTGGGATCACCAAGCAGCGACCAATCCCCAATGGGTAGATATCCAACTGCGGGAACAGGTGGCCGAGGCCATGTCCCGTCGTCACCAACTGGAGCGCGAGCGAGAAGAAGCACGACGGCGACGGGAGCTGCTAACGGAGTTTGAGGCCCTTCTCGGAAAAAGTCATGACCTTCATACCCTCGAGCATCACTACGCCGAGTTGGCCATTCGAGGTGTGGCCATACCCGAGCCGTTGGAGGAAAGGTATCGCCGCGTTACGGAAACGTTACGGCAACGGGCGATGTTTCGCCGGGTGGTGACCGTCGCCGGGGTCGCAGCGGTCGTGATAGCCACCCTCTTGATTGTTTGGCAGGTACAGGCCCGGATGGTGGAAAACCGCCGACTGAGTGACGCCGTGTCGGTGGTCGAGGACCTCTTGGAAAAGGACAAACTCGATGAGGCGGCGAAGTATCTGGCGGACTTCAAGGCAGCATACCCAACACTGGCCCAGCATCGGCACGTGATCAGTCTCGAACAAAAGCTCGCCGATGCCCAAGCTGCCGAGGCCAAGCGGCGTGAAACATTGGCCAGCCTACTGGAAAAGGTAAGGGCGTCGCTGGCTCAGGTTCCCGATGGCGTATCGCTACAAAAGGCCAGCGAACTTGCCCGCACCGATGCGGAGAAACAAGAGGTGATGGAGCTGGAATCGCAGGCGAAGGTCATTTGGGCCAACCTCCGCCAACAGGCCGAAGAACGACTTCGGCAGGAGATCGCCAAGCTCAGTCGCGAATATGATGCGCTTCGCCAACGTGGGTCGGTATCCATCGACGAGGAACTTCAGGCCATAGCCCGTCTCATGAATCGCCTAACCGTCCTCTCGGACGACAATCGGCGTCAGGGGCTTAGCTTGGAAGGGGAGATTCGTAACCTGCGCGAGCAACTTTCAAGTCGCTTTCTCGAAGTCAGTCAGGCCTCCGAGGAGGAAAAACTCATCCGCACTATGTGTTCTGCTGCCGCACGAGGGCCAGAGGCCTACCAGGAGGCGATCAAGAAACTGGAGCCCGCCAAGTCTGTGCGAATTCCCATCGGGGATTTTCAACTTGTCGAACAGGAATTTCCGTGTTGGAAAGTGATTGCCGAGTGGAATCGTGTGGCGACGCTGTGGAATGATCCCACCACCTCGGTGAGCGATGCCGGGGCCCAGGAGCTGTTCAGAGGAGCGTTTCGACTCGTCCAGGTGGTCCCCCCAGAGGCCTCCGCGTTCGTTCAAGAGGGACAAAAACGAATTCTCGCACTACTCGATACGATTGCCCGCCGGGAATTGCTTGTGGCGGACCGCTTGACGGTTCTCGTCAAAGAGTGGCGGGCGCCCCTCGTTGCCGATGCCTGGCAGATTCGTTTGAACGATGGTCGCCGATACTACTGCCTCGAACAGCCGGGACGAACCGCGCTGGTTTTGCGCGATCTTGGGAGCCTTCAAAGAAATGAGATTACCTTTCCCCGGGAAAGCCTTGTTTCGACAGGCCGGGCACCACAAAGTGTCTTGGCCAACCAGGTTCGCGATCACCTGGCCGATTGGTCTGCGAGCAATTGGGAAACCACGGCCGACACGGTCTTGGGGAAGATCATCGGTTTTTGTCACACTGTGGAAAAGGATACTGTTGAGTGGCCCTTGATCTTCCATCTCCTTTACGAAACGTGGTCGGCGGCCAAGGAGGGCGACGTTGCTTGGGCCGCTTTATGGAATGGCTATCAGGCCAAGTTGCAACCCCTGCGGGATCGTTATCCGCCCCATTACGATTGGATCAAGACGGCCCAGGCCGCGGAGAACCAGTACGAAGACATCCGGAGCGTTCTGGGATCATTGCCCACGGCAGAAGACCTGTTGTCCCAAGTCAAGCAAGTGCGGGCGACGTATCGGGGAAGGAGGTGGCCAACCATTGATCTGGTCGGGCTCCTCTTCGAAGATAAGACGCAGGTGTGGTATGTGCGGACCGTGGGGCAGCCAGCCGTTCCCGATGGGGCCGTTCTGTATGTCGTGGAGCAAGGCCCCGAGGAAGGCCAAGTGACCCTTCGCCGCATAGGGCATTGGAGCAACTCCCGGGCCGTCGTCGAACCCCAGCAGAGTGTCCGCTTTTATAATGGGCGGCATGTGGTGACCCTCGCGGGCGAGGAGCCGGGTTCATGAGCGTCGATTCGTCCAGACAACAGATACACGTCCGCTTCCGGGGGCGGGTCTTCGGACCGTATTCCGCCGACGAATTGCGACGCATGGTGCAAAAAGGGAAAACGGCGGCCACGTGGGAAATCTCCCTGGACGGCCAAAACTGGCGTCCCATCCAAGAGTTGGAAACGTTGCTGCAGCAGAGCCACAGTGTGTCAACTTGGAAAGGTCCCTCACCTTCGAGCCACGGTCCGTTGGGCACCATCAATGACGCCGATGACGATGTGTTCGTTCTCCGAGGCACGAATGCCGAGGACGCCCAGGACATTGTGTTGCCCAATTTGCAACAGCCGGAGCCGGTGACGGCGGAAGTGGTGTCGTCCGAAAGTCTGTGGTACTACACGGTGAACGACGAACCCGAGGGACCGATCCCCGAAAGCCATTTGGCCGCGATGGCCGCGACCGGGCTCATTCCGCCCGATACACTTGTATGGACGGTCAATATGTCGGAGTGGCGTCCGTTGCGGGAAACCCGGCTGGCCCGTCATCTCCAATCTGCCAGGGTGGAACAGCCGGCGACTGTATCCTCACCACCGCCAGCTAAAGACTTCGACGAAGAACCAAGGGAAGCCCACGTCCGGCAGACGGGACTCACATTTGCAGAAGAGTTGGAGATGGTCCTTGATGAAGATGCGCAGCACCTCAATCTGTGGTTTCGGGTCTTGCTCGGGGCGGCCATCCTTAAGGCACTGTGGATTGTCGTGTCCTTCGTCAGTGGAGGGGCCCTCAGTTGGGTTGGACTGCTGTGCGACATGGGCATTACGGGCAGTGTGATCGGTATTTCCATCCTGATGCTGCGGACCATTGCGCGATTGCGCCTGGGCACCCGATTCATAGCCCATCCCAAACGATTGGATGAACTCTATTCGAAGGAAAAACCCAAGCGCCGGGAATCACCCTGGTCAAACCCCGTCACGGAGGATGAGTGAAAAGGCGCGCCGCCAGGCAAAACTTATAGTTCGAGGAGATCAATCTTATTCTTCTACCGGCAGGGCCGTGCGGGCACGCGGTCCCAATTGGGCAATTGCCTCTTGCGTCATGGACGTTCCATCCAGCCGCACCTCTTTAAGCTGGGGCATCTTGAGGAGGATCTTGACAGAGGCATCCGTTACACCCGAATTGCCGCTGAAGTCGAGCCATTCCAGGCTTTTCAAATTGGCCAGGTGGACCAGACCGGCATCGCTCACCATGGTCTGGGCCACATCGAGTCGCCGTAGGTTCGGCAGGCGACTTATGACCGCCAGCCCTTTGTCGGTGACGAGCGTTTGTCGAAGGGCCAATTCCTCGAGCTGTTGACAAGCCACCAGATGGTGTAGCGCATCATCGGAAACCATGGTCTGGGTCGCCGAAAGACTTCGCAACTGCGGCAACTCGCCGAGTTCCTTGAAAAAATCTCCCCGAATCGCCATGTCCCGCAACGTCAAGGAACGGAGTTTTTTCCACTGCGAAACGATTCGCAAACCCTCGTCATTGACAGCGGTGCAACGAAAAAGCGTTACCGTTTCTAGCGGTAACCGCGCCAACGATGCCAAGCCCGCGTTTCCCGCCGGAGACTCTTCTAACGTGAAACTTGTCAAGTGCGAAAAACCGCCCACAGCCTGGAGGCACACGTCGTCGATGTTGTACCCCCGCAGACGCAACGCCGCCAAGTGCTCCATGGCGCTGAGCCGTCGCAGGACCTCCGAGTTGACCGCTCCACAACCCCGCAGGTCGAGCAGCCGGAGCCGATCCATTTGGGCAATTTTCATCAGGGCCTCGGCGGAGAACTGGTTTTCCAACAAATAAAGGTGTGTCAGGCGGGGAAAACCAACGAGCGTGTCGATGGCACGATCGGTAAGCTTGACCGATCGACGCAGATTCAAAGACCAAAGGCGGGGAAGTGCTTTCAGGTATTCCAGGCCTGCGTCGTCGATTTGGGTGTTCTCAAGCCCAAGTTCCTCGAGGTTCTGGCATGTCGCCAACTGCTTGATCCCTTCGTTGGTGACGCCGAAGCCGGCCACCCGAAAGCGCTTCAAATGGGGAAGCCGCACGGCCAGGGAAATCTCTGCGTCACTCCCACTGCGGCGCTCACCGGCCAAATCGACACCAATAAGCCTGCCGTTGGTGTCAAATTCCAGGGAGGCCCGGGCGGCCAGCAATCCCCGAATAATCTCGGCAAATTCAGGGGGGACCGTACCCTCTTCCTCGGGGGTACCATAGGCCAGCCGCTGGACGAGTTCGAACTCGATTGGACCCTTCTGCGCACGGTATTGCGGTGGATTTACTGGTTCAGCGGGCGACTCTCGGTGGGCTTGTTCCTGACTTACGACAGACTCCTTTACCGCCGGACTGTCGTGATCGGGACTCGCTTGTCGCTGGCATGCTGTACCACCCGTAATGATGGAAAAGACAAAGACAGCGCCGATAATCCAGAAGGCCCGAAAAGGCTCCAGCCGGCCGAGAATAATCAGTTTTTCGCTACTAGCCAGACGCAATGTATGATTCCAAAACAACTTATGGCAAAGGCAGTAACGCAAACCCTTGGGCAGTTTGCTTATCGAAATGACCATGCTTTTTGTTTAGCCATTGTAGCCAAGGTGATCATGCTTGCCTATTCCTTGGCCACCTAGCACAGACGCATATTTTAGCTCGGGCAGGCACAGGGGCCTGCCCCTAC
>JAKPII010000481.1 GCA_029549885.1 Planctomycetota bacterium
TAGACCGGGCCATGCACCCGGTAGATACGTAGTGTATGCACATCTCCGATGGCACCGTCGTGGATCCGCTTGATTGCCTCTTGCCTAGCGCGCGAATGACGCCACATGAAGCCGACCCCCACTTTCAGGTTTTTTGCCTCCGACTCCTCTGCGGCCTTCATCAACCTCCGTGTGGCGGGAGCATCAACGGCGAAGGACTTTTCCATGAAAACGTTGACGCCCTTTTTCACGGCGTACTCAAAATGCATCGGCCGAAACACCGCATGAGTCGCCAGAATTGCCACGTCGCCTGGACGGAGGCAGTCGATAGCGTGCCGAAATGCATCAAATCCAACGAATTGTCGCTCGGGCGGTACGTCCACGCCATCGGCATACTTTGTTTTCAAGTTTTGATAGCTTGCATTCAGGCGGTCCTGGAAAAGGTCGGCCATCGCATACAATTTGACCGGACCACCCGTTGTGGAGAATGCATCGGCCACGGCACCAGTCCCGCGTCCACCGCATCCGATGAGGGCGAGCCGAATGGTGTTATCCTCTGCCAGATGGACACCAGCAGCTCGGGATGCTAGGGTCAAGGTTGTTCCCAAAACAGCCCCCGCGGTAACCAAGAATTCCCGGCGAGACCAAGGACGATTCGTTGTTCGCAGCGAACGCATGACCTCATCTCCTCTTTCTTACAATCCTCTTTCTAACAAGTCGCGCACGGCCCTGTCAGGTGTAACAACATGTTCCAGTCGGTGTCAGCCCTTCGTTGAGCTGTGCTTATCATACCGAAGAGCTATGGCGATTACTACAACGGAATTACAATGAATTGCGACTTGGCAAGGGCCAAGAAAGGATGATCATCATAACTGGATTGGACCTCTCAAACTGAGTTGGGTATCTATGCAGTTCACCGAATCTAGCAATTGGGATTGTGACATGGCCTACAGGGGATTAAATCGAGAGCTTTCGCGTCGCAATGTCGTCCGGGGAATTGCTGCACTTTCCGCCGGGACGCTGGCTAACAGCGTTTCTGGGGCGATATCTTGGGCTTCTCAGGAGCGAACGAATCAACCGAGATGGCGACTACGACTGTCCGCATCGTCTATCAATTTCTCCTCCCTCCCCATCGAGGAGGCATGTAAACGGATTGCCAGCTTGGGATTTGAGGCTATCGATATTTGGTCCGCCCACGCTGGTTGTCCTCATCTGGACGATGTCCAGCGCCGCTTGGGGGCCGATGGTTTGCAGCAGGTCCTGAAAGCATGTGGGCTGAAGCTTTATGCCTTTTCGGTTTACAGCGGCGGTTACTTGCGCTATGCCGACTTACTGGGACAATGCGGTGGCGGGGTCGCCGTTCGGGGCAGTGCAGCACCTTGTGAGCCGAAAGACCTGGTCCCCAGAACGAAGGCCTTTCTGGAATCCCTCAAGCAAGAGTTGGAAAAGGCGGAGGCGTCGAACTCCTATCTGGCCATTGAGAACCATGGGAATGCCCTCTTGGATTCTTGCGACTCTCTCAAGGCCTTTGTCGATCTGAATAAGCATTCGCGATTGGGGATTGCTTTGGCGCCGTACCACATTCAAGCACGTGGGGAATCTGTGGAGACGGCCATCCGCATCTGTGGAGGACAACTTTTGTACTTTTACGCTTGGCAACATGGAAGTGGGCTCAAGCAGCTTCCCGGTTATGGCGAGACAGACTGCGCTCCCTGGCTAAAAGCCCTTGCCGAGGTCTCCTACACATGGTACGTTAATCCCTTCATGCATCATGAGCCGCCGCCCAATGAAATGGCAGCCGCTCTGGCGAACTCATGCAACTACCTGCGCCAGTGTGCGAAAGACGCTGGTCTGGAAGGATAGTAAGCGCCACCGCTTTTGCGTTAAAGAGTCTAGCCCAAAAAATCCCCCTCTCCCTCCGGGAGAGGGTTGGGGTGAGGGCGAGCGATCGTCGGAATCGATTGAGAAAACCGGCAGCGATTCGAGCCACCCTCATTCCGCCCCCTCTCCCGCCGGACAGGTGAGGGAAGATTGTGGGATAGGCTTCAAGTGGGGTGATTAATGAGTTAACCTACCTTGCCTTCTTGTAGCATTCCGTGCTTGCCAACTCGGTGAATTCTGTATAGCAACACAATAGGCGAATACGATCCTGTTTCAAGTTTTCAAAATCATGACCCCGAAAAGTTGGTGGAATCGAACAATCCTCGGTGCGGGCATAACCAGTGCCTTTGGGGATCTGTGTTATGAAATGGGCAATGTGGTGTTGCCCGGACTCCTATCTGCCCTGGGAATTCCCGCCGCTTTACTCGGAGTGATGGAAGGCGTGGCCGACGGTCTCGCCAGTTTTACAAAACTGGTCGCCGGGTATATCGGCGATCGGTTTGGGCATCGTAAGACGCTTGTTGTGGCAGGTTATGCCCTCAATACCATTGGTCAAGGATTCATGGCCATTGCCACCGGGTTTTGGCTTATTGCCCTTGGACGCATCCTTGCATGGTTCGGACGGGGTATTCGTGGGCCGCTCCGCGACGAGATCATGACGGCGGCAGTGCCGCCGGAACAGCGCGGTCGGGCCTTCGGTTTTCACCGCGCAGCCGACACATTTGGAGCGATTCTGGGGCCAGCTATCGGGACCGGCTTAGTGGCTTGGCTTGGCAGCTCATTGGCTACAGTGTCTCCAACAATGCCGTTTCGCTCGGTCTTGGTGATTAGCATGATCCCGGGGGCCCTTGCGGTTTTGAGTTTCGCGGTTCTTGTTCATGATCCCGGGGGAGGTGGAAAACCAAAACTGCGTTTTTGGGGTGCTATGCGCTCGATGCCGTCTTCCTTCCGCCACTATCTTGTAGCAGTGGGAATCTACGGAAGTGGTGATTTCGCTCCCACACTTCTCATCCTGGCAGCCACTCAAACACTGTCGCCATCATACGGGCTCACGATGGCGGGGGCTTTGGCGGGCTCATTATACGTACTGCGCAACACACTTCAAACGTTGGTTTCCTACCCCGTCGGCTGGCTCTCCGATCGCCTCGGAGCACGCCGCGTCTTGGTTGGGGGGTATGTCCTGGGCACACTGTCCTGCGTGCTCCTTGCGATCATCTTTGCCCTCGGTTATTGGAACATTCTACCTTTGGCGGCAGTGTTCATCCTCTCGGGAATCTGTGCCGCAGTCCAAGAAACGGTCGAACCCGTTGTCACGGCTGCTCTCGTCCCCGCTGAAATCCGCGCGACGTGCTATGGAGTACTGGGCGCGGTCAATGGCGTGGGCGATCTTATCTCAAGCTTTTTCGTCGGGCTCATTTGGACGCTCGTTGCCCCCCAATGGGCTTTTTTGGCCGCAGGCGGTACCCTTCTGATGGGGACGGCGCTTCTCGCGGCTTTAAAAAACCACGGAGCGGATTCCGCATGAGCCCGCTTAACCGAGTTTAACTGCCCAGCGGATCACGGGGCTGGGATCGTGTAACTAACGTCCAGTCCCTCGCCAGGAGCAGCGAGGAAATTGGTGATCTCGTATTCCAGCGGGATGGGTTGGGAGGCGTCAGGGACATTGATCCTAAAGATCGCCGTTGTGTTGGCCTTCAACGTGACCTCTGCCGGGCCAAATTGACCTGTCCTTTTTAGAACGAGGTCCATGGCGCACTTGTTGCGAACCTTTACCCACACGCTTGTTTTGCTTCGCATATGCGGGGGATCAATTTCCAGAGAGGCCTCGGCCAAGGCGGTGAGCCATTCTGGTTTCCCGATCATCAGAGGTCCACACCAAACGGCTGTTCGCCCGGCACGAAGGGCCTCCAACACCCCCTGTTCGCTCTTCTCGGTCACAAACACCAGTGTCATCGTCCGATGCTCCGCCGAGGTGTTTTTCTGGAGTAGGTCCGGACCGTGAATGTCGGAATTGCCCACCATCGTCAACCCTTTTTCCAGGCACCAACGGTGCGCAGTTGGATAGTAGTCGTCTCCGTTGGCCACCTCCATCCCGTGAAGGAGCTTCTTCTCGTATAGTGTGGAGTGGATATCCAGCCAACGTCCGAGTTCTTCCCCCTTCCACGCATGGTGATTCCAAAAGACGAATCCCCCTTGCTCACATCCGGCGGCAATGGCCTCCACCAAATCGTCCTTCACAAGCGGGTTGATATCCTTGAGGAAAATCACGTTGAAGTGTCCCGGCGGAGTGTCCCGAGTGATTTCGGCACCGCGAATAAGAATGATCCCCAGTTCCCGGGCACGGCCCAAGGCGACCTCGAATGGCCGATTGTGATTGGTCGGCACATCGGCCTTGTGAGGTTGGTACTCGATGTGGTCACTCAGAGCCAAGACATCCAGCCCGACACGGTACGCTTCGTCCACGCGGACGGTCGGCCAAACATTGCCGTCGGAAAACACTGTGTGGGTGTGCAAGTCACATTTTAGCGTAGAATAGCCTTCAATATCCGGAAAGGCGATTTCATTTCGTTCCTGAGCTACAACAAGCGTTGCAATACTCAAAAGCACGAAAACACTCAGTAGCCATGTTTTCACTCGATTCATCGGGTTGTTCTCCTTTCAAGCTAAGCAGACAGATTGGCGCCTTCGCTAACTGCGAGCCTTTCTCTGAAAGTCGAAAGACTCGTGGCAATACACCATATTTATTGAGTGAATACCCTACACGCCCCAGATTGTATGTCACCTTTGATCGGTTGTCAATTCTTTTGACGAGCCCGTTTGTTAAAGTATCGTGTGAGATGGGGCAAGGCCCTTTCCCTCGTGAGTGGCAATGG
>JAKPII010000485.1 GCA_029549885.1 Planctomycetota bacterium
ATCTAAAATCGGAACCCACCGCTCGTCACAGGGGCTAAAATGCGGATCAAATTGCGGTCGCACCCAGGCGTTTCCATCTCGATTTACTGGGCGACGACCAAGATCATTTATATCAGGCGACACGCAAGAGTCAACCCCAGACTTGACGATTCTTCGCCTTAGCTGTCGGTTCGCCATAACATTCACGCCCCACGCGCACCCCGGGATGATGCTCGCCCGTTCTCAGGTTCCCAAGGGACACTTCGCCCAAACGAATTAGGGAATCAAGCGGGGACGGATAACTCCTTCTTGTTACTTCACCCCCTCCAAAGGGCTTATATTCCTTGATTGGCGAGTAGGGTGATCAGCTTTGGAAACCTTACTTGCCGCCAGGCGTGGCGCCGATGATGCCCTTTTCTCGGAGATAATTGATAACAACGTCTGCCAGCTCTTCTGGGCTATGGTTTGCCGCATCGAGGTGGATTTCCGGCCGGAGCGGCGGTTCATAGGGATCGTCAATCCCGGTGAAGCCCTTAAGCTCGCCTGCCCGAGCCTTTTTGTAAAGGCCCTTCGGGTCGCGAGCTTCGCACACCTCTAGGGGGGCATCCACAAAGATTTCGATGAAATCGCCCGGTTTCATCGTGGCCCGAACCCGATCTCGATCAATCCGGTAGGGGCTAATAAAGGCTGTGATGGCAATGATTCCGGCCTCGCAGAAAAGCTTGGCGACGGCCCCAATCCGCCGGATATTTTCCTCCCGATCTTGGGCAGAAAAGCCTAAGCCGAAACGTTTTGCGAACTCTTCCCCATGACGTTCCTTCAACATGGCAGGCGAGGCGTTCAAGCCATGGCGGATGTTGTCCCCATCGAGGACAAAACTATGAACTCCCATCGCGTGCAGCCGATGATCCACCAGATTGGCGAGCGTACTCTTGCCGGAGCCGCTTAGCCCCGTGAACCACAAGACACACCCTTTATGCCCATTCAGCCTCTCCCGCTCTTCCCGGGAGACCGCGTGTTCATGCCAGAAAACCTTTGGGTCGCAGCCACTCATCTTTTACTCTCTTACGCACATTCACTAAATTGTTTCATCGCGATGGTTTACCCCAACGGTGATAAATCCGGACCATTCGCCTTCGATGAGCACGAACCAGACGCTAGGCACGTCCTCAGTGATCTTATGACCGGTTTAGCCACCCGCTTTTGGTCAGACATTCACCTGCGAGAGGGCTTCCACCACAAGGTCGCCCACCTGGGAGGTTGTGTAGCCCATTTTTCCGGCGGCCTGGCTTTTCATCTTGGTCCCGGTGACCACCTGGATGGCCTGGTGCACACGTTCCGCCGCCCGCTCATGGCCCGTGTGTTCCAGGAGCATACCCGCCGCGGCAATCGCCGCGATGGGGTTGATCATCCCTTTCCCCGTGTATTTGGGAGCACTTCCGCCCATTGGCTCAAACATGCTAACACCCCCGGGTTCGGGATTGATATTCGCCCCCGCAGCCACGCCCATGCCGCCTTGGATGATCGCCGCCAAATCGGTGATGATGTCCCCGAACATGTTGGTCGTCACAATCACGTCGTAGAACTCGGGGTTTTTCACCATCCACATGCAGCAGGCATCGACGTGGTTATAATCCGTCTGAATGTCGGGATACTCCTTGGCCACTTCCTGGAATGTTCGCCACCAGAGGTCGTGACCATAGGTCAAGACGTTCGTCTTAGCCACGAGAGTCAGCCGCTTTTTCTTGTTCCGTTTACGGGTGTATTCAAAGGCCCAGCGGATACACCGTTCGCAGCCTTTGCGGGTGTAAATGGCCGTCTGAATGGCAACCTCGTCCGGGGTACCCTTTTTTAAGAAGCCCCCGATGCCCGCGTAGAGGTCTTCCGTGTTTTCGCGAACAACCACGAAGTCGATATCCTCAGGTCGTTTGCCTGCCAGGGGTGTTTCCACACCGGGATAGAGCTTCACCGGTCGAAGGTTGATGTATTGATCGAAGCGGAATCGCAGTTCCAGCAGGAGCCCACGTTCCAGAATACCCGGCGGCACATCAGGATGCCCAATTGCCCCTAGTAAGATGGCGGGAAAGGTCTTCAGTTGTTCGAAGACGTTTTCCGGCAGGATCTCTTTCGTCCGCAGATAGCGCTCGCCACCCAAGTCGAACTCTTGGAGCTGGAGCGTGATTCCTTCCATCTGGGCTACGGCCTTGAGGACCTTGACGGCCTCGGCGATCACCTCCGGACCAGTGCCATCGCCACCAATGACGGCCACACGCAGGGGATTGATACCGCTCATATTCTCTTCACCCTTCTTTGCTTGACAGGAAAAGCGTTATTTTACGCCGAATAGTAGAGCGCGAAAAGTCGGCCACCAAATGTGTATGCCGGGCCAACCACCGGGGATTGCCCCCCACCAACCGATGACCTCCTGACGGAGGGTCCCGCGCCATCGTGGAAGCTTCCCCGTTGGCGATTGCTGATAACCGGGTAAACTGAAAAGGTTACACTTGACACCCAACGGGTGGGATCGTTAAGCAGAACCGCCATTTGGTCAACGGTGTCTTGTGTTGGAGTAACAGATGCTTTCCGGCATGTTTGTGACATTTACCCACACCAGTGACGCGGTTTGATTTCTGGCGTCACCCATGGCGAGATCAAATCCACGGGAGATTAAGTCCACGGAGAAAATCAAACATATGAACCAGGATCATCCATCGTCGTCTTCAGAACAGGGTCAGCGGCCCAAGAGTCATCTTGAGGCGGCCCGCCGGGAGAAGCTCCGCCGTATTGCCGAGATGGGGATCGACCCATGGGGAGGGCGGTTCGATGGTCATCGGCCAATCAGGGAAATTCGCGCGCGGGAAAATGAGATCGTCGTGGTTGACGGCGGCGATGGTCGATCTGCGCCGGAACTGCGGGGGCCCCGGGTCCGCGCTGCCGGGCGGATTATGCTCCTGCGTCGTGCTGGCAAGATCATGTTCATCGATATCCGCGATTGGACTGGAAAGATTCAGGTGCTCGTCGGCAAGGCGCAGGTCGGGGAGCGGAACTGGGAACTGGCCCAATGCTTTGACCTGGGAGACATTATCGGTGTCGATGGCGAACTGAAACGGACAAAGACCGGTGAGCTAACCATTTTCGCCGACAATCTCCACTTTTTGACAAAGTCGATCGAAACGCCGCCGGAGAAATGGCATGGGTTGGCCGACCCGGAACTCCGTAACCGCATGCGATACCTGGACTTGGCTTACACCGAAGGGGTCATGGAGCGCTTTTTGCGACGGACGCAGATTGTTCATTCCATCCGCGCGACGTTGGCCGAGGAAGGCTTTGTCGAAGTGGAAGGCCCCACCCTGCACGTGATCGCCGGGGGGGCAGCGGCGCGTCCCTTTGTTACCCACCATAACGCCTTGGATATGGACCTTTACCTCCGCATCGCCTTGGAGCTCCATCTCAAACGGCTCCTCGTCGGGGGCATGGAGAAGGTCTATGAGTTGGGTCGAGTCTATCGCAATGAGGGGATCAGCCCGCGTCACAACCCCGAGTTCACCATGCTTGAGGCCTACCAGGCGTACGGCGATTACCACACGATGATGGATTTGACCGAGAAGCTGATCGTCCAGGCGATCAGGGCCACGGGACAGCCGTTGCAACTTCCGTGGGGAGAGAATGTCATCGATTTTACACCACCCTTTGCACGGAAAACATACGATGAGTTGTTTGCTGAGCACACGGGGGTTAATCCTACCGATCCTGCCTCAATCTCCTATTTCGCCTCCTCCCGCGGAATTGAAGTGGTAGGTCGCCACCCGGACGTGATCAAGAATGAGATCTTCGAAGAATTTGTTCAGCCGAAATTGACAGGACCGATTTTTGTTCTCGATTATCCGGCTTCGATTTGCCCTCTAACCAAGAGGAGCAGAAACAATCCTCAAATCGCCGAGCGGTTTGAGCTCTTTGTCCAAGGGATGGAGTTGGCCAACGCCTACACAGAGCTCAACGACCCCGATTTGCAGGAAGAACTATTCAGCCGCCAGTTGGAAGGCCTCCCGGAAGAGGAGTCGATGGCCCGGATGGACCGCGATTTCATTCGCGCGCTGCGGCACGGTATGCCACCGGCGGGAGGATTGGGAATTGGTATTGACCGATTGGTTATGTTACTGACAAACTGTCAGAGCATCCGTGAGGTGATTTTGTTTCCACTGTATCGGCCGGAGGTCGATTGACGCCCTTTCGGGTCGTCATGGAGGACGCCCGCCATGTATCGATGGCTTCTGTGTTGGCGGTATCTGAAGACGCGCTACATCGCACTGGCTTCAATCATCAGCGTCACACTTGGCGTGGCCACGATGATTGTGGTGAACAGTGTGATGCTGGGTTTTACCCACGAAATGCAGAACCGCCTACATGGAATCCTCTCGGACCTCATCTTTCAATCGCGGAGCCTCGAAGGCTTTCCTGACCCCGACTGGCACATGGAGCAAATCCGGCGCGTGGCCGGAGATGCCATCGAGGCCATGACACCGACAGTGGTAGTGCCGGGGATGCTTAATTATCAGGTGGGCGACGCCTGGATGACGCGACCGGTCCAGATCATTGGGGTGGATGAAAGAACCCAAGCCCAGGTCAGCGATTTCAGTAAGTACCTTCAGCACCCGGAGAACCGCAAAAATTTGAGCTTCAACCTTCGGGAAGGTGGGTACGACGTGATCGACCACCAGGCGGATGGGCCGAGTTTGCCCCGAGATGAAATGGCCTTGGCGGGTTGGGAACACCGCCGCCGCGCCGCCCGCCTGCGAAAGATGATCGAACAAGTTCAACAGGAACCGGAACAGCAATCCCCATCGCAGGGCGCGGAGGCGTCGCCCTTCACTAACCCTTTTGAGCGGGCCCAGACCAATGAGCCTGTCGCCGCCTTCGATCCCGAAACCTCTCAGTACACCGGCGCCATTTTGGGGATAGGATTGGCAAGCTTCCGCCGAAACGGTCAGGATCATTTTTTGCTTCTGCCGGGAGACGACGTCAAACTGACCCTTCCCACAGTCGGCACACCTCCCCGAATTGTCAGCGACACCTTTACGGTGGTGGACTTCTATGAGAGCAAAATGAGCGAATACGACGCCAACTTTGTTTTTGTGCCCATTCGGGTGCTGCAACAATTGCGGGGAATGATCGACCCCTCGACAGGCAAAGGTTACGTCAATGCGATTAGTATCAAATTGAAGCCCGGCGCGGATATGAACGAGGTGAGGGACCGTTTACGAAATGCGTTTGCCCCGCAGTATTACGCCATCGACACATGGCGCGATAGTCAAGGGCCTCTCTTGGCCGCCGTCAATATGGAAACGGCCATCCTTAATGTGTTGCTCTTCCTCATCATTTGTGTGGCAGGATTCGGGATTTTGGCGATCTTTTTCATGATCGTTGTGGAAAAGACCCGAGATATCGGCATCCTCAAAGCCCTGGGGGCATCCGCAGCGGGTGTGATGAGCATTTTCCTGGGCTACGGTTTACTTCTCGGTGTTGTGGGAGCCGGTGCCGGACTGACCTTGGGCCTTCTTTTCGTCCGGCATATCAATGAGATTGCCGACCTGTTGGGGCGGATCACAGGCCATCGGGTCTTTGATCCCGACATTTACTACTTTTACAAGATTCCTACGATCGTTGATCCATGGACCGTGGGCTGGATCATGGCTGGGGCAATGCTGATTGCGGTCTTGGCAAGCGTGTTACCGGCACTGCGAGCAGCTCGGCTGCACCCTGTGGAGGCCCTCCGCTATGAATAAACTCACGAGCACAACCGATGGGCTTTCCTCTGCCTCTCAAGAGACCGGCCATCTTCCGCGGTCTCCCAATGGAGAACCCTCAGACGCCCATCCTTTGGTCGCACGACCGCATTTTTCCCTCAGGAAGCACGATGGGAGTTCCGAGACGCTTCGCCAATCTCAAGACCTTGAGTGTGTGGACGAACCAGCCGAGGCGACCGAGTGCCTGCTTTCTGTACGAGGGCTCGTCAAAAGCTACCGGAAGGCAAACGTGGAAATCCCGGTGCTTAAAGGTGTTGATCTCGATGTACGACCGGGCGAGTTCCTGGCCATCGTTGGCCAGAGTGGCTCGGGGAAGAGCACGCTTCTTCACCTGATCGGCCTGCTCGACCATCCGGACCAAGGCGCCGTTTTCCTCGGCGGAGACCGCATCGACAATGTGCCGGTACGGATCCGCGATCAATTGCGCAATCGGACCTTCGGCATGGTCTTCCAGTTTTATCACCTCCTCCCGGAATTGACGACATTGGAGAACATCCTTGTTCCGGTCATGATTGGCCGATCTTTTTGGAGCTACTGGCGCCAGCGGAAGGAATATCGGCGTCGGGCCATCGAACTCCTTGAGCTGATAGGCTTGGGGCATCGGCTGAAACACCGCCCCCACGAACTCTCCGGCGGAGAATTGCAGCGGGCGGCCATCGCCCGAGCACTCATCAACCGTCCCCAGATTCTCCTTGCGGACGAACCTACGGGGAATCTCGACCCCGAAACAGGGGCGGAAATCCTCAACCTTTTGCGAACCTTAAGGGATGAAGAGCATCTTACGATCGTGATGGTTACCCACGATCATTCGATTGCCGCCTTGGCCGACCGGATTGTGTGCCTTTCCGGGGGAAAAATCCGCAACGAGGCGACATAGCCATTAATAGAGGCGGATCTCGCCCCGGCATCCGAAGTCGCTTGCCGGCATCAATCTAAAGTCGCAGAATACTGGGTTGGGGCGGATGGGGTAAAACCCGCGCGGGTAAACTTTAGCGTGGAAGGAGGGACGCCGTGAGCACTACAATCCACACGATTCGGCTGAGAAGCTCTGCACATTTCGGTGGCAAGGTGCCGCCAGGACCTCTAGGTACAGTACTGCAAGTCCTTCCGGCCGCGGTGCGGCGGACTGTGCTCATGGCGGTTCAGGGAAGGAGCATTGCGCGGGGCACTTCTCCCACCTGGCTATCGGCGGCAAGTGATGTGCGACTCGTGGATTATGCCAGCAAGGATGACACAATCCTGAAGCTCGAATCGCCCCGACTTGGAGATGTTGCGCCGGAGCTTTACGAGCAAAAGCAGTTCTGGCCGACTCTTCCAGCCCCCCAAGACACCGGGATTGACCTTTTAGCCGACGTGCTGGCAGATTTGGCAGCGGGTAACTTGGACAGCGAGCGCTTCGACCAGCCGTTGTTGCGACAGTTGACGCGCTTTGAGGGGGCGCTGGAGCATGGCTTTGAGGCCATCGAAGTACTGCCGCAGCGTCGTCCGACGGGGCAACCGTCGCGGCTGGATAGGAGCGTGTTGGAGATCGCGGAGAGATTTTGCGCGGCCACGCCGCCGCCCGAACGGGTTCGCCTGGCAGGGACGCTCGATATGGTCCGCGCTAGCACGCGCACCTTTGGTATTCGGTTGGAACAAGGTGAGGAGTTGCGCGGCGTGCTTCTCGAAGAAGATATTCATAAAATAGCCCCATTATTGGGCAAACAGGTTCTTGTGCTCGGGCGGGTACAATATAAACCGTCAGGGCGGGCATTGCGGATCGATGCAGAGGAGGTGAAGCCAGCCCACGGGGACGTTTCCCTCTGGTCTCGGATTCCACCGGCGAGAGGTCAGCCGATTAACGCTAGCACGCTCCGCCGCCCCCAAGGCCCGAGGTCTGGTTTGGCGGCCGTGATCGGGCGCTGGCCGGGAGATGAAAGCGATCACGAGATCGAGGCTTGGTTGGAGGAGATCTCGTGACCATCGGGCAGGAAACGCTTGTCCTCCTGGACACCTCTGTCGTGCTCCACCTTGCCCGAAACGATACGACGGGCCGGGCCATCGAGTCTCGTTTCAGACTTACATCGCGGCGAGACCGGCCGCTCATCTCTACCGTTACAGAAGGCGAGTTGCTGGCTTTGGCTTACTCCAGGCAGTGGAGCCCGAAGAAGCTTGAAGCGCTGCGCAAAATGCTCGAAAATTTCGTTCGTGTGGATGCGGGGCTGGCACCGGTGGTTGAGTGGTACGCAAAGCTTGACGCAGAAGCAAGACGCAGAGGAGCCCCGCGGGGACAAAATGACCTTTGGATTGCTGCCACAGCCAAGGCGACTGGAGCCGTGCTTTTGACATGCGATAAGGATTTTGACTGGCTTGATCCAGACTACTTAAAGGTCTTCAGGATGCCCTGAATAGCTGAACTCTTGCAATTCGCCGGCCGGAGGCCCCGTCCAAGGTGCTGCTTGAGGGGTGTTGCAAAGCGTCCGGCGGCAAAAGAGTTAGCTTGTACAGCAAAGTCGCGCTCCCTTTTCACGCCTCGCAATATGGAGGTGCAAACTGCAATGTTTGATAGGCCGAACTGTCTGGCAATGCCGAAATCCGCCTAGAGACTATCGCAAAGTTCCCTCTCCTTCTGGGAGAGGGTTGGGGTGAGGGCAAGCGATCGTCGGGGTCGATCGAGAAAGCGCTAGCGATTCCAGCCACCCTCACCCCCGGCCCCTCTTCGCCGAACGGGAGAGGGGAGGTTATGCGGTAAGTTCTGAATAGCTCCGTAGTGCAAGGCACGGCGGATCGCTTTATTTCAACTCCACCGTAGTGCTACGTTCATGCGGACATCTTACCGCTAAAAGTGCCCCCGGCGTCTCGCCAAGCGATCTCTGGCATGGTACGCTAATAGTTTGTCTGCATAACGTTCCAACGGCTTAATTTCTTGGCAAAACTAGAGGTCTAAGATCACGCCATGTCGCTGAAGGTTTACATCAACGGAAAGTATTACGACAAAGAGGAGGCCAAGATCAGCGTTTACGATCACGGCCTACTTTACGGGGATGGCGTCTTTGAAGGAATCCGCAGCTACGGGGGAAAGGTCTTTCGGCTTCGCGAGCACCTCGATCGCTTGTGGGACTCCGCCAAGGCCATTTGGTTAACGATTCCCATGACAAAAGAGGAGATGGCAGCGGCCATCGAAGAGACCCTTCGTATCAACGGAATCGAGGACGGCTACATTCGCGTGGTGGTGACCCGCGGCGTTGGGACCCTGGGCCTCGATCCTAATCGCTGCCATCAGCCGCAGGTAATCATCATCACGGATCACATCTCTTTGTATCCCAAGGAATACTACGAGAACGGCTTGGAGATTATCACGGTTAGCACGATCCGCAACCACCCGGCCGCCGTCAGCCCACGGATCAAATCCCTCAATTACCTCAATAACATCTTGGCCAAGATTGAAGGGCTTCAGGCGGGCTGCATCGAGGCCTTGATGCTCAACCACAAGGGTGAGGTGGCCGAGTGCACGGGCGATAATATCTTCATCGTCCGGCGTGGTGAATTGCTGACACCGCCGCGCGAGGCGGGAATTCTAGAGGGGATCACACGGGCAGCCGTCATTGAGCTAGCCCAACAAGCCAATATCCGTGTCCTTGAAGTCCCCCTGACAAAACACGATATTTACATTGCCGATGAATGTTTCCTGACAGGAACAGCGGCGGAAATCGTGCCCGTGGTCAAGGTCGATAGTCGGCCCATTGGCGATGGAAAGCCCGGTCCGATCACTCGTGACTTGATGGAACGATTCCACCGACTGACGAGGAATCATTGTTAATTCCCTGACAGCGGGGCACGACGGGGCAAACGGGTTTGCAACCGTTCCATTTAGCAATGACTTTGTCGAAAACGTTTTGCCACTGGCATAACCGCTGTTATGACTGGGCAGCTGGCTGAAAGATTATCAGCCGGATCGGGCGATGGTTTGGGTGTTTTGGCAGTCACGTGTTGTCCGGCGAGGTGGTTTTCCATGCATTTCAGCATCAAGCGCGGTTTTGGCAGGCGCGTTGGGACAATCGGTGCAATCCTGCTCGGGCTTCTCCTATTTGAATGTTGCGGACTATCATGCCTCGCAGCCGAACGCCGTCCCAATTTTTTATTCATCATTGTCGATGACCAATCGCCCAATGACCTGAAAATCTATAACCCCCGATCGATCCTCAACACGCCGAACATTGAACGACTGGCCGCGGAAGGGGTGGTCTTCGACGGCGCCTACATTATGGGCTCGTGGGTCGGAGCCGTTTGTTTGCCATCGCGAACGATGATCATGATGGGCCGGACAGTGTGGCATATTCCGGCGCCGGGGAAGAATCCCGCCAATCCTCATACAAATAACCCTAAGCTCGTCCCGCCAGACCTTCCGGACCACACCTTGCCGGCCGTGTTCAACCGAGCGGGCTACGCTACGATGCGGACCTGTAAGATCGGCAACAGCTACGAGGCAGCGAATAAACTGTTTACCGTAAGGCGGGACGCAACAAAGCGGGGTCCCACCGACGAAACGGGCAGTGCCTGGCACGCCGAGCAGGTCCTCGAATATCTGGCCGAACGGGAATCTCGTGGTGATAAGGCCCCGTTTCTCATCTATTTTGGATTCTCGCATCCGCATGACCCACGCGATGGAAAGCCGGAACTCCTTGCCCGCTACGGCGCCGTTAACCATACTGATCGCAACACATTACCGCCCGCCCATCCCAATCAGCCCCTATTGCCGGTTAATTACCTGCCGGCCCACCCGTTTGACACCACACACATGGATGTTCGGGACGAGGTTGCCGTCAGTGGTGTTTGGGATCGCCGCGACGAGAGAATCATTCGTAACGAATTGGGGCGAGAATTTGCTTGCGCCGAGAATATCGACATCCAGATTGGCCGTGTGCTGCGACGTCTGGAAGAAATGGGGGAGCTAGAGAACACCTATATCTTTTATACGGCAGATAATGGGATGGCCCTTGGGTCTCATGGCTTGCAGGGAAAGCAAAACCTTTATCAGCATACCTGGCGTGTGCCTCTCATCGTCAAAGGTCCCGGTATTCCGGGTGGCCGTCGCGTGGAGGGAAACGTTTATCTCCTCGACGTCTTAGCAACGCTGTGCGATTTGGCCGGCATCGAACCCCCGGCGACCTATGAGGGAATCAGTTTTCGACCCGTTCTAGAAGGCAAGACGGACAAGATCCGCGAAGTGCTTTATGGCGTATATTGCGGCGGGGCAAAGCCGGGCATTCGCTGCGTGAAAAAAGGGGATTGGAAACTCATCAAATATGACGCCCCCGAATTGGGAGTCCACGTCACGCAACTTTTCAATTTGGCCGAGAATCCTCACGAGTTTTTGATTGAACATCACAATCCGAACGTCACGGCCTTAACCGGCGTTGTCCCGGAGCCCCATCAGGTGAGTCTGGCCGATGATCCCCGCTATGCGGCCAAGCGCGCAGAGATGGAAGCCCTCCTTCTGGCCGAAATGCGGCGTCTTGATGATCCGTACCGGTTGTGGGACCAGCCCGACGATGGCTTACGGATGCCCCAACGCCAGTCGCTGTCGAAGGAGTGATGCGCACGAGGCTGCCACGACCCACATGATTTCACAATCGCACGATAATCACAAGCATTGGAGGACCCATCTATGCAACAACTGAGAATGTTCGTGTTGGGCATGTTCCTGGCTACTGCCTCGGCGGGGTCGCTCGCACAAGAGGCGGTCAATGTCCCGGCAACTGAGGAACAGCGGCAGTATGTGTGCATTAGTGGCATTTATCCGCATTTGGCCGTGTTCAATCAGCCAGAAGACCCCTCCGACCGGCCGCAGCACGGTGAATGTGGCATCGGAGCCATCGCTGTTTGGGCCGACCGTCTGTGGTATCTCACCTATCCCCAACACAAGACGATGGGCAGTAACGACAAGTTATACGAGTTGGATGCCGACATGAATGTGGTCATCCGACCGGAAAGCGTCGGCGGCACCCATGCGGCCCGGATGATCCACCGCGAATCGGAGCAACTGATCCTAGGACCATATTTTATCGACAAGCAACGGAATGTCCGGGCGGCAAACCTCAAGGAACTCCGTGGGCGTATGACGGCGATCATGCGCCACCTGGATGATCCCGCTAACAAGGTCTATTTCTTTGACATGGAAGGTGCCATTTATGAGGTTGATGTTCACACGCTGGCGGTGAATCGTCTTTTCGTGAAGCCCGTTCCAGGGTGGCACGGCAAAGGCGGCTATACGGCCCAAGGGCGTGTGGTCATCGCCAACAACGGAGAGGTTGGGCCCGCTGATGGTTATCGTCACGTCCTCGTGGGTGGCCCTGCCCAAGGCGAAGAAGCGGGTGTCCTCGCCGAATGGGACGGCAAGACATGGCGGATCATCGAGCGTAAACAGTTTTGCGATGTGACGGGACCCGGTGGTATCGAAGG
This sequence comes from Planctomycetota bacterium, assembly GCA_029549885.1. GTDB lineage: Bacteria > Planctomycetota > Planctomycetia > Pirellulales > Thermoguttaceae > Thermogutta. The sequence goes on from JAKPII010000485.1 coordinate 12,225, forward strand.
AAGCCCCAGCGACGATGCCCCGCTTTGGGCTATCGGTTGGGACAAGCGATCGGTTATTCTCAAGCTATTGGATCACGGGCAGTGGTTTACTTTCCGCCTGCCCAAGGGTAGCCATACGTTCGATCCTCGGCATGGATGGTTTACGGAATGGCCGAGGATTCGCGAAATCGCATCGGGCCGATTGATGCTTTGTATGCACGGGCAGATGTTTGATTTTCCCCGAGGGTTTTCCGCCCAGGCGTGTGGCGGCATTCGTCCCGTCTGTACGCACCTGCGATACATCCCCGATTTCTGCCACTGGAACGGCCGCGTCGTCCTCGGAGCCGACGACGCTTCGATGATGCACAATCCGATGTGTGGCCAGGGACAATCCAATCTGTGGTTTGGAACGCCCGAGGATTTACGCCGGTTTGGCCCAACGATGGGTTGGGGAGGTGTCTGGATGGATGATCCCGTCACCGCCGATATGCCGTCCGATCCCTTCCTCATCGCCGGTTATAAGCAACGGGTGGTACATATCGCACAGCGGGGAGATCGAGCCGTCACTTTCTATTTCGAGGTGGACCGCGCAGGCAATGGCCAGTGGGAAAAACTCTTTGACGTCGAAGTACAGCCGGGGACGTATCGCTGGAGCGTAATCCCGGAGGATGTGGCGGCGGAATGGGTGCGGGTACGGGCCTCCGCCGATTGTCGGGCCACTGTGTATTTCCATTGTTGGTCCCCCCGGCCCGCCAAGGCCGACGAAACTACGCTGTTTGCCGGATTGGCCGATGTTTCGTCATCGGTGGAACACTACGGGGGCTTGATCCGGCCGGCCGCTCACAATCGGAACCTTCAGTGGCTCGTCTGGAAGGGAAATGCCAAAGGCGAGATCCAGCGCCTGGGCTATCACGAGGTGGACATCACCCGCGAAGGCCGACCCATCCTTGTCAACCCCAAGGAGGACCGCACGGAGGAAGTGGAAAAGATTGCTTCGCTGAAGGCCGACTTCGAGGTCGATACGGCCTCCGTCATTGTTCGCGACACCTCTGGACAGCGGTGGCGGCTCCCCCGCGGACCGGCCGCTTTCGATCAATGGGTGGGACAAATGCGGGCAGTCCGCGAGGTGGCCTCCGAACGATTCCTGGCCAACATCCACGGGACGTTTTACGAGATTCCTCGAGATGCTCAGAACCAGCCGGATTGGTCCAAAATGAAACCTGTCTGTAGTCATTCCAAGCGGATCATCGACTTCTGCTCATGGCGCGGACTTCTCGTCCTGGCGGGTGTTGCGGACAACGCCGCTGAAGATGGGCAAGTGTTTGGAAATCCGGGCGGCCCCCGCTTATGGTTTGGGTGTTTGGACGATCTGTGGAAACTTGGTCCACCGAGAGGAAAAGGCGGCCCGTGGAATAACACGGCCGTGCGTCCCGGCGAACCATCCGATCCTTACCTCATGACCGGTTATGCCCGCAAGACACTTGTGTTGTCGCACGACGCCGATGAACCGGTCCGTTTCACGGTGGAGATCGATTTCGACCATACAGGCTTTTGGCGGTACGCAGAGTTTGAGGTTCTCCCCGGCAAGCCGTTCCGTCACGATTTCGGCGACTTCCACGCCCATTGGATTCGTTTTCGGTGCGACAAGCCGTGTCGCGCAACGACTTGGCTGGAGTACGAGTAAGCCGCTATGAGGTGATCCGCTCAGGGGGCGGCTCCCTGCGACATCTTCAGGTCCACGATGCCAAAACCTTGGTCGCCGAATCGTGCGGTAAAAGAAAGCACACCTTCGTTTTGCCAACGGCGGCGGTCATGTTTGGAAGCATCACCACCGCTGAAGCCTTTGTCGAGAAGCCAATCAACTTGCCACGCTTGCCACTGATCGGCGGCGGAAGCCACCAGGTAGCGAAATCGCCCCTCGTTTCGATCGACCCAATAGAAAAAAAGTGTATCGTCCGGGCCAAACACGATGTCGCCGCGGGCCACGCTTTCGCCGGGGATGTCTCCGTTAATCGGTCTGATCGGTTCTCCTCCGTGCCATGTTCCGTCCTCATTGCGCCAATAATGAACAAAGTGCAGGTCGTGCCGGATGACATCCGGAGGATCGTGCTTGAGCTGGTTTGGCTCCCGCGGCTCGGGAAGCTTGAATGTCATGACATGAGGCCGCCCTTTGGAATCCAGCGCCATACAACCGGCATTCATAAGCCACGAAAACACGGGAATTTCTCGAACGACGATGCCCGCGTCATTCAATTCGATGGGATCATCGGCGGACATATCGGCGATTTTCTCGCCTGAATTGTTGAACCATGTGGCCCCACCATCATCACTGTACGCGTAGTGCAGGTCGTGATTGCTGGCCCAGGTTTCGGCAACTTCCCGATATACCCAAGTGGCATGAAGTCGATTGTTGCGGTCGAAGAGAAGATCGTGAAAATAGGCATTGCGGGAGGTGCTGTTGTTCCAGGGTGCGTAGGTGCCCCGTTTGCTAAAGACACATCCCACCATTGTCCAGCGTCCCGTTTCGGCGTCGTATCGCCACAAGTAATTATCCCCATTGCCGGAACCGCCTTCGCGATAAAACAGGTAAAGGCCTCCCTTGTTATCGTTGATGAAGCGGGGATAGGTCACACGAGACATGGGAAAGTCGCCTTCGGCCGGGGGCTGGCGTGGTTCAAAGTCGCCGGCTGAGATCTGCGCCGGCGGCTGCGTGAGAAAGCCCGCGCGGGTTCGCCCGTAATTGAGGGGATTATTGTGATGGTCCCAGGAAAAGTGCAAACGACCGTCCTTTTCGGAAATGCCCAGGCAGGTATTGCGGTGGGCATCGTCTACCGAGAGCCTCCACCCTGGCATTCGGACAAGTTGTACGGTATTGTCTGCGAGGTGGCGTCTGGCGAGGACGAAAACGCCGTCCGCATCCCAAAACACCGTATATTGGTACTCTCCGAACGTGACAATCTTCTCCTGGTCCCAGCTCGCCCAATTCCAGCGCCATGTCTTCTCGGCAAGAGGAACCGCAGCACGAAGAACCCATGCCGACTCGGCAGCCGTGGCATCCTGCATGTTTACTCCCCACCAGCAGCCCCCGATCAACAAAAGGATAAAAACAAGAAAAAATTGGATGCGGTGACACACGACAGAACCTCCTTTGGGCTTTCAGGCAGGATCTTCTTGGAGCGTATCCCACAACCTCCCCTCGCCCGTTCGGCGGGAGAGGGGCCAGGGGTGAGGGTGACTCCAATCGTTACCGGTTTTCTCGATTGACTCCGACGATCGCTCGCCTTCACCCCAACCTTCTCCCAGAGGGAGAGGGAACTTTGGGATAGGCTCTTAATTCAGGCGGGCGCTACCACCACTGCCACTCGCTTTGGTGGCGTTTGACATATTCGACCACGGCCGGGTCTCCGTAAAAGGCGAGCTCATCCTTGTTCTCGCCGCCCCGGATGACGCACACCGTTCGTACCTGACGGCAAGCATCCAGAAAATGCGGAAGGTCATAATGCTCCGCCAAATACAGCAGACGCTGGCGGTCAAGCGGTTCCAGCCACTTTGCGATCTCGCCATGGGCGTCGGCATCGACAATGATCGGCAGTTTGCCCACCCACCGCTCACGGTAGGGAAACATGCGAATCCAATCCCAGATCGGCCAACCAAGCCCACCCACCACCGCGTTATATCCTAAACCGTCTTCCAAACCACCGTCATAGACGATATAGGCGTTCATCATTTCGTAATCCAATTCGGGATAGAAGAGCGAGCCCCGTTGGACGACAGGTTGAATCACCTTCTGGACGTACTCCGGCCAGGGAAGACCCGCCCGACCCGCAGTATCAACAGCCGCCAAAAACTCCTTGATCTCAGGTGAATCGCCCAGTGGCAGGAAGAAATTCGCCACGTGGTTGGCCGGATGGCCTCCAATCCACTTCAATTGATGGCCGTACTGCTCCGGAATGGAAACGACTTCCATGGGATAACCTTGTTTCTTGATGTGCTCCCAGGCCACAGAAATAGGCACGGGCGGGGTGTTTGGGCTATTATCCTTGACGCCCAAGAAGTTGAGCCGCAATTTTCTGGCCGTTTCAATCATTTCCGGCCCACCCGGCGGAGTCTTTAGCGATGCTTGATAAATTTGATATTTGCCCTCAGGAATAATCCTCCGCGCGGCGGTTGCCTTTTTGGCCGTTATCGCCGCCCGCGCGCCCCCACCCGAAGCATTGAGAATATCCAAGGCATGGACCGCGTAATATGTGCTATACAAACGCGAGTTCCAGCCCGGTCGATCCCCGAAGCCGCCATCCGGGTTTTGCAAACTGTTGAGCCAGCGCAAACACCCCTTGATATCCATCGGCTTGGCACCGAGGCGGTCCAAGGCAGAAACGGCCGCCCAGGTGTACCACACGTCGGGTTTATTGCCGGGATAACGATAGCTGGGATGCCAGCGGAAACCGCCACTTTCGTCTTGGCACGATTGAATCCATGCCACGCATTGCTCCCGCCGCGGAACCTCCTGGCCAAGCGATCGAATTACCGCCACGGCCTGGGCCGTTGCTACGACGTGGGCATTGCTTTCCAACACGTCCTCCGCCTGATAAGCGTCCACAAATGCCCCGTTTGGGAGTTGTCGCGAAAAGAGAAATTCCAAAGCCACTTCCGGGTTCTCAATCCGGCCGCCAGAGGCCACAATGGCCTCGACCCAGTAAGCCAGCGTGGGAATATCGCAGAATGGCGCCACGTGTTTCTTGATGAGGTTATCCGGAATCCGAAAGTAATACTGGCCCTTTCGGTCCTGGTATTGAAGCTTCCACGCCCCGGCCAGGCCCAGTCCGTCTTCCCCACGATGACCCAAGCATTGTGCCAGTTGCGCACGTTGATAGATATCCCAGGCAAATTGGGTATTATGTGAGCCAGGGTGTTTGTAAAGGGCATCCTGTCCATTGCGGAAACAATCCTCCACCCGCGGGATTTCAACCTCCAGCAGGATCAAAGCACGCGCGGCGGGGTAATTCCATGCCAGGTCGGTGTGCTGATGTCCCATCGGCCCAAAGGCACCGTTTTCCCTTTGATGCGCGAGCAAATAGCGGATGGTTGCTTGGGCATCAACCATCGCCTCGATGATTTCCACCGGGTCACCCGCGGAACCTTGTTCGGCACCGAAACCGATCTGTCCAGACAGGCAGAGAGGCCCCACACTGCAAAGAGCTATCCAAAAGAGCAAGCGCCACGGCACAAGGCGCCGCACTGTGGCAACTAATCCATTCTTTTCGCTAGTCATAATGATATTCCCGCACGATTTCGTCACTTATGATCATTGTTCGCCTTTGAGCCAGCGTTCGACTTTGGCCTCATCCTCGGGCGTCCAGGGCTTGGCTTTCGCGGCGTTCACACCGTCGTAACCGCTGAAGATTATGGCCATGAGCTGCTCGTAGTCACCCTTCTGCTTATGTTCCTCACGCCACGCGGCAAAACTAGCACGGTCGTATGCCTTGGCCTTGGCATCGACAGCCTCGTAATCCACGATGGAGCGCAGCAGTTGGTCCATCTCAAGCACCTTGTCAGGCAATTGCGGCGCGAGATTCCGAATCTCATGGGGGTCTTCATCAAGGTTGAAGAGCATTGGTTCATAACCGGGATAGGCGATGTACTTCCAGGGACCACGGCGGATCATGAAGCTGCCTGTGTTGCATGCGGTGTCGTGGTATTCGCTCAATACCCAGTCCGGCCGGGAGCTGGGCTGGCCCAATAGCTCCGGCATGAGGGAATGCCCATCCAGGTCCTGCGGCTTGGGCCAATTGGCCATGTCCATTAACGTCGGGTAAATGTCAATCAGCGAAACCAGCTTTTCTTCCACGACGCCTTGTCTCACACCGGGTCCGGCGATAATCATGGGGACACGAGCGGACGACTCATAGTGATTCATTTTGTACCAGAGTCGGTGTTCCATCGCGTTCTCGCCATGATCACTGATGAAGATCACGTAGGTCGAGTCTTCCAGACCGCAGTCACGGAGGGCTTGCAGCACGTGCCCGACAATGGCGTCAGTCTCGGCGATCATGGCGAAATAGACCCTCCGGACGAGCTTGATCATCTCGTCGGAGTAACCATGCTCCCAGTTTTTGACTAACCGCTGGTAGCGCATGACGGAATGGTCATATTGATCGAGGGGAGGCACATCGACTCCCGCCTCATCAATCATCCGCAGATAATAACGAGACGTTTGAAAGGCAGGGTGAGGCAAACTCAAGCCTAAGTACAACCAAAAGGGCTTATCGCCTTTTGCGTTGTCCTTTAGCCAGGCCACCGCGCGATCCGCATTTCGCCAGTCTCCGGCGTGAACCCGCACGAGGTCTTCCTCAATGACCCGCGGCGGCCCGATGCGATACTGTGGCCGTTCGATGTTGGCCGAGCGAAGCCACGCCGTCACCCTGGCCCGCACCGAATGGGCGCCGGACAGGTAATCCAATTTCCCGAAGGTTTGTGTCAGATAGCCCGCCTTTTCCAATTCGTCGCGGAACGTCGGCGTCCCGGGTTCAAGCCCCTTGTAATTATTCCAGGCCTCGATGCGAAACGTGTATTTACCACTCCACATGCTGGCCCGCGAAGGACAGCAAATGGGGTTGTTGGTGTACGCATTGCGGAAAAGAACCCCCCGTTTGGCCAAGGCATCGAGGTTTGGCGTTGCCCGCACCATGGCGGGATAACCCATGCATCCCATGACTCGGCCATCCATGCTATCCACCTCGATAAGGAGGATGTTTGGCCGTTTCTCCGTAGCCCATCCCGCTTGCCCCCATTGATAAGAACAACCAATTGCAACCAACATTGACGCCCAAAACACAGTTGGCCCTTGTTGACCGCGGAACAACGGCTTCATGATTTTGACTCCTAACATGAACAGATTCGCTAAGCCAAGCATCGTTAAGATGGCTTCACGTTACCAAATCAGCTCGTCCAACGCCATGCGCCGCACAACGTGGCCGTTGCGTGCCCGTATCGCTTGACGGTGACAAACACCCTCTTATGGTGCAGCCTGCTTGGCTCGTTGTGCCCTGGGGCGTGCCGCTTGGGGGTTGGGTAGGACGGGATACTTCGCTTCTTCTGTGGTTTGCTTCCATTGGTCGAGCAAGGCGCGGTGCTCTTTGAGCGTCTCGGAGTGGTTCGGATCGGAAGCCAAGTTCTTCAATTCGTGAGGATCTGTTTCCATGTCGAAGAGCATCTCCAACGGCTTCTCCTGCCCAACAGGGATCACAAAATATTTGTAGCGGTCCGTTCGCACCATGAAGCTCCGTCCCAACGCCGGTGTGTGGGCAATCTCCGAGACAATAAACGACCGCCATGGTGCGGCAGGATTCTCAATGATTGGTCGGAGGCTTTGTCCACGGACGTTCTCCGGCGGTTTGATTCCCGCATAATCACAGATCGTTGGAAGGACATCGACGGTGGAGACCAAATGCTCCTTGTCGATCCGGCCCGCGGGGGTCTTCCCCTTCCAACTGACGATGAGGGGCACAGCCGCTTCTGGGTCAAAGAACATCATCTTGCCCGTCCAGCGACGGGAACCCAAGCCCTCCCCGTGGTCGCTTGTGAAGATGACCAGCGTGTTCTCTTCTTGCCCAGTTTCCTTCAGTGCCTTTAGGACGGCTCCGATCTGCTGATCAACATCCTCGACCATACGATAATAGGCGTAAATATATCGCCGCCAGTGCGTTTCATCCCATTGAGGATGTTTGGGACGTCGCTGGAGCAACCACGCTGGTTCATTTTCTGGGAGGGTAAAACTTGCGGGAAGCGGTGGAAGCTCGGCTCCCGCCGGGGGACCGTACTTCCGCCAAACCTGCTCAAGGAGGGGGCTATCCTCGCCCGCCAGCAGACAAATGTCATGAGGATTGATAAACGAAACAACCAGATAAAACGGTTTATCCCGTTTCTGCTTGATGAAGTCGATGGCAACCTGCATTGTCGCGTCATCCACGTCATGCGCTAGTTTTCCCTGCCGCGTGGTATTATTCAGCACGGTAAAACCCGGAATGCCATCGGTCGGGTAAACCGTCGGTATATGCCACTTACCGGCGTAACCTGTGTCGTAGCCCGCCTCTTGAAAAACCTGACCGGAAATCGTGACGGACGGAGTTATTGACATATTGTTGTGGTCCACGCCAATTTCGTGGGGAAATCGCCCTGCGTGAAGGCTCGCCCGCGACGGACTACACAACGGATGCGAACAATAAGACTTTGTGAAGTAAACACCTTGAGCTGCGAGGGCATCTAGATGAGGCGTCTTGAGCCATTTGTTTCCCACCACGCTTGCCGCGTCAACACGTTGCTGATCGGTTGTGATAATCAGCACATTTGGCCGCTGCGCGGTTTCAGATGCAAGTAACGACATACCCGATAACAGTCCCAAGGCCGCGGCCAAGCCAACGCGCGGAAGCCAACGTGTGACCGAGTTCATGGCTGAAACCTCCCCACGAAAAGAAATACTGTATGACCATCGAAACACGTCGCCAGCGGATAAACAGTTTCCGCAGCACACTACGACATGCGATGCCACGCCAGGAAACTGTCCACGCTCTGCCCCTTCAATTTAATACGGATCGGTACAGAGTCAATTCCTGCGACCTCTAGGAGCCGCCTACGGACGGGCAAATGGGCATCCTCAGGGAGAAAGAGTTGCCGCATCATCGTAGCCCGATAAGTGGTCTTAAGCTAAAATGGGGGACATGGAGAATGACGATCCTCGCTTTCATTATCCGGTGGCTTGTCAGCGGTGTGGTGTGGAGCTTCAGCTCGGTCGGGGAAGTTGTTATCTCGTCAAGATCGAGGCCATGGCCGATCCGTCACCGCCCCAATTGGATTTCGAGGATTACCCCAACGATCTCAATGCGGCTTTTCGCGACGTGTTGGAAGAGCTATCCCACCTTTCGGCCCAGGAGGCCATGGATCAGGTCTATCGCCGCTTGAGTTTCTATCTCTGCGCTCGGTGCTATGCGCGGTGGATCGAAAACCCCACTGGGTAAACAACGAGGGCAAGCATTGGCTTACCTTTAACGATCCGTGAGCTATTCATGCGGGGCGACATGCTGTCGTAGGCGTGAATGTCCTGGCCGTGAAACACGATGGTGCATCAATCGCCGATATATCGCACGCCAGGGCTCACGTTCCTGCAAATGTGGCGCAACACTCCGGGCGCCATTTTGCGCACTACCTCGGGCGGGCCTTCAGCTTGGGAGGGACGCCGTCCCCGGCGTCCGTCATTTCTCCAGGGAGCGTTTAGATTAACTTCGGCCGTTTGGGAGGGACGCCGTCCCCGGCGTCCGCCGTATTTTCACTCGGCGGGTGTTTGCCTTGCCCTCGGCCACGACGGATTGCGGCCCCTGTCTCGTTATCCCCCGCGGAGCGCGTTTGATCGCCTTAAAGGGAACCTCCCTCCTGGCGTACCGCTTGTTTGTCATGAGCGTGTCACCATCGGCTGGTTCCGCTCTCGCGCGATGCTCGCACCTAAGGCTTAATCAGGCAGACCCATGTTTGACCCCTCCCAAGGGCACTTCCTAGGACGACGCAATCATGTGGCTCCTGCCGGCCTCGGATGTTCGCCTGACCGCATGAAGCCAAATCATCCAGTGCGAGCTACGAGCTTATCCCACAACCACCCCTTGCCCGTTCGGCGGGAGAGGGGCCGGGGGTGAGGGTGGCTTGAATCGCTACCGGGTTTCTCGATCGACTCCGACAGTCCCTTGCCCTCACCCTAACCTCCTCCTAGAGGGCGTGGGAACTTTGGGATAGGCTCTAACCCATAGAATCTCACGGCGTTATCGTGGAAGAGTTTTCGGCGTTCTTCCAGGGATCGGCTTGCCGTGATCTCACGTAAGGCGGCAATCCACGCCCGGAGAGGCGCACCTTTTGTGCACACTGGCCAATCTCCGGCGAACATGACACGGTCAGAGCCGAAGGCCTCCAAACAGTGGTTGACGATCGGGGCAAGATCGTCGGGACGCCAATCGTCTGGTCTTACGCGCGCGATGATCCCCGAGATTTTGCAGACGACATTTTTTCGCGCTGCCAGGCCGTCCATTGCCCGCCGCCACTGCTCTACATACCGAGTGGCCTCTTCGCCGCGCTCCTTTCCCCAGCGACCAAATTGCTGGGGGTCAGCGTTGCCACAATGATCGATAATAAACCGTGTGTCAGGACAGGCATCTACCAACTCTGCCGCGTCGCTCAGCCAGTCGGGCGGGATGCAGATGTCGAAACTCATTCCCCATTCACCCAATAGTCGCAAGTTGTCCCGCATCTGTGGGCCGAAATAAAGCTTGTGTCCCAACTTACTATTGGGTGGAATCCAGCGAACACCTTTGACCACCGGGTTATTGCGAAAGCGAGCAAGATAGGTCCGGAAATCGTCGCTGGCGGGACGCCCTCCAATGACGGCAGCCACCGTCGGTCCCCGCCCACTACGGCAAATCTCAATGATCCATTCAGCTTCTTTGACAAGGTCCTCATCGGCCACGGCCACTTCCATATAGACGGCCTGGACCACCGGCAAGCCCTTCACGGCTTCCAGATAGTCTTCCACAAGATAGTTCCGATTGAGTCGCTCGTCACCGGCCAACCAGGGAAGGCGAATTTTTGACAAGTCCCACAAATGCTGATGCGTATCGACGATCGGGATTGTTGTCAGCTCCGGGACCGTCTCCGAGGCCTCCAAGCCCAGGCTACCACGGGAAAACCGATTCTCAAGACCACCGGCAAGATACCCCAGCAGTGCCGCGCCTTGTTGTAAGAAGGAACGCCGTGTGCAGGTCATGATCATCTTCCTTTCTCGGTTAGCAGCCTATCCCCCAACCTCCCCGTGCCCGTTCGGCAGGAGAGGGGCCGGGGTGTGACTCCGACGATCCCTTACCCTCGCCCCAACTCTCTCCCAAAGGGAGAGGGAACTTTGGGATACGCTCTAAGACAAGCGACTAGGCCCATCCTGTATGAATAAAGTATAACGATTCGCGAAACGATGTGGAGAAATCACGTCCAGCCGACATCACGGGCCGTCAGTGCAAGCTGGCGGGTCGTCATACGTTGCTGGCAGTTGGAAAACCTGCGGCCAATAAAAAGCAACTCATTCTACAGCGGGAGCCCGCCACATTGAAACCCGAGACGAATTTCGATTATCAAGGGCGCTCGTCATATTTCCGAGGACACGCGCCGGACAGGTTCTCCCCAATCAAGGAAACGCTCATCGTGGGTAACCAGGATAATCTGCCGCTGGCGATGTTCCTGTAAGAAGCTTCGCAGACTGTCGCGTCGCTGGGCGTCCCACATGTGAAAGCAGTCATCCAAAAGAAGTGGCAGCACCACATCCCCAGCCAAGCGATCGAGCACCGCCCAACGGATGGCCAGGGCAAGTTGGTCCTGGGCCCCTTGGCTCAGGTGCTCACACTTCCATTGATTGTTCCCATTGCCACCCAAGCTGGGAACGCGGAATCTGACGACAAAGTTTTCATCCACCAAAAACTCTCGTTCATCCAACCCCGTCCATTTGCTCATAATGCTATTGACGCCGTGTTGGATGGCCACGCGGTGCTGGTGCGAAAACACCGAGTAAGCCTCCTCGATAAGACGCGAGGCCGTGGCAATCGCGCGGGCCCGCCCCTCGAGAATAGTTATTTCCCGTTCAACCATATTGAGTTCGTCTTGAGCCTGGGCAAGATTCACCACATTTTGCCCCTCCCAACGCGCCAACTCCCTCTCACGATCATTTCGCTGCTCGCGAATCTCTCTAAGATCGGTCTCCAGCCGGGTAAGCTCCTCCTCGAGACGTCGATATTCGTTTTCTAATCTTCGAGCATCCCAGGAGAATGCCTCTTCTGCGAGGGGGCTGTCCTGCGCCAGTTTTCGCGACTCCAGGATGATCCCCTGTAGGTCCCCCTCCGCCTGGCGATGTCGCTCTTGTAACGACTCAATGGTGTCCACGCCAACGCTCTGGAGGACAATCTTTTGCTGTTGCCGATAAGACTGCTCGTGGGCCACCAGCTTTTCGTATTCACTCAAAAGACTGAGGCCCCTTTCGAACACGTCCGGGCCAAGTGGGGCTGAATCCGCCGCCTCGCTTTCGAGACCACACATGTCTGTCAATTCTTTGGGGATGGCCCTAACCGTAAGTTGGGCGGCCATTCGCTCTAGCTCCGCCTTCTGGTTGAGTAGCTGCCTCTTGGCATCGCATAGGCTTTTAAAGCGTCCCAGCCGCTCCAACAAAATGGGCAATTCCCGCGTTTGTGCCCAGCGAGCTATTTCCTCCCAATATTTCTCCAAGGCCCGAACGCATTTTTCATGATCCCCTTCGGCTTGGGCCACCTTTTGCTGCCATTGGGCATACTCCGGTGGCCAACACTCCGGTCGATAAATCTGCGCCGTTATCAAGCCTCCCGCAATGGCCGCGATAACTCCCACCAGTAGGCCCATGACCAGGTAGCCAAACAGACCGAGGATCAAAACGAGGACCAGCATCACTGCCGCAGCAACACCAATGACGACGGGCATCTGCCGTTTACGGTCCAGGACGGGTCGGATACTTGCCGCGCGGGACACCGCCTCGCGATGGTGTTGCTCGGCCTCGTGGCACAGCGCTAAGGCCTTCTGAATCTGCTCCACGCGCGAAGGGGCATCCGCGGGCCAATCCCAGACGTCGGCAAAACGTTCTTTGAGGACCTCCTCATTCACCACGCGCGATTGTTCGATGAGCCGTCGTGCCCTCTCTTGATACTTCCGCAAAGCCTCTGCCCAGTACTTTCGACGTTCGCTTGTGCTGTCGCGAAGAAAGGCAGGAAACCTCTGGAGCTGCTCTCTCACCTCCCGGGCTGAATCTTCCAATTTTTTCCACTGATCAAGAGCACGCGCGAGGTTTCCCGCCAATTCCTCTTTGGTGCGACGTTCAGCAGAAAGCCGGCGCGTTTTGTCCAAGATTCCCTTGTTTCGCTGTAATTCGTTGCGCTTTTCTTCCTTGGCGGCCACTTGTTCGTCCAGCCGCTGGATTTCCTCGCGAAGGCGGAGGCCTTTTTCCAGCATCTCCTTGGCCAATTCACAGTCACGCTGCAACTCGTCTCGTCGTCGCCGTAACTCATCGAGCCGACCGTCCTTGCGGGCATCCGAAGTACTTAATCCTTCTTTCTTGGAATACCGCGTGATTGCCCGATACCGCTCGAGGAGTGTTTCTAACGCCTCGTCCTTTGTGCTCTCGCCCGCCCCGGAGATTAAGGACTGCACCAATTCGCCCTCAGGCTGAGGATTGAACGGAGGCGAAAGTACGACAAGCCGCTCAAAGGCCCGGGGCGAGATGGGGGCAAATACCTCTTGCACCAAGTTCATCCACTGTTCACTGTCGGCAGTGCGGCCCCGTCGTTTGTGACGGGTGACCTGCACGGATTGCCATTCTCCCTTTTCCAGGCGGAAAAGACAAACCCGGCCCGTTCGGAAGTCCCGCTCAACCCGATAGCGGATCGGCGGCTCTGTTTCATGACGCGGCTGAAGTGCAGCGCGTTCGTACTCAATAGCCGCCGCGAATGATTCGTCCTCTCCCGCGAACCAATTGCACTCGGGAACCCCAGAACCCCATAACACCGCTGCCACAAGCCGCAAGAGTGTCGTTTTGCCGGTTTCATTGGGGGCGCAAAACACGGCCACACCTGTGGCAGGAAATTCTAAGCGGTGGTGTCCCCGCCAGGGGCCACAATTCGTGACATCAATTGCCAAGAGTGCGATTCGCGTCATGCCTGCCCTCAATTGTTCGCCCGGTGCCAACCTAAGGCCAAAAGCCCTTCATAGAGCACGGCCATGGCCTCCGCCCGTGATACCTCTTGCCGAGATTGCCACTCCTGCCAAGATCGGACAAAATAACCGACCAAACTTTCCTCCGCGGCCATTGCCTCGATGTCGGGAGAAAGAATCTCCTCCAGTTCGTCCGCCACGACGGTACAGGAAACCCCTTTCGCTCGCAATTCATTCTGGATCTGCTCGGCAAGATTATCGTGGATAGTATTCCCTTTAAGTCGCGCCACGTGGATTGCAGCGATGCCGCTATTGGCTTCCACGTTGCGGCACCGATCGGCAATCCGCTCGACGACTTCTCGCGGCTTTTCCTCCGGCTGAAGTTCCACATCCAAGAACATCCATTGGCATCCCACCATGGGACCGGCCGAAAGGCCTTCCAGCGTGACCGTCCCGTTTCTGATCCGCACAAGCGACAATTGTCCACTGCCGGGATCGGCGATTCGCGCACCGAGGGGCGGCCCCGGATAGTGGGCCAAACACGCACCGATCCGCCACTCCCGTCGCGTGTGAAAGTGCCCCAAAGCCAGGTAGTCGTAACCGGCATTGGCAGCCTCCTGATGGGAGAGAACGAAACATCGCTCATTCCTAACAAACTCATCAGGAAAATGATCGGCGAGTGTGCTGTGGAAGAGGCCGATGAGAACACCGTTTGAATCGTCCCCACCCATCACCTGACTTCGCGCCGGGAAGCGAAGCCGCTGACCGGGCGATACCTTACCAGCCTGATATGTCGCCGAAACTACAGCGCATACCGAGTCCCCGAGTTGGCCTTTCCAGACAAGCTGTGGTTCCGGCGAGGTCACAAGCACACCGGGCCAGTCACCCCGGCGATAGACACATTGCGCGTAGCTATACTCGTCGTGATTCCCTGGGACAGTCACGACGGGCACCAGTCGAGCAATCTCGGCCAGTGCCGTGCGGGCCTCGGAGACCACCTCTTGCGGCGGGTCATGCCGGTCAAAGAGATCGCCGGCAATCAGCACCAAGCCAATTCGCGATTCGTCTCGGGCAATCCAACTCGCTAGAGCATTCAGTATCCTTCGCCTTGCCCCGAGCAGCCAGGCACGCACCGCGTCGTCCAGCCGGGCCTCTGGGGATGCATCCAAGTGAAGATCGGCAAGATGGAGAATTGTGTCGCGCATTGCCCCATTTTCCTAACAGAAAAAACACACCGTCAAGCGGCACGCAATCACCTTTTAGCCCGGTCTGCCCCTAAGTTCGGATGTGTGCCCAACCCACCATCGAAGGCCCGAATGGTTCGACAGGGAGGCAGGCTTATTTCGGTTTCTTAGGCCGAGGTACCACCTGAGCACACCGTTTACACCGCGTCCGCTGGGTGTTCAATTTTGCCCCACATTTTGGGCAACGACGATTGTGCAAAATGTGGTAGAACTTGGTCCTTGGTCGTGTTCGCATAGTAAGATCGACGTTCTTTTCCGTAGAGCCTAACAAGATTCCGTCTTGGGAACATCCGCCATTCAGCACATTGGCTTGACTCGGAACACATTCAATGTAAAAGGTGTCCCGAAATGCGCCAGTGCCCTTCGGTCCGGCGAATCGACGGTCGTACATAGGCGCGTCGCAGATCACTACCCGCATACAGCAGCCTGTGGAGGTGTCAAACAACGTCGCTTTTTTTGTCATAAGGAATTGTCATTGTGAGTCGAATGAAATAAAGTAGTAAGACGTGATGTCGGTCATTGCTAACAACTAGCCAACCGGGCGGAAGTGGCCACGGTCTATTTTGCCCACCTGTTACGGTCTCACTTGCCAGAAAGGATGACACCCATGTTGCACGCAGTATCACGTCGTGACTTTTTGTATTATGGAGCAGCCACAGCCGGCACGATGGCTTTGGGAAATCGTTTCGGTTGGGCACTGGAAAACGCTGCACCGAAAATGGTTATCACCCGCTGGACCGGGCCTATGCCGCAGTCCCCGTCCGAGTTTCAACAGGCCGTCGTCAAGCTGACCGAGCAAACGGTCCAGGCAATGGGTGGTATTTCACGCTTTGTCAAACGGGGTGACGTCGTGTGGATCAAGCCGAACATCGGCTGGGACCGCACACCCGAGCTTGCCGCCAACACCAATCCCGACTTGGTGGCAACGCTGGTCCGCTTGTGCTACGAGGCTGGCGCGAAAAGAGTCAAAGTGGGCGATAACCCGTGCGATCTACCCGCCAAGTCATACGCCAGTAGTGGGATCGCCGATGCCGCCAAGAAAGCAGGAGCCGAGGTCATCTTTCTCGACCGTGAACGGTTCCGCGAAACCGACATCAAGGGTGAACGGGTTAAGAGTATCCCTGTTTATCCGGAAATCGTGGAAAGTGATGTCGTTATTAACGTCCCCATTGCCAAACACCACGTGCTGGCGACCGTCACATTGTGCATGAAAAACTACATGGGCGTGATTGAAAATCGCCGTCTCTTCCATCAAGACATCCCCACATGTTTGGCCGATATTACCCGGTTTATGCGGCCGACCTTCTGCATCCTGGATTGCACCCGGATTATGGTGAACCACGGACCAAAGGGTGGCAATTTGGCGGATGTGCAAGTCAAGCTGACGGTGGCGGCAGGGACCGACATCGTGGCCCTTGATGCCTTCGGCGCGGAGATTCTTGGCCGCCAGCCAAGTCAAATCGGCTCAATTGTTAAGGGTCAACAGGCTGGATTAGGCACCATGGACTACCGCTCGCTACAGCCCAAGGAGATCGCCCTTTCATGAAACGTCGGATCGCCCCTCGACGCTGGGTGCGGCGGGTCGTCCAGTTGGTGTTTCTGACTCTCTTTGTCGGCCTGGTTCTGGCGACGCGGCCGGTTCCGGGGCAGTTGCCCAGCGATTGGTTAAAGGTGTTTTTCTTTTTTGACCCATTGATCCTGGTCCTCACCGGGATTGCGGCTTGGGGTATTCCCACGTTGGCCTTGCTGGGGATCGTCACTCTGGTGGTAACAGCCCTCCTGGGCCGCGTCTTTTGTGGTTGGATTTGCCCCTTGGGGACCGTCCATGCTATGACGGGTTGGGCGCTGGACAAGGTTCAAAAGGCCAAACCCGGCCGCGACATTTGGTCCCCATGGCAAAAGACCAAATACTATGTGCTCATCGCGGCCTTGGTGATGGCCTTGTTCGGCGGACATTGGATCACGATCTTCGATCCTCTTGTCCTCTTTTATCGGACCCTCACCACAGCGTTGATTCCCAGCGGACAATGGGCAATCGAAAGCGGGGCAACGGCCATCTACAAGGCCAATCCACGGATCGGCTCCTTTGCCGTAACGGATCTCAGTGAGCCCGTTTACCGCTACTTTCGGGATCATGTATTCGTGATCCCAAAACAGGCATTCCTCGGCACGGGACCGATTACCCTGTTCTTTGTGGTGATTGTGGCGGCCAACGCATATCGACGCCGCTTTTGGTGTCGGTATCTGTGTCCGCTTGGGGCACTCCTGGGCTGGGCCGCCAAGTGGCCCATCCTCCGCAGGGCGGTAACGGCAGAACAGTGTAATGAGTGCGGACTGTGCACCACCGCCTGCCATGGGGCATCAGCCGTAGGACAGGGAACGGGCTGGAAGCCGAGTGAATGCTTCGTCTGTCTCAATTGTTCCACCAGTTGTCGCCGCGATGCCTGCGCCTTTACCTTGCAGCCGCTCGTCTGGAAGAAGGAGCCGCCTCTCAATCCGGTTGGGTTGACTCGCCGCGGCGTTTTTTGGGCTGGTCTTGGGGGACTAACGAGCCTTGCCCTCTTTCGGGCGACACCGCAGGGACGGGCCTCGATCTATCATCCGCGTCTTATCCAACCGCCGGGAGCACGGCCCGAACCGGAGTTCCTCGCCCGATGCACGGCTTGCGGTATGTGCATGAAGGTCTGTCCGACAGGTGGGCTCCAACCGGC
>JAKPII010000486.1 GCA_029549885.1 Planctomycetota bacterium
TCTTCCGCCGGAACAAAACAGGCGTTCTTTACCGCGTGCCGTTCGCATATCTGCTTGAATCTCTCAGAAACAATGATCTCGCCGCCGCCACCGCGCGGATAAAAATATCTTCTCCTGGCCAAGTCTCCTCCTTGATCACGATGCCCTTCCACCGGCTTACCGGCGGCCCCACAAGACACACCGGACAGGTGGGCCCTGGCTCTCTCGCTTCGTACCCCGAGGCCGCCTCGTCTACCACCGCCTGACTACGGCATACCAACGCGCGAAAGTAGGCGGGCGGTGGTTCTTTGGCTCGGCTCCGAGGTCGGACCTTCGCCAATTCCACCGGGTCAAAACTGCTTAGCCCTCGCAGCCCCTTATCCGCGAATATCTCTCTGAACCGCAACGAAACGAGAATGTCATCACCGGGCGGATATATAAGGTCACGGTATCCCTGGCGGCAAACCCAGAAGTTCACCTTCAGCGGCGGCAGCCAAGCCCGCATCCCGATGAATTTGCCACACGCTTCGCAGCGGGGCGGCTCGCCGATTACGGCATCGTCGGTGTGTACGGCATCGCAACCATGCAGGCCGACACCCCTGTGGAGAACGTAAAAGCGAACAGACGGATGCTTCATTTCGGTAACCCCTCGGGGAAACGTTTCCTCTGCCCTACATAATGGACTAGCTCCACCAGCCGGTGGCCGCGCCGTCCTCCAGGCCGGTCACGTGGTTCGTGGCCAAGCTACTCGCGGCGCCGGCCCCCTGGCCCTGCCAGGTTTTGGTCCACCGGTACTCGTAATTGTAGTCGTCATAGGTGGCGTTCTGATAGCTGCCACCGACGTGCCAGGTCTCCGCAGATGGCCGCAATCGCCCAGCCCTGAGGGACAAGATGGCCTCCGTACTAAAGCTCTTCAAGCTTCTTCCTAAGCGACTCCCAATCGCGCTCGGCGGCTGGCACGACGGTTCCACCAATGTTCTTCTCGTAACACAGCGTATATTGTTCGATTTTGTCAGGCCAACGGTCGTCGCCGTACGTAAATCCCTCCAGGAAATCGATCGCGCCTTCCCTAATGAACAGAATGAAACCAACCCCCACACTGAGTCCCGGGATGTCAGCGTGAACATCACCCAGTTCGAAGGATTTGCGTCCGCGAAGCCTCGGGACATCAGGGGGTACCTCAAAATGAGTGAAGAAACCCACTCCGCTGAATTCGCTTTGTGCCACCTTCGCGCGATCGAACTGCGCGCGGAGAACTGCCAAAACAGGGTGATCGCCTGCAAGGAGCATTTCCATTACCGCTCGCTCTAGTGCAGTAAGATAAATCGAGTCGTCCATCTAAGGCGGCTCACGAAGTACGACACGGAATGTAGGCGGTGCCGATCCGAACTATTCCCGAAGGATCAATCCAGCTCTTGTCGATGATTTTTGGCCCTCTAGCACCACCTCTGCGTTCGCGAACACGCTTGACGTGATTCCGCGACGTCCGGGTTTTCTTACCACCGCGTCTTGTAGCCCTTTGGACGCAGCCTCTTCCGAGCCATACTTGGTGAGCAGGCGTCGTCACAAGTGTTTGCTTTGGCCGAACACGTGGCGAACCTTGTCCACATTCGCCACCTTTTCCGCCGATGCGACCAGTTTACCCGAAGTTCAGGGCCGCCACCTGCCGCTCGGCCGGAATGCCCGCAAACGCCAATAGCTCCTGTAAGCCTTTCGCCATCTTCAAGACCCAATCCGTGTCGAACACCAGGATATGCTCAGGAGACCGGCCGACCAGTTCCTCGATTGTGGAACAATATTCCTCCCACTCGCGGCGAATGCCCGATTGCCGCTGCCAGTCGCTCAAAGTGCTTAGGACTTTCCGCCTATTCCGTTGGCCAGGGATAATCGGCCTGGCCGGCATCTTTGTCGAATCGTCCAGGCGGAAGTGTCTTCTGCCAGGCTAGACCTTTCTCCATGAGTTGTTTGACAATCTCGGGCTTTTTCTCCGCAATGTTGTTATACTCGCCAGAGTCCTTCGGTATTTCGTAGAGTTCCACACGCGAGCCATCGGGATTGAAAAGGAGTTTGTAGGGACCTTCCCGAACCGCCAGGATGGGGCTGCGGTTCCAAGGGTGGTTGGCAATCCGAAATCGCCATTCCCAAAAGAGCGTTGTCCGCCTTTGCGCGGTTCTATCCCCTCGAATGGCCGAAACCATGCTTTCACCTCGGCATGTGGCTTTGACGTCTTCAGGCAATGCCACGCCAGCCAGTTCACAAATGGTGGGCAAGAAATCGACACCGCAGATCACCGTGTCGTTGTTAACCAGCCCGCTGGGTGTCCCGGCAGGCCAGCGGACAATGAATGGAACGCGAATTCCCCCTTCGTACAAGCTTCGCTTTCGTCCCCGCAAAGGTCCTGCACTTCCATAGGCTGACCACGAGGCATTGGCGATGTCGATATCCTCCGGCCCGTTATCGGAGGAAAAGATGACCAAGGTGTTCTCCCTCAGCCCAAGTTCGTCCAGGGCATTGAGGAGCCGACCGATTTGACGGTCCATTTCCATCACCGTAGCAGCATACACCATGAAGGGGCTGGTGAATCCTTCTGGGACCTGCCTTCGCAATGGGGCCATTTGCTCGACAGAGGGCGCCAATAACGCATGCGGATCATTGAACCACAACTGGCAGTAGAACGAACGATCTTTAACCTCCTTTAGGGCTTGGATTGTTGCGTCAACGAGCTCCCGCGATGCCACCGGACGTTCCTGAATATTCCAAAGATTTCGGTCACCTTCCCGGCAGTCGATCCATCGGGCTACGTCGAACCCATAGGTCTGCAATCCTTCCATCTCGGGCGACGGCTCGCCCAGGTGCCATTTTCCCACGTGAATTGTCGTATATCCTGCCTTTTTCAAAAGTTGCGGAAGAGTCGGAACTTGGGGATTGAGGAAATTGGGCATATCGCGGGCCGCGTTTTGCTCGGGAGTCGCCAAGTGACCGTGGATGGCCAACTCCGCCGGGTAACGACCCGTCATCAGTGCCGCCCGCGTTGGTGAACACACGGAGCCGGCCTGATAGTACTGGGTGAAAATAATTCCCTCCCGGGCTAACCGATCAAGATTTGGCGTGCGAAACTTTCGGTTACCGTAGCAGCTCAGGTCTCCCCAACCCAGGTCGTCAGCCAGCAGAAAGAGGACATTCGGGCGATCTGCGGCTGTCGGTTCCGCAAAGGTATTCCCCGCCCTGGTTGCAAAAACAAATAGAAGCACCAACATTCCCACGCATAACTGACTGACGCGCGTCATGGTTGTACCTCCCCATAATGGTTTGACAGAGAACCCAACAGCCGAATTATCAAGCTTAGAGCCTTTCCCATGATCTCCCCTCACCCGCTGGGCGGGAGAGGGGCCAGGGATGAGGGTGGCGCGAATCGCTGCCGATTTTCTCGATCAACTCCGACGTTCGCTTGCCCTCACCCCAACCCTCTCCCAGAGGGAGAGGGAGACTTTTTGGGATACATTCTTATTCCGCCTTGCCAGAAGCAATGAACCAGATCGGGGCGCCCCACAAAAGATTCCCGTCGGCTTGGGTCACCTTGGCCCAAATATAGTGCTTTCCTTCTGACGGCGTATAAGTCTTTTCCAGAAGTACATCCTTTTGATTTGGCTCAAAAACCTCGAGTTGTTCGCCATCTTGAAACAGCTCGACCTTGGTGATGACGTCGTTGTCGTCAGGATCATTAAGTTGGATAGTCAACTTGGCTGTTCGGATAGGAGTTGTGATGATTGTGCCCATTGGCGACCCGTTGATGCTAAATTGGAACCGACAGTTGCGGTCGCGCGTGGA